>CBDVAP010000045.1:0-19508 GCA_965372015.1 uncultured bacterium | reverse complement strand
GGTACGACTGAAGACGGTGGCTTCCAGTGGCGGCGCTTCCGGGGCGTATGCAGGACGCAAATTCGGGTTTGAGTCCAACACTACCGACCCCGAAAGCCTGCTGGCCGACCCCGACATTAATGCCGTTGTCATTGCCACCCGCCATGACAGCCACGCCCGATTTGTTTGCCAGGTCCTCCAGGCGGGAAAACATGTTTTTGTGGAGAAGCCCCTGGCCATAACCCGGGATGAGCTTGGTGAGATCGAATCGACCTATGAACGCCTGCAATCCAGGGGGCCGGCACCCTTGCTGATGGTGGGCTTCAACCGCCGGTTTGCTCCGCAGGTAGTTAAGATGAAGGTGCTGCTGAGTAGTATTAGTGCACCCAAATCCCTGGTAATGACGGTAAACGCAGGCGAGATTCCCCCGGATGCCTGGACTCATGATCCGGCTGTCGGTGGGGGCCGTATTATCGGGGAGGGGTGCCATTTCGTCGATCTGCTGCGATTTCTGGTTGGCGTGCCTATCGTTTCGGTCCAGGCCATCATGCTGGGAGACGCACCCGCTGTGGCCACAAGGGATGACAAAGTGAGCTTCACCCTGGGATTTGCGGATGGTTCCTTTGGTACGGTCCACTACCTGGCCAACGGACACAGGTCTTTTCCCAAAGAGCGCCTGGAAGTATTTTGCGACGGTCGCATCCTGCAGCTGGACAACTTCCGCCGCCTGCGAGGCTACGGTTGGAGAGGTTTTCGGAAGCTGAATCTCTGGCGGCAGGACAAAGGCAACACACAATCCGTAGTGGCCTTTTTGGATGCCATCCGGTGTAACGGCTCCTTGCCGATCCCATTCGATGAGCTGGTGGAGGCTACCAGGGTTAGCCTTGAGATAACCCGGCAGTTACGGCAGTAGTGGAGGAGGAACGGTTGGGTCGGATTGTCCAATGGATGGACCGCAAGTTATACCCTGGATATGAAAGTCGGTGGGACGACCAGCTTCTCCGGGAAGAAATCCTTAAAATCCTACAAAAGGATCACACAATCCTTGATTTGGGGGCTGGCAGAGGCATTGTCCCGATGATGAATTTTCGCAAAAGGGTTGCGCGGGTCTGTGGTATTGACCCGGATGAGCGCGTCCTTGAGAATCCTTATCTGGATGAGGCCCAGGTGGCCGTGGGCGAATCCATCCCCTACCCGGATACCACTTTTGACTTGGTATTTTCTGACAACGTCCTTGAACATCTGCTGGCCCCGGAGGTTGTCTTCCATGAGGTGGCACGGGTTCTTAAGCCCGGAGGAAAGTTTCTGGCCAAAACGCCGAACCGTCGTCATTACGTGCCACTTATCGCCCGTGTGTCTCCCCTCTGGTTCCACCAGTGGATAAATCGGTTACGGGGTCGTGCCAGTGGTGATACTTTTCCAACCAGATACCGGGCGAACACGTCCAAGCAGATCATCCGCCATGCCGAGAAAGCCGGATTGCGAGTACTTACCGTCAGGCTCATTGAGGGGCGACCGGAATATATGCGCATAACGGCTTTAACTTATTTTTGGGGCTGGTTCTATGAGCGCCTGGTCAACGGGGTGCCATTTCTTGGGAAGTTTCGTGTTCTATTAATTGCTATCTTAGAGAAACCCAACCAGTAGCATGATAAGTATGGCACCAGGACCTGAAGGCACTAGGTCGATTCCTACGATAGGAGAACTCATCCGCCTCTTTAATACAGTACGCTACCTGAAACCTGTCCAGATCTATGGCCGCCTTTTGTTCCATCTGCGCCATCCCAAGCCCGATCTCCGTCCCGCCCCCGCTATTCGTTCCCATCCAGACCTGTGGCTGGCGCCGGCCGCCAAACCACTATGTATGCTCTCACCGTCCCGATTCCGTTTCCTGAACGAAGAACACCAGATAGCCGACGCCGGCGCCTGGAATAATCCCGACTGGAAAAAGTTATGGCTGTATAACCTGCACTACTTTGATGATCTTAATGCCAGGGAGGCCAGCGAACGCCACCAGTGGCATATAGCCCTGATAGACCGTTGGATAAATGAGAGCACCCCTACCGTCGGTAATGGGTGGGAGCCCTATCCCCTTTCCCTCAGGATCGTTAATTGGATCAAGTGGCTCCTGGCAGGCAATGAACCGACGCCGAATATGGTCACCAGTCTGGCGGTGCAGGCGCGCCATCTACGCAGACGGCTGGAATATCATCTGCTGGGCAATCACCTCCTCGCTAATGCCAAAGCTCTCGTATTTTCCGGTTTGTTCTTTGATGGACCCGAAGCCGCCACCTGGCTCGAGAAGGGATTGCAGCTACTTGCCAGAGAAGTGCCCGAGCAGATTCTGTCCGATGGAGGCCACTTTGAACTTAGCCCCATGTATCATAGTATTATCTTGGAAGACCTCCTCGATCTTCACAATTTGGTGCATACTTTTGGGAGTAGAGCCCTTCCGCCAAAATATCACAATTTGCACCGTGAGTGGACAGCCGCCATCGAGAAGATGAGATACTGGCTCAAAGTTATGTGCCACCCGGATGGGGAAATTGCCTTCTTCAACGATGCTGCCCTGGGAGTTGGCGCCGAACCGGCGGAGATAGAGGCCTATGCCCTCCGCTTGGGGCTGGGCGAAGGGGCTGATCCCCAGGAAGGCCTTACCTGTCTGCCGGCCAGTGGCTATATCAGGCTGGCCCGCAATGCAGCGGTGGTCATCCTTGACGTGGGGAAAATCGGTCCCCTTTATCTTCCCGGTCATGCCCACGCCGACAGCTTAAGCTTTGAATTATCCCTGTTCGGCCGAAGGGTCGTCGTGAACTCGGGCACTTCATGTTATGGCAGTAGTCCTGAAAGGCTCCGGCAACGGTCGACGGCAGCCCACACGACGGTCGAAGTCGATGGGACAGACTCATCAGAGGTCTGGAACAGCTTCCGGGTGGGACGGCGAGCCCATCCCATTGACCTGAGTTACGCAGATGAAGGCCCTCCGGGACTGGTTGTGAGCTGCGCTCATGACGGCTATACCCGCTTGCCGGGACGGGTGATCCACCATCGCCGTTGGCGTCTTCTGGCGGACCGCCTGGAAATCGAAGATCGAATCGAGGGGAAGCCTACCCAAGCTGTTGCCCGCTTCCACTGGCATCCGGACATCGCGTCGACTGCAACCTTGGAAAGCGCTGGAAAATCCCTGTCGCTGCGGCTGAATCAGCACCGAATTACATGGTCCACTTCCGGTCTCCAGGGCGACCTGGAGCCGTCCACCTATCACCCGGCATTGGGGATGTCATTGCCCACTAAAGTCATGACCGCTCCCCTGAATCCGGCGGGCGCCACTTATACAATCGGGTGGCGCTAGGATGCATATTCTCTTCATAACCGACAACTTCCCGCCTGAAACCAACGCAGCCGCCATTCGCACTTTTGAGCATACCCGGGAATGGGTTAAAATGGGTAATACGGTCACCATTGTTACCGGAGCCCCCAATTTTCCGGCCGGTAAAGTCTTCAAAGGCTATCAAAATAAACTTTTCCAACGAGAAAACCATGAGGGCCTTCGGGTGATCAGGGTTTGGACTTACATCGCGGCCAATGCGGGGACCGTCAGGCGGACGATCGACTTTGCCAGTTTCATGGTGACTGCTACCGTCGCCGGCCTTTTCGTTAAAAAGCCGGATATGGTCATTGCTACAACCCCCCAATTACTGACTTCGATCACCGGGTTGGTTTTGGCCAGACTTAAGCGTCGCCCTTTGGTCCTCGAGCTGCGCGATCTATGGCCAGAATCTATCGTCGCTGTGGGTGTCTCCCGGGGTAAACGGCTCTACAAAATCCTGGTATGGGTAGCTCGTTTTATCTACCACCGGGCCGATGTTATTATTTCGGTTACCCATTCCTTCAAGCGAATACTCATCGATATGGGGATTCGCGGAGACAAAATCCACATCATCACCAACGGTGTTCATCCGGATATCATGGTATCACCTCAAAACAGGGAGAGAATCCGTACTCAGTACGGCCTACCACAAGATGCCTTCCTGGTCGGATATGTCGGAACCTTCGGCCTGGCCCATAGCCTCGAAACCATTTTGAATGTTGCCCGTCTGACAATGGCCGATCCATCCATTAAATATGTGCTCATGGGCGACGGTGCTGAAAAGGCGCAATTAATTGAGAAATCTCAATCCGAAGGCTTATCCAATGTTAGATTTATTGTGAGAAAATATCACAAAAGAGCCATCGAAGTGCTAAGCGCTTTGGATGTTGCTCTAGTGTTGCTCCGAGACACGCCCCTGTTTGAGTCGGTTATCCCAACCAAACTTCTCGAAGCCATGGCCCTGGGTAAACCTGTAATTTTGGGTGCAAGAGGAGAAAGCCTGAGCATCGTAAATGAGCATCAGTGTGGGATTGGTATTAGGCCTGAGAACACGGTAGATTTAGCGGCGGCTATCAGAAAATTACAGGCAGATAGGAGTGCCTGCGAAATAATGGGGGCCAACGGTAAAAGGGCCATAAAAGAAAAGTATGATCGGGTAACCTTAGCCAGGACCATGATGGGGATTATTCAAGAGCTGCGGCCATGATGCCCTGTGCCCCCTATATCCTTGCTTAATGAACCCTGACTAATCCCACAAAAATGACGAGACTTTATGAGTACCAATATGACTGAACCCGGGCGACGAACCGAGGAGGACAATAAACGTGGAATTCCTCATGAAATAGACATGGGGATATCTTTTTTTACAATTGTCCTGGGCCTGGTGCATCACCGCCAAGTCGTATTGGCGATCGTCGGAGTTTTCGTTGTGCTTGGGTCTGTGAGCGCTTGGCTGAGCCCATCATTATACACCGCCACCGCACTGGTGGTGCGGGAAGTGGAAATTACTCCAGGTTTAAGTGGTCGTACCATTTTCAGTAGACTAGCGGTCAATATGGGAGACCAAACGGTGGGCGTCACACCTGAAACATATCCGGATATTTTAAAGAGCCGTGAAGTTCTGTTAGCAGTCGCAAAGAGTCCCTTCTTTATTGATGACCTGGATACAACCATGAAATTAATAGGATACTATAATCGTCCTCCTGATCCCTTCGGAAGCTTTTCACAGAGCCTCAAAAGCGTTACCATCGGTTTGCCGAAGACGCTGGTAGGATTTTTCAAAAAAAAGTCACCAAGCAAAGATACCATTACCGACAACAGCGAACGGATATACTCAGGTGTAGAAGAAGAAAGGATTGCGAAATTGCTTGCGGGCAATTTATATGTAAAGGTTGACCCCCGGTCAGGAGTTATGAGTATTTCATACACAACAACGAATCCCAGTCTTTCAGCCCAGATCGCCCAAAGCTTCATCGACCATCTGAAGATACGTGTCCAAGGGATTTATACTTACAATTCAGAGGAAAAACTGACCTATTTCCGAAACCGGCTAAACGAAGCTGATCACGAATTAGCGCAGTCGGGGAAAATACTAGCCAAGTTCATTGATAGTAATTTGGAGCCGAAAACAGCCAAGTTGCGAACGGAGCTTGAGCGCTTGAAAAGACAGGTTACTTTTAAGACGGAACTTTACAGCCATTTTCAGGCTCAATTGACACAAGTCGAGCTTGAACTCAAGCGGAACCAGCCGGTTATTACTGTCCTGCAAGCCCCATTTCCACCCATATCGCCTAGTGGCCCGAAGCGTAAAAGGATTGTGATACTGAGCCTTATTCTAGGAGGTCTGGCCGGGATTTTTGCTGTCGTTATAAAAAACGCCTTTGAAAAACAAATGGTCAATGATGTATCCCGCGCAGAATGGTTTGAAATTAAGAAAATCGTTCTTCAGAGCCGACCGATGCGGTGGATAAGACGACCTTGAACTAAATCTGACGCTTAAAATATATCCGAGTAAGACGTATCCTGAGAGGCAGTCAATGGTCAATAGCCCTTTCATCCCAATAACGCGACAAAGATCAGCACCCGGGCAGTATTGATATCTCCTCACTATCTTGGCGGCAACTGCTCGAAAAATGCGAAAATGGCCTAACTTTCGCTCCGTGGGCTACTGTCCCACAATGGGGAGCGCAAGCGCCTCTGGATGAACGCGGTAAGCCTAATGCTTATCAATGAAAAAGAGCGAACAATTACCGAGGGCCATAATACGGGCTGGAGGCGGGGTAAAAGGATCGTTAGAAAAGCTAGAGAAAAGAATAGAAATATAATTAGTCCGTTCGGTAAGGTTGTTGACAAGCCGGCAAGTATGCAAAACGATACGGTCATGATATAAATGATCAGGACAACGTATATTTCCGGGATACCCCGGCGAAGAAGCACATGGTGGATGTGGTTCCGGTCCGCCAGGAACGGATTCCTGTTCTGGCTAATCCTAAGTGCCATTACATAAAGTACATCAAGTACTGGGAGAGCCAATACCAGTAGAGGTTGGGTAAATAAAAGGGCATCGCCATTTCCAACACCGTAGATGACGCTTAATGATCCCACAATGAATCCGACGAATAGGGATCCTGTATCACCCAGAAAAATCTTGGCAGGGGGCAAATTACTACCCAAGAAACCCAATGTAGCACCGGCCATGATGGTGGAAACCAAGAATGCCCCGCTGTTACCATCAAGATACAGCAGGAGCGAGAAGACTGCCAATATAATAAAACCAACACCGCCGGCAAGGGAGTCTAGCCCGTCGATGAGATTTATGGCATTAATAACCCCCATCATCCAAATCATGACAAGCGGGTAGTAGAGATATCCCAAATCCAGCGTGAATCCCACTATTGCAACCGGTTTGGCATGCTGTTCTGAGATCACGAGGAACAGAACCACGGCGATAAACTGGACCGCAAACTTGAAGTAATAGGGCACACCATGGGTATCATCAATAATACCCAAGCCAAGGATGATCCCGCCCCCTACAATGAGGCCCAACATGGCTGGTGTTGGATCAACGAACAACAGCAGGGGAAAGATTATCGATAATATGATTATCAGACCTCCGACGCAGGGAACTGGTTGCCCATGCCACTTGCGGCCACCGGGGGAATCCATAATTTTGAGTCTTAGCCCGATGGAGCAGAGTAAAGGCGTAAAAAGACGTGTAAGCAGGAGGGCTATGAAGCCTCCAGTGATACCCTCTAGGAGCATGGATTATTACCCATTTCTACAGACAGGTACACTACCTGGTTATCCCCGGGGCCTAATCGGTTGGTCAATGAGGCAACTTCGTAAACAGATTATACCCCTGGACACCAAGTCCAATATAGCGACGGATCGCCGGGAACGGGTGAAGATCGGGCAGGGAGCACATGTCCAAGATTGAGCCATCGTCGTCGGAATCAACCAATAGTCACGTGATTGCATGTTATACTCCCCAGCAAGAGATCGTTAACGATACTATTAAAGGAAATATAAACCATATTCCGGACCACAGCCATGATGGGGATCACATGGATACTTCATTAATGAGCATCATGTATCGGTTCAGAGCCTTTTGGACATTGGGGGCTAGAAACTAAGAGAAACATTCTCTGTTTCCAAGGTTTATCTCACGGAACCCCGCCGGAGGTGGGGCGCACCAGGCGAACGACAGCGCCCTACAAAATCCCTATATTCCCCCGCTCTTTGAAAATCTAGTCCTGGACCCCGCCATCGGCGGGGGAGTTTGCCGGATTGATGGACCGAAGGGTGAGTTACGGCTTCTCTCGCCAGCCTCAAGCCCCTAGCCCCAAGTCCCCTCGGTGTCGGGACCTGCCCTGAGTTTGCCGGATGGGCGGACCGAACCCTGCCGTTAGCGGGGGAAGGGGTGAGGTATCTGCCCGGTATCTAACAGATATTAACCTCTTCATTCTTAATATCTTATACTCTAATTCCGCCCTTTTCACTTTGCATTTTTCATTTTGAATTTTGTATTTCCTTCTTTGGCTACTCTCCCCCGTCGGCAAGCATGAACCTTTTGATGGGTATTAGCTGGGCATTGGCGGGGTATCGGTGGGGTTTCTAAGGGGTCGTTGATGGGTCTAAGATGGGCTTTTGAGGGGTTAGCGTGAACCGTTGGCAGCACGGTACCGTGGCCTTAGCGGTTTAGCCAAACGTACAAAGGCCCGGGGATTAACCCCGAGCCCTCGTCGTTAATAGCCCGTAGACGCCGTTGTGGCGTCGGGAAGTCTACTGCAGCGGCAGTGTCTGGGTATGGGTCAGGATGTCCACTGCGTTCTGGGTCGTCAGATCCTTATCCACGGTGGAAGGCATGGCGGAACCCGGGTGGCCAAACCTGATCTTGTGCAGGATCTCCCAGGGATTATCGAGGGCCAAATTACCTACCCCGTCGACACCATCATGAAAGAGGATCGTCCGGCCGTCAGCCCCGTGACAAGTGATGCACTGGCCGCCGGTCGCTCCCGTATCCTCGTAGAGCGCTTTCCCGAGTGCACTATCGCCGGTTGCCGCCTTGGTCGTCAAATTGATATAGTCGGTCATATTGATTAGCTTGGTTGTGATGAACTTGGTCAGATCGTATAGATCAGCATCTGTCAGTACCGAGCTGAAGTCGTGAAAGGCATGTCCCCTCGTTAATCATCTGCGCCACAATATCAGCCCCTAATTCTGTGAGCGGAGCGGTTCTTTGGGGGAGTTTTGGAAATTAGGGCTGCAGGGTTTTGTAACCGCGGAACTGGCTTTCCGACGGGGGAAGCGGTGAGCCACCTGGCGGATTCGAACCGCCGACCTGCTGATTACGAATCAGCTGCTCTTCCAGCTGAGCTAAGGTGGCAATCGCCTGTTGGGCGCGGCGCAAATTTAACTACAAAGCTGCTATATTCCAGCTCATCCAATCGGTGTCGATACTAGCCATCCACACCGCCCGATTAGAGCTGCGCCCCGGCAAATCATTTCACTAGCGGCCACCATCCCTTAAATTGATCGGACCCCAATGCATCCTGAATGATTGAGACTATATTAACTGGAGGTGGAATGATTAAGCACGTTGTTATGTGGCGGCTAGCCAGGGAGTCAGGGGAGATATTTCCCGATAAGAACGCCCAGGAAATGCAAACTCGATTAACGGCATTGCGGGGCAAGATCCCCCAGATTCAGAACTTTGAAGTTGGATTGGATATCGATCGCACCGAGCGAGCTGCCGATGTGGTTCTGGTATCCAGTTTCGCTTCCCTAGAGGACCTGGCGGCCTACAAGCGTCATCCTCTGCATCGGGCGCTAGTGGAATTTGTCCGCGGTATCACTAGTGAAGTGCGGGTGGTAGACTATGAAGTTTGAGGGACTCTTCCGGTTCACAGCGGTGCGAATAGGGTTGCTGCTGGCGATCCTGGTCGGGATTGTTATCCCGGACTAGGGCCCGGTACCTCCGTTTTCTTCCGCCAGCAGTTCCAACACCATTCCCCAGCGTAAACCGTGATCACTGACCTGCATCACTTTTACTCCCAGCCGTCCCATAACCCCGGAGAGAATCAACCCGCCAGCCACGATCACCTCCGCCCGGCCGGGATGCAGCCCGGGCAGCTGTTTGCGCTCCACTAACGGCAGGGAGGCACAATGTTGCAAGATCGCGTCAAAGCTATCGATGTCCAAGGTTGCTCCATGAACCCGGTCATGGTCGTAAACTGTCAGGCCCAGTTTCATGGCCACGAAGGTGGTAGCGGTGCCGCCCACCCCAATGAAGCTCTCCAAGTTCTCAGGTATTGCGGTTACCCCCAGGACCCGCGCGATATCAGCTTTTAGACGGGCCAGCTCGTCGACTTCAGGAGGATCGGAAGCCAAATGGCGTTCAGTGAGCTGGACGCTGCCTAGAGGTAAGCTGACGATGTCGGCTAACTCCCCGGCCTGTTCCACGATTACCTCGGTGCTGCCCCCGCCCACGTCTACCGTGACCCGGGTGCCGGCGGTGGGTGGAAACACTTCCCGGACCGCTCGCGATACCAGCCCGGCCTCACGCTGTCCATTGATACTATTCATTTCAAAGCTGGTGGCTTGGTGGATTCGCTGCTGTAGATCCCGGGCGTTGGTGGCAGCCCGGAAGGCGGCGGTAGCCACACACCATATCTTTTGGCAACCGTGGTCCGAAATAATCTTATGGTACTCCCGCAGAACCGTCACTGCTCGATTCATGGCGTCATCACTGAGGCGGCCGGTGGCCTCAAGGCCTTCGCCCAGGCGTACCACCCGTAGTTCGCGGGCCAGTGGAACAATCATCGAGCCTTTCTGGCGGGCCACCAATAACAGGCAGGTATTAGTGCCCAGGTCGATGGCGGCGACTGGTGCGGAGCTAGTCATTTTGCCGGGCGGGTGGGGAGCGGCGCCCGCTCAGATATCGACGCAGGCCAATAATAACGCTGTCCACGATTAAGAACCGCACCGGGTAGTTACTAGCGGGGTAAGGCAGAAGGCCCTGGGCCAGCCAGGCCAGTGCCCGGGTGAGGGGATTGAAAAGTAAACGACCAAGCAGACGCTTCCAGAAGAAATAGCTACCCGGCAACGGCCAGGCAAAATCAGCCGCCAGAGGGGTGGCGATCTCCGGATGGCGGGCCACGACCAGGGGCAGATTATGGCGGCCATAATTGGCCAGTAATTTAAGGTGTGCCCCAAGGGGCCGGTCCTGGTGATGGAAAGAGACGGCCTGCTCGTTGTAATAAACACCTTTGGGAAAGGCCCGGGCTACCCGATAGGCGAAGAGGATATCCTTACCGCCATAGTGAACAAAAGATTCCTCGAACCGGCCCCCGGCTTCCAGCGCCGCAGGGCTTAGAGCGGCATTATTGAAGATCAGATACTGGAAACCGATGGGTTTTTCGGCGCCGAACTGCCGGGCACCCCGGTGAGGGGACTCGTAAAGATACCGGTTCAGCTTCGATTTCGGGACCCAGGGCGCCGGTTCCACTCGCCCAACAACCGCAGCCCGTCCCGGCTTGGATATTTCGGCTACATAAGCGGCCACAAAATCAGGGCGCACCTCCATGTCCCCGTCCAAGAGGATAATCACCTCGCCGGTGGCGTAGCCCAGACCCAGATTACAGACTCGCGTTCGCCCCAAGTTAGTCTCAGGGTAGTGGCGGTGGATAAAGCCAGGCGGCGATTGCTGGCGCAAGAATTCACGGGTACCATCGGTGGAACAATCATCGATGATATGTACTTCCAGAAGATCGGTGGGGTAGTGCAGGTCGCAGAGAGATCGAAAGCAGGTGGCGTAGTGCTCTCCACCGTTGTAGATGGAGACTACTATGCTGACAGATGGTAGAGTTCCCATATTGGCCGCTTTATATCGGGATGCCCAGCTGCCGGTAATACCCGTAGAGCTGTTCACCGACAACGTCCAGATTGTGGTGGTCCAAGGCCCACTGGCGGGCAGCGCGTCCTTTTTCCTGGATAAGCCGGGGATTTTCAACTAACATGGTCAGTTTTTCCAGCAAGTTATCCGGGGTAATATTTATGAAGGGGTGGCCGGGCATGAATGCCTGGTAATCGGCGTTCATTAATGTACAGCAGGCCAATCCCAGGGCCATGGCTTCCACGGAATTCATCCCATAACCGGGGGCTATATCTGCAACTTGATCAATATAAATATCGGCTTGGGCTTTTAAGGCCATGACTTCGTCGTGTGGTCGGTTTTCAATGAGCAAAAAGCGAATGCCGTGGGAATCTTCAAGTGAGAGGCAGGCGGCAATAATGTTATCGGAGCCCTTGGCATACCTACTGCGAGTGGCGTGGCAGATGGTAACCGGATCGTGCAATTTCTCAGCCGGCTGGTAAGCCGTTACATTATAGGGGAGAAACAGGTAGTGCAGATTGGGGTGGCGGGGGATCAGATCGTACTCGCTGGTGAGATTGAGATTGATATGTTGATCCACCGCAGGCACCACGCCCCGGTTGCGGAAGTCCCGGCCATGATAGGTGTTCAGGATGGGCTTCCCCAGCTGGGTCAGGCGGCTGACAAACCCGCCGTGGCGATAAAACTCCAGGCCGCCCTCCAGGTGATAAATATCATAGTTCAAGAAATCGTATTTTTTGATGGCCGGCTCAACCCAGAATCGCCACAGCCAATCCCGTAAGACGAAAAAGGATCGTTCAGGGCGGGTCTTTGGACGCCAGATTGGCGGGCTGCCGGGAACGTCGAACCAGTTACCCTTGGGCCCCTTGGTATGGGTATAAAGCCAATGCCGCAAACGGGTGGCCCTGGAACGGTAAGGTACCAGCGGCAGTCGGAGACAAATATCCTCCTGGAAGCCGTAGCGGGAGGTGAAATAGGTCACGTAGCGGCAATCATGGCCCCGCGACCGATGGATCTGCTGCCACAGTTCCAGGTGCCCCACGACGTTTTGGGCCGCGATGTAGAGGATTTTCACTTTAGCCGGAGCGGTTTGATCATCCAGTATTAAACACTATTTGATTGATCGAACCGGGAAACCTAAGCGCCACTGTATTTTGCTTCCAGAAAAATGTAATTTGTCTCAGTTCAGCAGCATGAAGTTATTCATTATCCCCTCATGGTACCCCTCAAAACTGAGCCCTGACAGCGGCACTTTTTTCGTCGAATGGGCCGGCACCCTGGCGCGCAGCGGATTTGAAGTTGTCATCATCGCCGATATTATGCACACTTTTAGAAAGGTATTGAAACTCAATCAATTGCCTGAGCAAACAGCCGATCCGGTAATTGAACAAGGGCTAGTGACCTACCGGAAGGAGTTCATTAATCCGTTTCCCAAACTGAGGAAGGCTAGCTATTTATATTACCGGTACAGGTTGAACCGGCACTTCAAAGCAGTGTTGCAGCAGCAGGGCCGGCCGGATGCCGTGCTGATCCATTCGTCAGTGTTGGCCGGGGCTGCCCTGGCTGAACACCTGGCAGCGGAATCGTTACCCTTTGTGGTTATGGAACATCATAAGAAATTGCTCCTTCCCGGGGGGTTCCGGGGGTTCTTGGGGGAAGGTGTGCGAAGAAGCTACCGGCACGCCGGCAAGGTATTGGCGGTTAGTACCGCCCTGGAGCGGCGGCTCTGCGAAACCTATCCCGAAGCACGGGGCAAGACCGCGGTCATCCATAACCCCGTCCCAAAGCACTTTCAGGACTCCGACGGTGGCTATAGGGGAAGAGGCAGTGAATTCACGTTCATTGCCGTCGCTCTGTTGCGGCCGGAGAAACGTATCGATCTGCTGCTAAAGGCTTTCCTTCGCCTTGCCGGGAATGATGATCAGGTAAGACTGATTCTGGTGGGTGACGGGCCTTTGCGGGGACACCTTGAGAGGCTGGCGCAACGACTGGGCTTAAATGAACGGGTCGAGTTTACGGGCTACCTGCCCGGAGAAGAGGTCGCCCGGCAATTGCGTCAGAGCCATTGTTTGGTCCTGCCCAGCGAGGTAGAGACTTTCGGGCTGGCCCTGGTGGAAGCCATGGTCTGCGGCCTGCCCGTCATCGCTACCCGCTGTGGTGGGCCGGAAGATATCGTGACTGATGAAGCAGGGATATTGATTCCGGTCAATGATGAACCTGCCCTCTACCAGGCCATGGCGACCATGCTGCATAGTTGCGACAAGTATGACGCGCAGCAGATCCGCCGGTATGCACTGGAGAAGTTCGGGGCAGAAAGATACGTGGCAGCTTTCACGGCTGTTTTCAACGAGTTGACCGTCGCACGCTAAAATTACGGAAACCCCTTTTCAGCAGCGCACGTTCGCCCCCAGTAAGAAACCCGGTGAATACCAGCCCCAGAGGATACAGGAGTGAAAGCAGCAGATCCCTAACGACCGTAGCGGGGATGAACCATGCCAGGCTGTAAGCCAGGGCCATGAATGCCACGATCCGTACCAGCCGGTTCCATTCGAGTGGTACAGGATAGATCTTCCGGTTCACGCCCCAGAACAAAAGTGCCATAACGAAAAATGAAAGACAGGTGGCCAGCGCCGCCCCCTGAGCACCGTAGAAGGGGATCAGAACCAGGTTCAAGCCGATATTGGTTAGAGCGCCCGCTCCCCGGGTCACCGCCACCCATTTCGAACGCTCCAGCAGGAACACCCCCGGCAGCTGCAGTAGGTAGGCGGCATGGAAGAAATAGCCCAAGGCGATCAGTGGAACAATCTTTTCGCTTTCCCAGAATTCCGGGCCGTATATAGTAACTGGCCCAATATCCAGACGCAGCAGGCGTGGTATCCAAAGAACCATGAGCAACCAGATAAACCCCAACGAAGCCATAACTAATGAAGTGATCCGGGCAAACATTCGCCGTGTCTCGCGGCTGTCTTTTTGACGCAGGAAGAAGGGGTGCCAGCCGGCGTTGAACCCCACGACCAGCAGGAGCATCAGCATGCCCAGTTTATACCCCGCACTGTAAATCCCAACAGTCTCAATGTCCGTCATGATTTTTAGCAGATACCGATCTGCTAATTCCATGAGCATGGCAAAGGCCCCAGCGGGGAGGAAAGGCAATCCGAAACGCGCAAGCCGGCGCCAGGTTTGGAAGGATACCGATTTGATCTGCAACCGCCGCACCACAATCGGAAGGGTCAGGAAAAATACTATCCCGGATGTAATCAGGTTGCTGAGTAACACGCCTTGAATGCCCAGGCGGTATTCCAGCACCAGTATAAAATTGAGAGTCAGTGAAAGAACGACACTAATCAGGCTAAAACCCACAAAGGCCAGGGGGCGGCCTTCGGAACGCAGCTGCAGGAGAGGGACGGCCAATAGCACGTCAAAGAAAAGAATCGCCGCAACCAAAGCCAACAGATTGGGATAATCTCCCCCCAGCAAGACGGGGGCCAACCATTGGCGCAAGGAAAAAATGACCAGAGCGACCCCGGTGGTGGTAACGAGATAAGAGACGTAGGTTGTGCTGAGGTAGCGGGAGCGATCCTCCGGTCCAGCCGGGGTATACCACTTCATCAGGGCCGCATCCAGGCCGTAATGAAGTACTACAATCATGAAGCCCATGAAGGCATAGGTCAGGGATATGACCCCGTACTCATGAGTCGTGAAAACATGGGTGTAAAGGGGCAGCAACAGGAAGGTAACAGCCCGAGCCAGGATATGGCCCGTCCCGTAAATCAGAGTCTGGAAAGTGAGAGTTTTGATGCTCCGCAACATAGTCGGGATTAAAGATCGATGGTCATGGTTTCCCGGAACAGGCCGCTGGAGCCGAAGCTCTCCTTAAAGCGGGCCAGGCCAAAATTTGCCTGCATGTTCAGGCTGAATGTGCCGAAATCGAGGTACTTGAACCCACCCTCGATGGCCTGCGAGATAAATTCATAGAAAAGCAAGTTCACCGCCCGGTACTCCTGGTAATCCTCATCGTGGCTGATGTAGAATGCCAGGGTGACCTCCGGATTGGCGTCAAAGATGGCGAGGCCGGCGATCATGCGACCATCCAGGAAGGCGGACAGCAGGCGAATATCGTCGGGGAAGAGGGCTACCAGACACTGCAGCTCCTCAAGAGTATGGGTAGGGCTAACCCCATGCCGCCGCTTTAGATTATGCAGCAGGATGTTGTAGAAGGAGAGCCAGTCATCGCTGAGACGTACCTGCACTCCTGATTGCTGCGCCTTGCGGACCGCCCGCCGGGAAGCCGAAGTAAACTTGGCCAGGTTGCGCTGGGGGTCCTTTTCCAGGTACAGGATACTGGATACCTCCCGCTTCAGGCTGGTGAAGCCCTGACTGAGCAGCACAAATTCGACGTAGTTGGACAGCCGCCGGTTGTAGATAGTGGGCGGATGGGTCAGGGTGATGCGGCCAATGTCCTCGCGGCGGGCATGCTTCAGCAAGGCCAGCACCAGCTCATGGGCGTTCTTGAAGCTCAGTCCTACGGGTGTAACGAAACCGCCGAAGGAGGAGCCGGGGTGGGAAATCAGATGGTTGATCCCTTCATTATCCCGGATAGCCGCCGGGAACAGGGCAACCGGCCCCTTGTCGCCGGTGAAAATCAGGGAATGATCATGGAACCGTCCCGGGGGATGATAACCCAGAAAACGCCTGAGGTGGAAGATCGTGCCGTTGTTGGACCGCCGGACGAAGTCGTCCCACTCTGAGGCCTGGGATTGTTGATAGAGGGAAAGGGATAGAGTCATGTTATCAAACCGCCGGGAATTTATCGGTGCGAGGGGAGAAGTGGAAGGGAAAGGGTGTCGGGGCGACTCACTGGGTCGCCCCGACATCGATTACGATAGTAGTCGGATGGTTTCCCCATTGCCTGGCCCTTGGAAGGGGCTTAATCTCCAGCTTTTAGAACAACCTTGGACTACGACTTTTGCAGTGCGGGGCACTTTTAAGAGGAGATGTAATGGCAAAGCAGGTAAGCAAGGCCCAAACCGGTCCCATAGCTATTATCGGGGGCGGCAACATCGGCACGGGGATCGCCAGGGGACTGGTAGCCGCCGGAGACTATAAACCGGGGAGCATTATCATTACCAGGCGGAATGTGGAACTGCTGGCCGGCTTGGCTGAGCAGGGGTTCCAAGTCCAGGTGGATAATGAGGGCGCGGTAAAAGCCGCGGGGACGGTGATCATCGCCGTGCAGCCCCAGCAGCTGGACAAAGTACTGTCTCAAATCGCTCCCCTGTTAAGATCTCGGGACCAGGTTCTGATATCCGTGGTGTCCGGTGTGCGGCTGGCGGAATTGCATGAAATGACCGGCGCCGATGTACCGGTAGTGCGAGCCATGCCCAACACGGCCATTGAACTCGGCGAGTCCATGACATGTTTAGCAGCGACTTCGGCACACACCGCGGCCTTGGAATACGCCGAGGAGCTATTCGGGTCGGTGGGCCGCACGCTGGTGATCAACGAGAACCTGATGGCCGGGGCCACGGCCCTGGGGGGCTGCGGGATAGCCTTTTTCCTGCGCTCAATCCGGGCCGCCTCGCAAGGGGGGATCGAAATCGGCTTCCACCCGGAAGAGGCCCTGTTAATGGCAGCCCAGACAGCCCGGGGGGCGTCCGCGCTGGCGTTGCGGGACCACTGTCACCCTGAGTCGGAAATCGACAAGGTCACTACCCCCCGGGGCGCCACAATTGCGGGCCTGAACCAGATGGAACACGAGGGCTTCAGCTCGGCCCTGATAAAGGGGATCGTGACTTCTGCTGAGAAAGTGGCCCGGCTTTACCACGGGGAACAAGGTTAGCCCCAGTCAGGGTGGACAGGAGGAGCCAACGCCCGGCGATAGTCGTTCTCCAGTCGGGTAGGGAAATTTCTGCAACCGGCCGATTTTTTGGTGCGAACTTCAGGCATGCCTGGTAAATCCCACATCCTGGTCGTGGATGATGAAGCGGACGTGCGGGAGGTGGTACAGCTGAACCTGCAACGGGAGGGCTATCTGGTAACCACCGCTGCCGGAGGTGGGGAGGCGCTGGAAATGTTGCGGAGCACTGATTTCGATGCCGCTATCCTGGATGTGATGATGCCCGGGATGGACGGTCTGGACCTGTGCCGTGCTATTCGCCAGGACTCCCGGTTGCACCATTTACCGGTCCTGTTGCTCACTGCCCGGGACAGCGAAATGGACCAGATCATCGGCCTGGAAGTGGGGGCGGACGATTTCATTTCCAAGTCGGCTAGCCCCCGTCTGATCAGCACCCGGCTGAAAACGGTGCTGCGGCGTAGGGAGCCGGTGGTGGAAGCAGACGAAACCCTCACATTCGGTAGTCTCATTATTGACCGCGCCCGCCGGGAAGTCAACTCGTCTGATGGCCCCCTGGCCCTCACCAGCCGGGAGTATTCCTTGCTGGAGTTGCTGGCCCGCAGCCCTGATCGGGTGTTCACCCGGGGCGATCTGCTGGCCCAAGTCTGGGACAGTGATGTGGTGGTCACCGAGCGCACTGTGGATGTACACATCAAGAACCTACGTCAGAAGATAGGTGAGGACGGTGACCTGATAGAGACCGTGCGGGGGGTGGGTTACCGGGTACGCCGGACGACCTGAGCTGCAAGGCCGGTATGAGTCTCCGCGGACGTTTCCTGCTCACTTTCTCCGGCCTGATTTTCCTGGGGGTGATAGCCATCAGCGGCTATTCCATCCTGTTTGTGCGGGGGCATCTGCTCACCGTCTCCCGGGACAACCTGGACCGCCAGGCCCGCTACCTGGCCCTGCTGCTGGCCGACCGGGCCGATTCCACCGACTACAGCGCAATCATTACCGATTATGCCCGCTATGCCGGTCAGCAGGTGGAGCTGCTGGATGCCAATTTCCTGGTGGGGCTGTCCGCCGGGGCCATTGCCGACACCGCAGCGCCGCTGTTTACCGGTATTGCGCCCCTGCCTGATGCGCCGACGCAGGAGAGGCAATATGTTCGCATTACCGCCAGCGAGGCGCAGATTGCAGATACACTGAGTAGTGTAGGCCTGATTATCAGTGGTGGGATTTTGGTGGCGCTGCTGTTGACGCTGGTTGTGGCCTGGGTGGTGGCGGACCGGGTTTCCCGGCCTATCCGTGACCTGGCGGCCACCGCTCATCAGATAACCGCCGGCCAGCAGGTGGCAGTACCCCCGACGGACCGCCGCGATGAGATCGGGGACTTGTCCCGGGCCGTGGCGGCCATGGCGGCCCGCCTGCAAGAGGACATCCGGGACCTACGGCACCTGACGCGCGCCCAGGAGGACTTTATCGCTGCCGTCAGCCACGAGGTACGCAACCCGGTCTTTTCCGCCCGGGGGTACCTGGAAGCAGCCCTGGACGAGGTGCAAGGCGATCAAGGGGAGGTCGATCGCCCCCGGTTGCGAGAGTACCTGGAGAAGAGCAACCGTAACCTGCTGCGGATTCAGCAGCTGTTCACCGATATGCTGTTGTTGGTGCGGCTGGAGTTTCAAGGAGAGTCCGGTCAGCCGGCCCGGGCCGAGCTGGCCCAGTTGGCCGATGAGCTGGAGGAAACCTTCGGGCCCCTGGCTGAGGGGAAAGGGATCAGCCTGGAAGTGGCCCTGGGCGACCTGGCTGTCAGGGGCCAACCCGAGATAATCAAGATCGCCCTGTCGAATTTGACGTCCAACGCTATCCGGCACACCGCAGAGGGCCAGGTGCGGCTTGAGGCTACCCGCCGGGACGAGCGCGTGCAGATCAGCGTGACCGACAGCGGTGAGGGCATTCCCCTGGATCAGCAGGAGCGGATCTTCGAGAAGTTCTACCGGATCGACAAGGCCCGTAGCCGGGAGCAGGGCGGCACAGGCCTGGGGCTGGCGCTGGTGCGACAGTGCATGCTGGCCCTTCAGACCCGGGTCGAGGTGGAGTCGGAGCCGGGACGAGGCAGCACCTTCCGGTTTGACCTGCCGGCGGCGTAGCATCCCGGGGAGCAGGTAGTCGGAAGTAGCAGTAGCAGTGGCAGTGGCAGTTAGCAGTGAGAGAGGCCGGAGCGACCAGCCATATCAGTGCCCTTTCGGGTTCACGATAGGACATGAAAGACCCCGCTTATACCCAGCTTAGACCCATCAACGACCCATTAAAAACCCACCTTAAACCCATCCAATGCCTAGCTAATACCCATTAAAAGGCCAGTGCTTACCGACGGGGGAGGCTAGCCCGGGCGGGAAATGCAAAATGAAAAGTGAAAAATGGGCGGA
>CBDVAP010000044.1:0-19960 GCA_965372015.1 uncultured bacterium | reverse complement strand
CCGGTGCTCATGCGGGCGCACTCCCTGGCGGCAGACGAAATCGAGTTCCGGGTCTGGCCGGCGGATGACCTGCCTTTGCCAGATGAGGATATAATCGTAGCCGCCCTACGGCGCAAGTTCTCGTTCGACCTCGACCTGCCGGCTTTTTACAAATTCCTTGAAGCCCACCCCAGGCTCCAGTCCATGCCGGTCAGGCAGCGCGGTCTGCGGCCTATTCTCAAGGACACCCTGCTGGAGTCCCTCTGGCTGGCGGTCATGGACCAGCAGGTGAACGTGGCCTTCGCCACCCAGCTCAAGGGCCGCTTTCTGGATGCCTATGGCACCTGCTACCAGCTGGACGGCCTTGACCTGTGGCTGCTGCCAACGGCTCAGCAGATTGCCGCCCTGGACTCCCACGCCCTGCATCCCATGCAATTCACCCGCCACCGCAGCAGCTTTATCGTCGGTCTGGGGCGGCGTTTCCTGGCCGAACCGCACTGGGAGACACTCCAAGGCCCTGACGACGAAGTGGTGCGGGAGTTGTGCCGCCTCAACGGCGTGGGCCCCTGGACCGCGGAATATGGCGCCATGGTGGGCCTGGGTCTGACGGATACCCTGCCGGCGGCGGATATCGGCCTGCTGGAGGCTATGCGGCGGCTGTTCGACCTGCCGGAGCGGCCCACCCCGCAGCAGGTGCGGCAGTTGGGGCGGGACTGGTCTCCCTGGCGCGGATTGATTACCTTTTACCTCTGGCACCAATACGAAATGGAGGATTAGCCGATCATGCTATCCTACGATTATTGCGAGACACCCCACGGCACCCTGACGCTGGTGAAAAGCGACCGGGGGCTTTGTTACCTGGGCCTGCCCAACGCCACCGAGGGGCAGATTGCGGCCTGGGCCGCTAAACGTTTTAAGGGTAGTCAACTCAAGCACGCCCCGGGATGCTGCCGCCGCGAGGCTCTGGAACTGAAACAGTATTTTGCCGGTAACCGTATCACCTTCACCCTGGCGCTGGACCATCTCAATACGCCCTTCGCCCGGCAGGTGCTGGCCGAGGTAAGCCGGGTGCCGTATGGACAGACCGCCACCTACGGCCATATCGCTCGGCGGCTGGGCCGACCACGGGCTGCCCGGGCTGTGGGCCGGGCGGTGGCCACCAATCCCCTGGCAATTGTGATTCCCTGCCATCGAATTATGGGCACGGACGGGCGGCTAACCGGCTACGGCGGCGGCCTGGCGCTCAAGCAAGCACTGTTGGATATGGAATCCCGGGCGGCGTGAACCGCAAACTGGAAATCGTCACCACCGAGCTGGAAGTGATTACCCAGCTGCGCAAGGTGGCCGCTGTGCTGGCCTGGGACCAGGAGACTTACATGCCATCCGGTAGCGCCCAGGCCCGGTCGGAGCAGATTGCCCTGGTGCTCTCCCTGGCGCACGCCCGCTTCACCAGTGACGTCTTCCGCCAGAGCCTGGCCACCCTGGTGGACCTGGACGGGGGGGCTATCTACAAGGACGGCCTGGACCAGCGCCAAGTGAGGCTGCTGGAGAATGTCTGGCACGACTGGCGCCGGGCCACCGCCCTGCCGGTGGAATTTGTGGGCGAACTGGCCCGCTTGACCTCCCAGGCCCAACACGTCTGGCAGCAGGCCCGGGCTCAGAATGACTACCCCCGGTTCGCCCCCTATCTCGAGAAGATCATCGCCATGAAGCGACAGGAAGCCGGCTTCCACGGGTTCAAGGACGAGCCCTATGACGCCCTGCTGGAGGACTACGAAATTGGGGTCACCACCCGGCAGATCGAGCAGTTGTTCACCGGCTTGCGGCCGGCGCTGATGGAGCTGCTTGGGCGCATCAAGTCCTCGAAGGCCCCCGACCGGCGCGCTCTCCTGACCCAGGAATTCCCGGAGGACTTGCAGTGGGAATTCGGGCTGGAGGTGCTGGGCGATATGGGCTATAACCTGAAGAGGGGCCGCCAGGACCGCTCCGCACACCCGTTCACCACCGATTTCCACCCCTCCGACGTACGCATCACCACCCGCCTTAACAGCCGGGACCTGTCCATAGGCCTGTTCGGCACCATCCACGAGGGGGGGCACGCCCTGTATGAGCAGGGTTTGGAAGCGCAATATTTCGGCACCCCTTTATGCGAGGCCATCTCGTTGGGTATCCACGAGAGCCAGTCCCGCTTGTGGGAAAACTACGTGGGCCGCAGCATGCCCTTCTGGCGGCACTATTATCCCCGCCTGCAGGTCCGCTTCCCGGGGCAGTTACGGGATGTTTCGTTGGAAGATTTCTACGCCGCTATCAACGCCGTTACGCCGTCACTGATCCGGGTGGAGGCGGACGAGGTTACCTACAATCTGCACATCATGCTGCGCTTCGACCTGGAGCGGGCTCTGCTCAACGGTGATGTGACCGTGAAGGACTTGCCGGGGTTGTGGGACCGAGCCATGGCGGAATACGTGGGAATAACGCCTTCGTCGGCAGCCGAAGGGGTGCTGCAGGACATCCATTGGGGCATGGGAGCCATCGGCTATTTCCCCACCTATACGCTGGGTAACCTGTACGGCCGCCAGATCTACGAAGCCGCCCTTGAGCAGATCGATGACCTGGAGGGGCGCATCGCTCAGGGTGATTTGCTGACCCTACGAGAGTGGCTGCGGGACAATGTGCACCGGCTGGGGCGGCTGAAGACCGCCGGCGAGTTGATTCAGGACCTCAGCGGTCAACCCTTGTCAGCCGGGCCGTTTATCCAGTATCTTCAGGCCAAGTATGAGCGACTCTATGCCCTCTAATCCCCAGCCCCAAAGTCCCCCGGCCAGCCACTCCCTGAGGCTGCGCCGCATTTTTATTGCCGGGATCCTTACCGCTATCCCGGCCTACATAACTATCCAGCTGCTCCGTTTCCTGTTCCGCTTCATGGACCAGTTCCTGGCGCCGGTGGTAGTGCGTTTCATCGGCTTTTCCATCCCCGGCCTGGGGCTGGTCATGATGGTGGTGTTTATCTTCCTGCTGGGGCTGCTGGTGACCAACTTCCTGGGCCGCCGGTTATACGCCTATTTCGAGAACTTCCTGCTGAAGGTGCCGGTGGTCTCCACCATCTACAATACCAGCAAGCAGATCGTCCAGACCTTCTCGCCTGACAACCGCAAAGCGTTCCAGAAAGTGGTGTGGCTGGAATATCCCCGGCGGGGCATCTGGAGCTTGGGGTTCGTCACCGGGACCAGCCAGTCAAGGGATGGCGAGGATTATTACAATATATTCATCGCCACCACCCCCAACCCTACCTCCGGCTTCGTCATCTTTGTGCCCCAGGCGGACACCATGGACTCCAACCTGACCATCGAAGAGGGTTTTAAGCTGCTGATCTCAGCGGGAATGATCTCGGCCGAACGGCACCAGTTTTCAAGGGAACAAGAATCCCCGGCCAAAAAGAAGCTGGGCACCGGCACGCGACAGAAAACGAAAAAGAAGTAGGCGATCTAACCCGGCCTCCACGAGGGGCCGATCTCTATAACGCGGTTTACAATTCCCCTTAGCCCAGCCATTTATGGCTGGGATTAATAAGGTAATCACAGCATTCAGACGCCGTTAACGGCGTTTTTCCTCTAAACCATAGGCCTTCAAGAACTCCTGAACTTCTTCAAGATACGACACCTTTTTATGGTGCTCCGGTTGTTGTTGGATATAGCGGCGGACTCTGGAAACCTGCGACGCTCCCACTGAGAAAACACCATAGCCGTCTTGCCAGGCAAATTTCACATTAAGAAAATCATTCTTATTGATCCAGTTGGATGATTCCCCCTTCAACAGGTTAACCACCTTAGCCGGAGATTGCGCCGGCTGAAGGCCGATCAAGCAGTGAAGATGGTCGTTAACGCCGTTGACGGTATCAAGATGGATGTCGTTTTCTTCGGCATAAGCTTTGATATGCGAGAATAACCGTGTTCGGAATTCTATTTTCATCAATCCCTGGCGATCCTTTGTGGCCCAGATGAAATGCAGCCATATCTTGTGATAGGAGTGCGGCACTCTTGTTTTTAAAAGGGCGTGAACGCCCTACTTTTTCCTGTTTTGATCCTTTAACCACCCCGCCGTGAACGGCGGGGCTAATTCCTATAACGCGTTTCGAACCACATCGTTGCCCAGCCATTTATGGCTGGGATTAAAAGGTAATCACTACATTCAGACGCCGTTCACGGCGTTTTTTCTTGTGAGACAGCCGACAGGAGGCATCATCCCGCCGGGAGCGGCCCGGCGGTGCACTGGTATCCGCTATTTCAGCTTGGCCAGCTCCGCCTCCAGGGCGTCGAAACCCTGATCGGCTTTGAACTCGTTATAGAGCGCCTCTTCCTGGTGGGCGTTCTCGATGGCCTGGCGCCGGGCCTCGTCCAGTGAATATCCCACCAGCACGAAGACGGTGCCATCCTTGGCCGGGTAGACCTCCTTGATCCGGGCGCCGCTGAGGGTGGCTTCGGTGAATCCTTTGCTCACTGCCGAGGCAAACTCCAGGGCCTGGGCTCGCTGTCCCACTCCGCTCTCCTGCATGAAGTCCTTGACCAAGCTCTCCACCTTGATCTTGACGGCGGCGGCAATCTCCTCCCGGGCCCGCAGGGCGGCCACCTTCTTGGCCAGGCTGGGGTCCTGTTTTCTGGCCTGACCCACTCCGTAGAGCATACCCTCCTCTGCCGGTGGCTGTAGAGCCCACTCCGGCATGTCGCGGCTTTCCCGCTCTTCCGTGGATCCGGAGACCTTGGGACCGGCACAACCCGCCAGGGCCGCCATTACGACGCCCGACAGTACCAGGATAATGGTTTTCTTCATGATATCACTCCTTATCGTTTACGATGTGCAGTTGTACTGCTCGTTCAATTCGCTGACTGAGCGGTATCTCCGCCAGCCAACGCTGAAAGTCGGTAAAACTATCGTCCCCGGCCGCGAAGACAGCATAGCCTTCGGGCACGTCGATCAACCCGCGCAGATCGGCGATGGGTGTAGTAGTGAACACGGCGTAGACGGTCTCATTGGCCGTGGCTACGCCGGGCGGGGCCGCCACCCGGTAGCGAATGCCCCGGGTGCGCTCCGCCGTAGTGGGTATCTCCAGCCAGGTTCCCCCGGTGACGGCATTGTCCGGCAGGTGCGCGTTGGGAAACATGAGCATCACCGAGTTATCGCTGAGGAAATCGAAAATGTACAGGTAACCATCCCGGCTGGGGCGGGCGGAAATGATCAACTCGTCGCCGCTATTGAGCAGCCGCTCGTTCACCTTGAGCTCCAGCCGTAACGACGGATCGCGCTCCCCCTTCACCGGCACCACCCGGGCGTCCAGGACGATGCGATAGCGGTAGGCCCCGCCCTCGTCCAGTTGCGTCAAGTTGCTGGAGAGCACCTTCTCGTCAATAATATGGCCCGTGACCGATGACAGGGCGAATGTGCTCCAGGTCGATTTTTCGTAGGCTGAACCAGCGGTTTCGTCCATGATGTCGCTGAGCAACGATGTAAAGGAAACCTTTTTGGGCAGGGCCCGTTCCAACCCGCCGGCGCGAGCCGCCTGCAAAGTTTCCAGGTGGGCCTGCCGGGGGGCCACACTACCGGGGAACACCAGAGTGGTATCCACCAGGAACCAGCCTGGTTCAACCTCATAGTCCAGGGCGGCTTCTGCAGCCCGGGCAGCCTCGGCGGCCAAGTCGCTCTCACCGCTCCCGGCTTCCAACAGGGATTCTTCCTCGGGAGTGGGAGACATACCCGGTAGGGGTACCTCAGCGCCGCCCTCCAGCTCCACCATAGCAGCTTCCGCCGCCGCCCGGGCTGAATCAGGCTCGGGACCGTCCCCACCCGGGGCTCCCCGTGGGTCCGCCCAGGGCCGGGGGGCGCAAGCCGCCAGCAACAGGCAGCCCCAGGTTATGTAATACCAGTAGCGCATCAGTATTGCACCAGCACTCGGTCCAGCTCGGCGCCCAGCAGCTGAGGGGTCTGCTCGCGGTTGAACTTCCGCCGGGCCAGGTAAGGCACGTTCTCCATCAGGTAGCCGAACAGCTCGGTGGAAGTGATCTGCTGATCGTTATCGCCGTCCGCCTCCCCCCGAATCCCTTTCAGGAAATAGTAGGTGAACAGCCCGTGCCCCACTTCGCGGTACCAGGAGCTGATCTGCTCACCCGACGAAGAAGTCAGTACCACCCCGTTGGATAGGTTGGCGGCGGGGTTTTCCACGGAGATGAAGATAGGCGAGGCCTGCTGAATCAGCATTCCGGCCTCGCTGGCCCCGCTGAAGCAGGCGTCCAGGACCACCGTGACCGATTTGGCTTCCAAGGCCCCCAGCTCCTTGTAGAACCGGTCTAAGCTGTAGCCGGTCTGGGCGGCGTAGTTTGGGTCGGTGTCGTGAGCCACGAAATAGGCGCTGGCATTCTCCACGTCAGGCGCGCCGTGCCCTGAGTAGTAGACGAACACGTCCGATAGACCCGGCTTGATGTAGTTGGCCAGTTGGCCCTCGAAGATGCGATTAAAGGTGGCCTTGGTGGCCTCCCGGTCCACCGCCAGAATGATGTTTTCCTCCCGAAATCCCATGGACTTGACCAGGTAATCCTTCATCAGCAGGGCGTCCCGCCGGGCGTAGTCTACCCGGGGCACGTCGGGATGGCTGTAGCTGCTGATACCGATGATCACCCCGATGGCGTCGGGTTGCTCCATTGAGCCCTCGGGAATGTTAATGTCGACGTCGCTGGTGGGAAAGGCCTCGGCCTGCTCGGCGGCAGCCTCTGCGGCTGCCTGGACGCCTATCTGGACCTTCTTGGCCCGGCTATATCCCTCGAATTGCTGGGCTGGGGCCACCCAGGGCAAAGCTAACAAAAATGATAGGCTAGCGTATTTCAAATGCATCGGATATATCCAATATCTGGGGATTATCGGTATGGTAGACCATTATCCGGTAGTCATTGCCGGGCTCCAAATCGCTGCCGGGCATCCAGGGGAAGACACGGAGAAACCGAATGTTCTTGGCCAGGATTTCAATCATGGCCGGACCCCTCAGGAGGGCCACGGAAACCCCGTCGACACCCGATTGGCTCCACTCAATCAGATGCCCTGAGCGGTTCCAGCTAGTGGTGCTATCGGGTTGCTCGACCCGCAGCAGGAAAGTAGGCTCCACCCGCAGCCACTGAAAGGCGTACTCACCGGTTTCATCCTGGTGGTCACTTTTTACCAGCAATGTAAAACGGATATCCGGTCCGTACAGGGTGGTCCAGAGCGTCCGTTGGTATCCATTGGTGCTGGAAGGGGGCAAGGTATCCAGGCGGGTCGCATACTCCTCCATCTCTCTGCTGAACAGGCGGATGGTCAAGTTGTCGTCGGCCGGCGCCAGGAACAACTGCCCGGCATAGGAGCCGCTGACCTGCAAGTCGTAGTAGTCCAGGTCCTCAACCGGGTTGATCACTCCCCGAATAGTGGTGTCGATAGCCGCCAGCGGTAGCGGTATCGTGTCGTTGCAGCAGTAGCCGTTCACCAATTCATTGGGATCTTCCACCGTATCCCGGATCAACCAGTCGCCTTCCTCATCAAAAATGAATGAATCCATAATACCGGTGCGGGTTTCGCCGCAGCCAGCCAGGGCCAGGATCAGGATTATGAGCGGCACGAATTTACGGTATAGCATCACAATCATCCCGGGATGTGCAGCCCGGCTTCCATGAACAGGCCGCCGAAGTTCACCTTCGGACCCAGGAAATCCTGGCGCAACCCTATATTAAACTTAAGCCACCGTAGCAGGTTCACCTGCACCGCCACCTCAGCATAAACCGAGGGATTGCGCATGGAAGAGAGCTGCATCGTTCCGATCTTGCCAATGGTAAACAGGTTGTAGCTGGCCCCGCCACCGATCTGAGGCAGAAGGATGCCGAACACCGGCAAGGGCGTATAGGACACTCCGAATGCGAAGCCGGCATAATTCAGGACCAGTTCCTCCCCTTCGTACCCGGAGTCGCCATAGGCTAAATAGGTCAAGGCGTCGGTCTCGCCGACCGGCAGGCGCAGGTCCCAGTTGGCGTAGCGTCCCTCGATGCGGTAGATGATAGGTATGCTGGTGATCCGCAGGCCGGCGCGATAATTGCCTCCCGCCACCAACAGGTCATCAGCGAGCAGCCGGGCAAAGGCCTGGTGGGACTGTGTTTCCAGGCCACCGTTGCCACCGTAAAAAGTTACTCCATTGCTGAGTCGTTTGGTGAAGCGGTTGCCGGCCACTAAAGAGGTAAAGAGGCCGCCTACCGTTATCCGGCGGCGGCCCACTACCTTGATCACCAGGTTATCGGAAACCAACGCCGGCAGATCGTCCAATACTTTCCACAACATGGATTTGCGGCCCCGGCCCCTCACCTGACCAACATCGCCGGTGACACTCACAGCCCTAACCGGAAAGGAGTATCCGCCGTCCAGGGAGGCATGCACCTCAATGTCATACAGCCCGTTGACTTCGCTGTCCTGCAGAGTATAGATCACCTCGATCAGGTTGCCCGGCAGCACGTTGTAGTCCACCTGGCTGATGGACTGGGCTGCCAGGCCGGCCCAGGATAAAGTGATAAACAGGATTATTATTCGCATTTCGCTCTTATTGACCAACTGCAATGCACAATGGTTGTCCTAAATATAGATAATCGCACCGCCCCAGCCTACTGTTTTCGTATAATGTGAGATCTATCACACAAAATTAGTGGACCAACACCAGCTTCAGATGGGCGCTCTGATTGGCGGCCCGCAGCTCCGCCACGTACGGCCCGGAGGCCACCGGGCTGCCCTGGCTGTCCCGGCCGTCCCAGCCCACCGTGTACTGCCCGGCATACTGCTGCTCTGAGATCAGGGTGCGCACCTTGCGGCCCATGGTGTCGTAAATGGTGATCACCACTTCGGAATAGCGGGGGACGATATACTGAATCCTGGTGCGCTCGCTGAAGGGATTGGGGTAGCTGGGCCCGATGTCCAGCACCAGCTGCCGGGGCACGAACTCCACCGGTGATCGCAATGATTCCAGCATCAGCGGCAGGGTATCGCCGGAGGTGATTTGACCGTGGGTATCGCGGGCCAGCACCGTCCAGAAGTAAACCCCGGTGGAATCGAAATTAATACTCAACCGGGTGGTAAAACCGGTGGGCCGCTCCCTGAGCACCTGTTGCCGGGCGGCGCCCAGTAGTTGCCAGGTATAGGTAATCCGGTCGCCCGGATCGTGGTTGGCGCTGGGTTGCCAATCGAAGGTCAGCAGGGTGTCTTCGCCCGCGAATACCAGCCGGCGTGCCCATTCGGTGATCACCGGTCCGTTAAGAATGAAGGCCCCCGGTGGATCGTCCGCCGGCTCCACCACCAGGTTGAACTCACCGCTCCCGGTAGCGTCTGAAAGGTCGCTGACCGTCAACCGGATGAGCAGCTTTCCGGACCAGTTCCGGGCGGGAGTGATCAGTGCGCCCAGCCCAGTCTGCCGGTAGGTGAAGGGCAGCGCCCCACCCCCCACGGCGGCGAACCGGAGAATGAGGTTTTCCGGCGGATCGTCCACATCGGTTATAAAAGCCCGCCAGCTGATAAAGCGCTGTTGGTCCTCCACCAATTCCAGGCCGGGCAGGGTGGCCACTCGCGGGGAGTCGTTAACCGCCACCACGGTCACCTGGAACAGGTCGAAAACAGCGGCGCTGGTGTCGGCGGCGTCCCAGGCGGTCACCGCGAAGGAGCGGCTGCCGAACCAATCGGGCTTTACTGACAGCAGCAACTCCCCCCGGCGATCCTCCAGGCGGACAAAATTGTCACCGGCGGTATTATATATATGGTAGTAGGTGGTCACTGTCTCTAAAACTTCATCCGGGTCATAGAAAAGATCCTCCAACCGGCCTAGAATCAACGGTGTCTGGTCTTCACGGATGACCAGATCGGCCAGCGGCGTCACCAGCCGGGGCAGATCGTTCACGGCTATGATCCGCAGGCGGAAGGTGTCGGTAACCGTCTGGCCGATTTCATTCACCGCCCTGACCACCACGTCACCCGCGCCGTGGTAATTGGGGGTAGTAGTCACCGTGAAACGTTTATCCTCGGTTACCGCAAACACAACGGCGGACCCGAATTCGTGCGAGTAACTGTAAGCTACCCGGTGGTTGGGGTCGCGGAAAATCTCATCCAGACTGGCCACTGTAACCGGTCCGGAGAAATCTTCCTCCCTGGTGATGTCGGGCAACCGGCCCACCCGCAGCAGGGGACGGTCCAGGCCTCGGCCGGCCAGAACTACCCGCGCCTGTTGGGAAAGGCCCGCCGGAGCGTAGCTGATCACCAGGGTGTCCCGATAGTCAACCATTTCCATCGGCCGGAAATACAGGGGGATAGCCAACCGCCCCCCGGGACGGCACACCAACTGAATGGGCGGCACGGCAAAGATGGTCTTCCCGCTGGTCACGTACGGCTGCAACTCCAGGGGGACCAGGCCGCGGTTGGCCACCTGCAACGGCAGCATGGTAGTTTCCTGCACCGGCTGATCCCGGAACCAGAGGGTATCCCCGGTGGTGACCAGGGGCAATTCCACTTCAGCGGTGACGGTGAAGGTTATCCCGGGGGCAGAGTGGCTTTCGTCACGATAGCGCGAATCAACTAACTGGCCATAGTGCACTGCCCGGACCAGGACTCCCGGTCGGCGGGCCCGCAGACGCAACGGTAGCTCCACCTGCTGCTTAGGCCCAAGTTTCACCTGACCTGGTAGGGAAAGTACGATGAGCGAATCGACCTGCTCACCCGGTGCGCGTAACTGCAACGTCACCTCCTGCCGGGAACGGTTGCGAAGCAGCACCCGGGTGGAGTATTCGCTACCGGCGTAGATGCGGCCCAGGCGCAGGGTGTCAGGTTGGGGAACTACCGGCGACAGGGCCAGACCCCGCATGTAAATATTCTCACGGCCGTCGATAGTAGCTACCCGGAACGGTAGGGTGATCGGCGCCACCAGGGTGTCCGGTGTACGCACCATCCAGGAAACGGTCAGGTAGGTTGATTTCCCCGGCGCCAGGACGGGGGGTGGCGAGGTGATCTCCATATCGGGTGGCAGCTCGGGCCGGCCGGAGAAAAATATGGCCTGCCGTCCCCGGTTTTCCAGCAGGATGCGCTGCGTGTACCTGAATCCGGTAAAAACTTGTGACCATTGCACCTCCGGCGGGACCACCAGCACCGGCGATTGCGGGATACAGAGCACCGACACCACCAGCGTATCGGCCACCCCGAACCGGGGCGCCCGCCAGGGCAGGGCCAGTTGCAGCCGGTGGGTATCCAGATCGGCCTGAGTGAAGCTCACCGGGAAGCGCACGAACTGGCCCGGCAGCAGTTTCTGCGGGGGCAGTTCCACCTGAATTGCCTGCGGGGCCAGGACCGCACCCAGGTGGATAGTGCCATCCCCAACATTGGCCAGGTCCATGAATAGTGTGCGCGACTCACCGGGGAGCAGGTGCTCGAAATACAGCTGCCCCAGGCTGGGGCTCAATTCCGGCCCGGGTACGTAAGCCGGCGCTTCCCCGGTTACACCTGAAGAATCCGGTTCGGCAATGGCCTGACCTGCGAGCTGCGCCGGCCACCAGGCCAACGCCGCCAAAAGGCTGATTTGAATTGTGATCCGCATTGCCGGGCTAATCTACTTGAGGGGATAAGTTACCCTCGGCCACCCGGCAGCCGGTGCGCTACAGATAACCTATTCATCATAGGCTGCCGGGGTCCAAATCTAACAATTGCGGCTGCGGCTAGAACTTGTGACTGAGTCCCACCCGGTAATGGGGGTGCCTATTCAAGCGGTTGAAGCCCATGTCCAGTGCCAGCAGCTCGATGATCGGCAGAAAAATGCGGGCGCCCAAACCGAATCCCACCACCGGTAAGGCCTCGGCCAGCGGCTCCCCAGGGCCGTAAGCCCAGCCGGCATCCAGAAACAGCACGCCCGCCAGGCCCGTTTCCACCTGCCAAATCAGCCGTCGTGGGAAAATCATCTGGCGCACTTCCAGGCCGGCCACCAGCAGACTGTTGCCTTCCAGCCGATCCCGGACCGAGCCCGGATTATCGGCGGGTGCGATGTGGTAGCCCCGCACCCAGGTCCGGCCCAGGAATTGCCGCAGGTAAAACGGCGTCTGGCGATCATAACGGGATACGGCCAGCCCCAGGCCCAGGATGAACGGTCGCGGTCCCTCTGTCAGCCTCCTGAACACCGCGCCACTGGCATACATCCATAGGTAATCCGGAGATTGTGCATCTAGGCCCATTACTGGAGAAAGCAGCAAGCGCAGGGTGATGCCCCGGGTGGGGTCGCGCCAGATATCGGTGGTCCGCCACAGGACATCCAGTTTAGCGCGGAAAGCCTTGTCCCGCCGATCGATAAATTCGTTACCAGGCGGTGTCCAACCGGTGGTATCTCGCCAGGCCACTGCACGTCGGAGTAGTCCAATTGTACCCTGGATACCGAAGGTTTTCTGCGGTGAGACTTTTCCGACCCCTACTTCGAAGATCTCCTCCATGATCCGGTATTGGTATACCGGGTGGCTTCGATAGAGCCGTGCGGCCCGGACCCGGCCGCTGATTCGGTTGCCCATGAGCCACGGGTCGGCAAAAGCCAGACCGTAGGTTTTCTCGCCGCCAGCGGTAGCACTCAGCAGCACGCGCTGGTTCAAGCCGCGGAAGTTGTAGAAAGCCACACCACCGCCATACGACCAGCCCACGTCGTCCAGGTAGTATATTAAAGGAATGGGCACCGTCCGGATCGTCTCCACCACCTCGATAATCAGTTCCGCCTGCCCGGGTACCGTTTCGTGGGGATAGACCCGCACCGATTCGAAGATACCCATATTATACAGGTTGTTTTGGTCGCGTCGGGCCTGGAGCGAGTCATACGGCGCCGGCCGGGGATGGTTCACTTCCCGGCGGATGATCTGCTCCCGGGTGACCCTATTCCCGGTAACAATGATCCGCGTGATCAGAGGGGGGTCAGCGCCGGCGGAGAGGACCGGCAGCAGCAGCATAAGTAGGGCCATGCGCCTGGTCAAAGGCGGGCCGCGAAGAATAACTTCATTGATAAGACTTCAAGGCAGTCGGTTTCGTCTTGCGTTGGAACAGTAATGGCCCGGAGCAAGATGGCACAACTCCCGAGCACTTTCCGGGAAGTGGGAACTTGCAACTCCCGGCGAGTGATATCAAGTTGGGAAAAGGACTGCGTTATCGGGGCCATAATAAAGGCTCCACGGTTCCGTGGAGCCTTTATTCAGACTCAACTGGTTGTGGGTGAGTTTAGCGCCGGCCGCGGGCCATCTTGGAGCGGGACACATCCCCTTGCTTATCAATAAAATATAGAAAGCCGGACTCACGTCTCACACCGGCATCGGCTACTTTAGCGGCCTGGCCGCCCTTCTGGCCGGCACGCGCCATCTTCGAGCGCCAGACATGACCGTCCTTGCCCAGGTAATAGAGGTAGCCAGATTCTTTTTTAACGCCTACAGTTTTGACTTTCTCTGCCATTACAAAGATCTCCTTTGATTAGTTATGAACGAGAAATTATAGTGGTCTTGGCTCGACTGGAAGTTTGAGTTTCTCGACGGGAATGTCAAGAAGTATTCCAAATTATTTTTCGCAGGGTAGTGGCCCCCTGTAAAACCGACCCTAACTATAGAATATACAATATATTACGAATAGTATAAATAGGAACTAGAAAGGGTATTCTTATGGAAATTGCCCGAAATTGGCCCATCCGGGTATCAGTTCCAAGACTTGGCGTTTCCAAGCCAGACCGACCGGAAACTGTCAGGTGCCCACCTGGCGGGTGCGCTCATATTGCGCCATCACCGACCGAAACTCAGCCTCATCTCGGCAGCGGAAAAAGTCATAGCCTTGCCTAAGCTCGCCGATAGTGGCGCTGGGAGCGGGGCCGTAATCGTGTCCGGGATAGACCCTGGTTTCCGGCGGCAGGGTCATTATGCGCTGGTAGATACTGCGATAAAGCGCGCCGGTGTCGCTCAAACTGCCGATAGTGCGGCCCGTACGCCCAACGAACACCGTATCGCCGGTAAACAGGCTGCCGGCGGCCGGTGCGTACCAGCAGACACTGTCGGGATAATGGCCCGCGGTCTCCATGAGCCGTAGCCGCCAGCCGCCGGCCGCTACCTCTTTGCCGTCCGGAAGTCCCTGGTAGCGGGGCAGGTTGCGGCTGACAGGTTTTCTATGGCCCACCACTGTTACCTCCGGCAGCCTGGTGGTCCAGGCCTCGAGCCGTACCAGATGATCACTATGCGTATGGGTCACCAGGATATGGGTCAGCTCGCGCCCCATATCCTTTAGGGCGGCACGTATGGGACCCTCGTCAGTGGCCGGGTCAATCAGAACCGCACCATCCGCTTGATCAGCCCACAGGAGGTAACTGAAATTGTGGTCCAGGCCACCCCGGAAGGTCCTGACATTCACGGGCGCCGCTCCACTGCCCGGAGAAACCGGCCCATAAACAGTAGCATGCCCAAACCGCTTACCAGGCTATGCCAGATTCCCCGGCCGAGAGACAACTCCTTGTGCCCATACAGATCACTGATAAACAACCTGACCTGCCTGGGCAGTAATTTTTTCAGGGCCAGGGCTTCGGTGTATGGTACCGCCACGTCGTTCCGGCCATGGAGCACCCACACCGGAAAGTCGATCCGCTGATAGAAATGCGAGGGTGAATCCTCAACCAACAGGGGCCGGACATCATCCAGCACCTGATCGAACAGCTTCAGGGTTTCCGGATTGCCCGGATTAAGCATCACGTCGGCCATCCGCTGTTCTGTTACCGGTAAGGCCGCCCGGGCAGCGGCGCCTTCATCCGGGTGATCATACACATAGTGCACCAGCACCTCCCGCACCGCTTCCCGGTCAAAATCGCCCGGAAGGTGGTCGAGGTAGTTGTAAAAGAAAATGATCTGCCCCCAGGGGTCCGGGTCCACCACAACCTCCCGCCCGTTGTCTGTGGTCCGTCCGGTGAGCACAAACTTCAGCGCCGTCTCCAGGTCGCAGTAGCTGCCATAAGTGAGCACCGCCCGCGGCGCTACCTCCCGCATGGCCGGTTCCAGTCTCGCCCTGAGCAGCAGGCCGCCGGCAAAACTGGTGCCCACCACGGTGATCCGCCCCGGCAAAACTCCCTGATAGTGGGTAACAAACTCATAGAACGTGCTCATTGACCTGACGCTCGAATTGTCGATTATCACCTCTTTTAGTTTCGGCAATCTAGGCACGAAAACCAGGCAACCCACCTTGGCCAGGGCCCGGGCCAGGGTGTCCAGAACTGCGTGGTTTTCGCCGTAGGAGGTGGCTCCGTGGTAAATCACCACCGCCGGCCCGGTGGTTCGGGACAGGGGGCGGTAAATTTTAAAGGGCTGGAGGTCACCGGGGGCGTGAAGGTATTCCTCCGTCGAGACTGTTATCCGATAGAGACCCCGCCGCCGGGTCTGGTCCTCGCCCGGCAGCATCAGCCACAGCAACGTCCCCGCCTGCAGGAAAGCCCTCAGCCAGCGCCAGACCCAGAGAGCCAGGACCAGGACGACCAGCAGCAGCAGGACCGGCAGCACCATAGTCCGGAAATCGCCGGCGGGCGGCACTTAGCGCACCGGACCAAGCTTACCAGGGACGGGCATTGACACGAGGCGCCACGGCATATGCTATCCTCCAATCCAGACAAATAGACTGTCCGATACCAGCACGCGCCCTTCCCGGTCCAGGAGCAAACCGTCCACACCGGTAAGCTCGTTCAAAATTTGAATCCCTTTGACAGGGCCGATGGGGAATATCCCCCGTGCCAGGGCGGCGGCCAGTTCGGTGGATTGTGCTACCACCGTCACACTCAGCAGCGAGTCCGCCAGGTGTCCGGTTCGGGGATCCAGATGATTATAATAGGATAAGTCGCGATAGGTGTAAGCCTGATCCAGGATAGAAGCCGTGGCCAGGCCGCAATTCTCCAGGAATAGCCGGGCCAGTACCGCGCCGGTGGCGGGATTGGTGATAGCATGTTCCCAGCCCAGGCCATCGGGTGAACCGGCACAGGCCAGGTTAGCGCCCAGCTGCACCGCAGCTTCCCGGATGCCGGACAGCTCCAAAAGGGCTAAGGCCTGGTCGGCCGTGTATCCTTCCTGGATACCGGTCAAAGATACGGCATAGGCGTCGTTGGGAATCTCCACTCGGGAGCGCACGGGAGACAGGTCAATTCGGGCCCGCTGAATGGGGAGCATGATCTCCCGGATCAAGGACTCCGGCGGTGGCCGGGGCGCGATGCGGAAAAAACCATAGGCCCGCTCCAGGTGCCCCATGAACAGGTTCAAGCCGCCGCCGGTGAGCTCGGACACCACCAGGGCCTGCTCCAGCAGTTGGTACAGCTCCGGGTCGTCCGAGCTGTGGGTCTGGTTAAGCTGATACAGGCTGCCGGCAGTGTTTACCGGGTCCAGGGTCTCTTCGATCCGGCGCACCTCCGCCAGCGCCAAACCGGTGGCCACCATGAGCAACTCCGCACTCCGGATCGCCAGGTTCAACGCCAGCGGCTGCCCGAACGCCAGAGACTCCACGGTGGAAACGGGGGTGAACCGTGATCGGCAGCCGCCCGCCAGCGCCAGGCAGAGTATCAGTAATGGCGCCAGACCCCCGGGCCAATAGCGGTTGGTAACGAGGTTTGTCTGCCCGGATGTGCTTAGCATAATCAACGACGACCCATCACCAGGCTTGCCCGGTGACCGCGATTCAGTCCTCTTGGTCAATAACTTCGTTCGCCAGAGCACGGTAATCCAGGGCACCTTTGCTGCGGGTATCGTAAATATTGATGGGCAGACCGGCGGCTGGTGCTTCCGCCAGGCGCACGTTCTCGCGTACTTCGGTATTGAACACCAGGTTACCGTAGCGGCTGCGCAATTCCTGCACTACCTCCCGGGAATGGCGGGTGCGGGGGTCCACCCGGCAGGGCAGGATACCTGTGACCTCCAGCTTTTCATTCAAATGCTTCTTAATGGTCTCCACCGATGTCAATACGCGATCTACGCCGGGCAGCGCCATGTGGTGGGCCTCCACCGGGATCAGCACCTCGGCCACCCCGATCAGGGCATTGGCGGTGAGGATTCCCAGGGTGGGAGGACAATCGACCAGCATATAATCCCATTGTCCCCGGGGCAGGCCCCGCATACTGCGCTGGAATAAGGTCAGGGAGGCGCCGTTCCATTCCAGGGCTTTCTCCGCCCCCGCCAGCCAGGCCGAGGCGGGCACGATTGCTACCCCCAGCACTTCGGTGGCCCGTACCAGGTCCAACAGCCGCAGTTCGTTGATTATCAAATCGGTGATACCCCTGCCCGGGTTCTGGATGCCGAACCAATTGGTGGCCGAAGCCTGGGGATCTATATCCACTACCAGCACCCGCCGGTCCTTTTCGCCCAGCGCCGCGGCCAGGTTCACGCTGGTGGTGGTCTTGCCACTGCCGCCCTTCTGGTTTATAATGGCGATGGAACGCATTACTGCCCGGCCGGCTCCCCCGCCGGTGGGACCATCCCGAACTGGTCAGTCTTTATCAGCCACAGGTCGCTCCCGCCAGCCCCGAATGAGTGGGTTTTGCCGGTGATAACGAACCCCCCGTCACTCGTCGGTTGCACGGCCGTTCCGAAGTCCAGATCCTGACCACCGTAGGTCCGGTCCCACAACTTATTCCCCTGGGCATCGGTGCGGATCAACCAGACGTCACTGGCTCCGGCCCCGAATGAGATGGTCGATCCCACAATCACGTAACCGTCGTCGCCGGTCTGATGGACAGCCTGGCCCCAGTCCCGGTTGAGGCCGCCGAAAACCCGGCTCCAGGACATCTCGCCCTGCGGTGTGAGTTTAATCAGCCACACATCCGTCTCGCCGGCGCCCCGGGAGGAGGTGGAACCGGCCACGATATAGCCCCCGTCACTGGTCTGCTCCACATAGCGGCCTTCCTCGTATCCGGCGCCGCCAAAGGTTCGCGTCCACTGTAGCTCGCCGGCACTATCGGTCTTGATCAACCACAGGTCTTCCTGGCCAATGCTGTAGGAGGCGGTTATACCGGTGGCGATGAATCCGCCGTCAGTCGTGGCCTGTACACAGAATCCCTCTTCGTGATCGAAGCCTCCGTAAGAGCGGCTCCATTGCCTGCCACCACCCTGGTCGGTCTTGATCAACCATAGGTCACCGCCGGCCGCGTTGCGGGAATCGGTCCAGCCGGTGATAATATAGCCGCCGTCGCCACTGGGGCTGACAAAATTACTCCAATCCCAACCGTTGCCGCCGAACCGCCGGTCCCAGAGTTGCTCCCCCTGCTGATCGGTACGCAGTAGGCGTACATCGAAGTTACCCGGGGCGGCAGTGAGGGTGACCCCTACCATGGTAAACCCGCCGTCCTCCGCCACCAGCAAGCTTTCACCGCTATAGTACTCGCCCAGGGGAAACAGTTGGCTCCATTGCCGTTTCCCGCCGGCATCGACTTTCAACAGCCACAACGAGGGCCGTCCCGTGTCCCCGGAAGCATTAGTCCCGGTGACGATGAAGCCGCCGTCACTGGTCTGCCATACGGAGCTACCCTCATCGGCGCCCGCACCGCCAAAAGTCCAGCCGAGGGAGCCTGAGTCACCGGCCCTGGCGCCCCCGCAAAACAGCAGCAACACCAGCAATCCCCGCAGGTGATTTCGCATCGGCATGATGGAAATTACATCCGGCTCAGCGGCCCGGCAGGAGCTTTATCCCACCAAGCCTGCTACGCACGGCCTTCAGCCAATGATTGTAGTTGGTGGTACTGGAAGGAGCCGGGCCGGGCTGCTAACGGATAAGCTGCTCAGCCAGGTTAGTGTCATTGCTGGTCCCGGGTTCGGTGGTGCGTGAATCTCGCTGCTGGGCCTCGTAGGCCCTGCTGGCCCGGTTGGTCAGTTCCGCCTGTAGCGAAGCGGCTCTTTGCTGCTCGGCATTTTCCTCCGCCGGTGCCGGGGCCGCAGCCGGTCCGGTCTCTTCCGCAGGTGCCGGCCGTGCTTCTTCGGGAGCGGCAGCTGCAGCTGCTGCAGCTACCGGTTCAGCAGAGGTCTCCTCCCCAGTGCCCTGCGGCGCTGGAACTATGGGGGCGGGCCCCGCCAGCCGTTCCGGAGTAGTTATCTCCACCGGAGTAGCCGTTGCTTCCAAGGCGACCGCTGGGGCGGCCTGATTTTGCTCTTCCGGTAAAGGCGCGGCGGTCGGTGGCGCCGGCGCTACGTTGCGCAGCTCAGTATCTGCCAATGTGGCGGGTGGGGTTCGCACTCCGGCTTCCTCCGCTGGGGCAGGGGCGGCGGGAGCGGCTACCGGTTCGGGCGGCTCAACTGCCGGTGCGGCTTCCGCCGGAGCTGGAGCTGCCGGGGTTGGCTCGGCCGGAGCTGCCAATCCTGCGGGTGGCTCAACTACTGGTGCGGTTTCCGCCGGAGCCGGAACTGCCGGGGCTGGCTCGGCCGGAGGAGCCAAAGCTGCCGTCGGTTCAACTGCCGGTGCGGCTTCTACTGGAGCAGGGGCTGCCGGCGCCGGCTCAGGCGGAGCTGCCAATGCTACGGGCGGCTCAACTGCCGGAGCGGCTTCCGCCGGAGCCGGGGTTGCTGGTGCTGGCTCGGCCGGAGGAGCCAAAGCTGCCATCGGCTCGACCGCCGGAGTGGTTTCCGCCGGAGCCGGGGTTGCTGCTGCCGGCTCGGCTGAAGCTGCCAAAGCCGCCCTCAGCTCAACTGCCGGAGGGGCTTCCGCCGGGGCCGGTGTTGCTGGTGCTGTCTCGGCCGGGTTGGGCGGTGCCTCAAGGTCTGGGGGCTCAGCTGCCACCGGAGCTGCCGGGGCCGGAGTCGCTGGACCTGCGGAAGGGTCTGGCAGCGCTAAAAGATCAGGGGGCTCGGGTACTGCCGGGCCAGCTGCCGCCGGGGCCGGGATTGCTGCTGCCGGGGCCGGTGTCGCTGGGCCTGCGGACAGGTCTGGCAGCGCTAAAAGATCAGGG
>CBDVAP010000043.1:0-20057 GCA_965372015.1 uncultured bacterium | reverse complement strand
CATCCCCCCGTCGCCCCCCCCCGCTAGAGAGCCTCGCCCCCCACCTCCCACCCCACCCACACGGCGACAAAGTCCTCGAAACTCATTTCGTCCAAGTTAATCCGATACATGTATTGCCTTCGATTCATTGGTCATCAGGTATTCGTGCATGGCCCGCGCTGCCCGCCGGCCGTCGCCCATAGCCAGGATGACGGTAGCGCCGCCCGATACGATATCTCCCCCGGCGAACACCCCCGGCTTGCTGGTCAGCCCGGTTTGATTGTCCACCACGATATTTCCCCAGCGGTTGATCTCCAGCCCGGGCGTGGTCTTGGCCAGCAGGGGGTTGGAGCCGTTGCCGATTGCTACGATAGCCAGATCGGCCTCAATAGTGAACTCCGAACCATCCTCAGGTACGGGCCGCCGTCGACCGGTTTCATCCGGTGCACCCAGCTCCATCCTGATACATTCCAGCCCCTTCAGCCAGCCCTTGCCGTCGTCTAGATAACGCACCGGACCGGTCAGCAGCATGAATTCGATACCCTCCTGTTGGGCGTGATGGATTTCCTCCCGGCGGGCCGGCATCTCCTCCTCGGATCGCCGGTACACAATGATGGCCCGCTCTGCACCCAGTCGCTTGGCGGTGCGGACACTGTCCATGGCGGTGTTGCCCCCACCGATCACCACGGCGGTCTGGGCCAGCTTTACCGGTGTATCGGCCTCGGGAAAATGATAGGCTTCCATCAGATTAACCCGCGTCAGGAATTCATTGGCACTGTAAACTCCGTTGAGGCTTTCCCCGGGGAGATTGAGGAACCAGGGCAGTCCGGCCCCGGTGCCGACGAACACGGCGTCAAAGCCTTCGTCGTCCATCAATTCGTCCAAGGACAGGGTTTTGCCGATCAGAAAGTTCTTGACGAACTTCACCCCCATCTTCTTCAGGTTCGCAATCTCCACCGCCAGGATCTTCTTGGGCAGCCGGAACTCCGGTATGCCGTATACCAGTACTCCGCCGAACTCGTGTAGCGCTTCGAAAATAATGACGCTATGTCCCCAATGCGACAGGTCCGAGGCACAGGCCAGGCCGGCCGGGCCGCTGCCGACAATAGCCACTCGCTTGCCGGTTGGGTCGCGCTTGTCGGGCAGTTGAAATTGGCCCGTCTCACGTTCATGGTCGGCCACGAACCGCTCCAGGTTTCCAATGGCCACCGGCTTGAAGCGATTGCCGACGATGCAGGCCGCCTCGCACTGGTGCTCCACAGGACAGACCCGCCCGCAAACCGCCGGTAGTAAACTGTCCTCCTTGATCTTGGCTGCAGCCTCCAGGAAATTCCGTTGCACGATCAGGTGAATGAAATCAGGGATCTTGATATTTACAGGGCACCCGTCGATACACCACGGCTTCTTGCACTGCAGGCAACGCTGAGCCTCATTTATCGCCGCTTCGGCTTCAAGCCCCAGGTTGACCTCGCTGAAATTCTTATTCCTCTCATCCGGCGCCTGCGCCGGCATCGGCTGCCGGGGAATCCGCATCCTTTCCTTGGGTGTCAGCTGCTGTGTCATGGTCTGTTTTTTTGTGGCGATGCTCATGCCGGGTTTTCTTGAACCGAGTTTAACGCTCGGCAGCTCTCCAGGAACCGATCCAGTGATTGCCGTTCTTGATCGTGGTACATGCTGCCCCGTTGCCGTAGCACATCAAAGTCCACCTGATGAGCGTCGAACTCCGGCCCGTCCACGCACACGAACACCGTTTTACCACCCACGGTAGCCCGGCAGCCACCACACATGCCGGTGCCGTCGATCATTATAGTATTGAGCGAAACCATGGTCCTGATACCAAAGGGACGGGTCAGCTCTGCCACGGCGGACATCATTGGCAGTGGCCCGATAGCCAATACCATCTTGGGCGGGATGTCGCCCTTTAATATGGGATCCAGGGCGGCAGTCACCAGCCCCTTCTGTCCGTGACTTCCATCGTCGGTGGTGATAATAACTTCGTCACATATCTCGCGCATTAATTCCTCGGCAATCACCAGCTCCTTGGTTCTGGCGCCGATAATAGCCATCACCTGATTACCTGCGGCCTTCATGGCCCGCGCAATGGGCAATGCTTCCGCCGTACCCACGCCACCACTGACAACTATGGCCAGCCCCCAGTTCTCAATATGCGTCGCCATACCAAGAGGACCGACGATGTCTTGGATCGCGTCCCCGGATTCAAGGCGGTTAAGGTCCTTAGTAGTCCGCCCGATACCCTGGACGATCAGCGTGATGGAGCCTTTTTCAGGATCACTGTCGGCGATGGTTAACGGTATCCGCTCCCCTTTTTCGTGCACCCGCAGAATCACAAATTGACCGGCTTGGTGTTTCCTGGCGATCGGTGGGACCTCAACCTGAAACATCTTCACATCGGGAGCAATATATTCCGCGGCGATTATGGGGTACATCTGGTTACCTCTCCCGCTTTCTCCGGCCACAATAAAATGACGGAATCCCTTGGCATTCCGTCATTTTCCATAACCAAATTTACGGCCGGCGCTTTTCCGGTTGCAAAGGAGTGGCCCCGCCAAGCCCCGGCCTGGCAAAGCCCTCTATTCAGCCCGCAGATCGGCCAATTGAGCGCTGAACTTTTGGATTCTCCGGAACGCCACAGCGATCTTGTCCATCATGCCGCGCTCAGCGAGTAATTGAGATTGCCGCAGCCAAACACCTTGCCGGCAGATTCTTTCGGTGACCGGTAGCGGCGAGCCGGCATAATCCATAAATGGTAGCTGGTAGAGCGGCTGATAGCCATCGGTGGCATTTATGCCTTCGGCTTGCAGGGCCTTAATAAAACGCACTTTTGACAAGCCGTTGAATTCGTCTTCGTTATACGTGAAAATAAATAAGTGGTATGCATTCCGCTCCGTCCCGGCTTCCCTCTTGGCGCAGGAAATCCCTGGAAGGGCATTCAGCAACTCTTCCAGGTAGCGGCCATTTGATTCTCGCAGCTGGGCCCATTTTTCAAGATGCTTCATCTGGAATAGTAGCACCGCGGCTTGAAATGCTGTTAGGCGGTAGTTCATGCCAGGCGAGAGATGTTTGTTCCAGGCTCCATTCAGCGCCCGGCCACAATTGTATATCGGGTGTAGCCGTCCATAGAGTTCTTTGTCATTGGTAAGCACTATGCCGCCCTCTCCGGCGGTCAGGTTCTTTGACGATTGGAAAGAGAAAAATCCGGCCGTCCCCAGACTGCCGACCTTCTTGCCATGATATCCGGCCCCATGGGCCTGGGCGGCATCTTCGACGATGTGGAGATTGTGCCGGGCAGCAATTCCATTGAAGGAGTTCATATCGGCAGGGTTGCCGCCAACATGCACCGGGACGATAGCCCTGGTTTGGTTAGTTACGAGCTTTTCCGCTTCTGTGGGATCAAGATTGAAGGTATCGGGACTGATATCAGCAAAGACAGGCTTCGCCCCAACAGCTATTACCGCAGCGGCGGTGGCTAAAAAGGTATAAGCGGGCAAAATCACCTCATCCCCGGGACCAATTCCTAGTGCATTCAGGATTGCCGAGAGCGCCAGGGTTCCATTGGCCATGGCCAACCCATATTGTGCATCGTGGTAGGCCGAGAATCTCTCCTCGAACTCTTTGATCACCTCTGAGCGAACGCCCCATTGGTCCTGTTCAACTACCTTGGCGAGGGCCTCATTGAGGCCGGCCATCCGCGGGGGCCAACTTGGCCAATCGGCGCTTTTTGTTAGGGGCTCACCACCCAGTAATGCTGGCGACTGCAATGCGGACATCTCTGTACCTTCAATGAATCAATGCCATAAAACGAGGACTAAAGCTAATCTCTTGAGTTCTCGGGAAGGGATATTTTAGTTAATCCTCCGATACTCAGCGGAAACGAGTTGAGGTATAATAGCCGACGTAACACAGAATCCCTACGGACCCGGCCTTTGGAAAAGGCAATCCGGTGAGTGGCCAACCGGGAAGTTACTCCCATCGCCGAGTTTCGTGGACGGAAAGTCTCACTGTTCCAGGTTTTAAAAATTCTATCGGCCTCGCTTGGGGCCGGAGAACAGGAAGATCATCACTGTTACCCAAGCCCTTTCAATCATCAGCCGGCCCCGGACAGGGCAATATTTTTCCGCTGTTTCCATAATTTGTCTTGACTGCGATTTGTGCCATATTCCAACTTTAAATGTGTGCATCGTAACTGTGAATAACTTGTGGATAACACCCCGGGTCAATTCCGTTTCCTACTAACCACAACTTGGAATCGAGCTTCCCTTGAACTCAGCTGGCGTATGGCAGGAATGCCTATCATTAATTAGAAACCGCGTTCCCAGTCAGACCTTCCTGACGTGGTTCGAACCTTTGAAGGTGGCCAGTTTAGGTGAGTCGGATTTAGTCCTTCAAGTGCCCAGCCAGTTCTATTATGAATGGTTGGATTCCCATTACCGGCCAATCATTCTAGACTCGCTGAAGCAAGCCTCCGGACGCGACCTTAAAGTACGATACAGTGTGGTCCTGGGGGAGGATTCCGATGCGAATGCTCCCGCCATGCTCCCGTCGGAAAATAAGCCCGAGAACACCTTCTCCAAGTCTACCCAGCTTAACAGGCGTTATACTTTTGAAAACTTCATTGAGGGAGCCGGGAATCAGTTTGCCAAGGCCGCCGCTCTTTCGATCTGTGATCCGTTACGGAAAAGCGCCTACAACCCGCTTGTGATCTACAGCGGGGTAGGGCTGGGTAAGACCCATTTGCTTCAAGCGGTGGGTAACCATATGTTCGCTGAGCAGCCGGGTACCAGAATCATTTATACCACCAGTGAAAAGTTCACACTAGACTTTATTACCTCCATTCAGAAGAACAAAACCACCACCTTCTCTAATCATTTCCGCAGTGTGGATATATTACTGGTTGATGATATTCAGTTTTTCCAGAAAAAGGAGCAGACCCAGGAACAATTCTTCCATACCTTCAACGACCTATTCCTGCGGGGCAAGCAGATTATCCTGACCATGGATAAGCCCCCGAGTGAGCTTCTCGGCCTTGAAGAACGCCTGATATCACGCTTCCAATCGGGTTTGATCGTCGATATCCAATCTCCTGATTTAGAGACCCGTATCGCCATAATGATGCGGAAGGCGGAAACAGACCACCTCGATATTCCCTACGAAATAACAGAGTATATTGCCCGCTGCATCAAAACCAATGTCCGCGATCTGGAAGGAGCCTTAATTCGGCTATTGGCCTATAGCTCCCTTCGCAAGCAAGAAATAACCCTGGAGTTGGCGCGCACGGTAGTCATGGAAATTCTCGGCCGCAAAGCCGTGAAAAGGGTTTCAATTGATGAAATCATTCGTACAATTTCACACGAGTTTAATTTCCGGGAGACTACTCTGGCAGGCAAGGGGCGGACCAAAGATGTCGCTCGTGCCAGGCAACTGGCTATGTACCTGGCTCGCGAGTTGACCGAAGCCTCGCTAGTCAGCATCGGGCTGCATTTTGCCGGACGTGATCATTCCACTGTGATTCATGCCTGCAACAAGGTAGAGGACCGGATTGCCGCCGATTCCTCATTCCAGGCTCGAGTGGAATTCTTGCGCAAAGAGCTCTCAAACGCAATCTTCTGATCGCGCGGCTTCAAGTGAAAGCTGCAATTCTTAAACTACTGAAACTCCGGCAACGCAGTATCTAGTTTGTAGCTTGAGTAACACTTTATTAGAAAAGATTTTGCTTAGTATCCGCTGGAGCCGGTTCTATCCGCAACGCGGTTTGATAGGGTTAAGGGAATATAATCTTCGTAGTACAGGGGGATAAAATGATGAAATCACAAAGCCCGAAGCCAAAGGTTTTAAAAGCACAAAGTACAAAACCAACGGCAACTACACAAACCGGTTCGGAGAAGGAAAAATCTCCTCCATCACGAATAGGGTCCCTGATAGCAGCTGCCGGGCACCGGTTGTTCCTGACACTGATTGCAGCGGCGGTAATTGCAGCCGCGGTGGGGGCTGGAGCATTAATCACTTACGAAGTTCGCCAGGATGTCTGGGAAACGAAATACCAGAATGAAAACAGGCAACAGATCATCCAGATGCGCATACAGCTGCTGGAACGTACTATTCAATTGGTGAGCAAAAGTATAGCCGTTGACAAGAGCGGTAAAACCAGCAAGAAATCTTCGCTTAAGGCTTTGGCGCGGCTGGGATTGGATCCGAGCTCGATTGTTGATGTGATTAGCGAGAGTCTGGACAAGCAGACGTTAGCGAAGTGTCGCTTCCTCGAGTCGCACTCCGAATACACCACAATTTTGCGATTGGACGCCATTTTTTTTGGTGACAGCACTCGTTATGTGGTAGCGGATCTCATGGATTTGAAGCCCTGGTGGAGCGCCAATCATGCCCAACGGGAGGGTCTCCTCCTGGCCATGGAGCACGATTTCCTGTTGGGCCTGGGGCCGCTTTAGAAGCTAGTACCGGGCAACACCCGTTCAAATTCTTCTGCGCGACGAGTCTTCAGCGACACTTATCTTCAGCTTTCCACCAAACAGTCCACCGAAGCCCTTAGCATTGGCCGTTCCCTTAACTCCTATTTGCTCACTATGTCGCAGAAACGACCAATTGCGGCCGGCCTTTCGATTGCACGTTTCTACTATCTAGTAGCCCATTAATGAGGGTATGAACAGGGTAATCCACGGGATATAGGTGATAATCAATACACCGATAGCAAGGATTATCAGGTAGGGCACCACAGCACGGTAAACATGGGGTAGGGGCATTCGGAAACGGTAGCTGCTCAAGAACAGATTCATACCCACCGGCGGTGTCAAATAGCCCAGCTCCAGGTTAACTAAAAATATGATACCCAGGTGTGCCGGATCGACCCCATAAGCCAGCCCCATGGGGACAATTATGGGTACCACCACGATGATGGCCGAGAAAATATCCATCAGCGCGCCGACCAGTAGTAAAGCGCCGTTCAGGGCCAGGAGAAAAACCAGTTTTGAATCTATGTGAGCCTGTACCCAATGTAAGGCCCTCGAAGGAACCTGTGCGTCTACCAGGTAGCTGGTCAGCCCCATGGCAGTCCCCATAATGATCAGTACGCCGCCAATCAGCGTGGCGCCTTGTACTATGGTGGGCACAACGTCTTTACTAAGCTTTAAATCCTTGTAAATGAAAGCCTCAATTATAAAAGTATAGACGACGGTGACGGCGGCGGCCTCCACAATAGTAACAAATCCCCCGAATATTCCCACTAAAATTATCCCCGGTATGATTACTTCCCACTTGGCGGCATTAAACGATTTCCAGGCTTCTTTTATGCTGAACGGTGGCCGCTGGACATGTTGTACAATGCCTTGTCTAACACTCCAGAGAGCAACCAGTGTGATCAGAACAAATCCGGGCAGGATGCCGGCCATGAATAGTTCATTTATGGGGGTCTGGGAGCGAATGCCATAGAGAATGACCGGCAAACTAGGTGGAAAAAGCAGCCCTAAGGAGCCCGAGGCAGTCAGCAGGCCGGTTGAAAAACGGCCGGAGTAATTCTCGCGAAGCAACATGGGGAACAGCAATCCGCCCAGTGCGAGAATGGTAACGCCGGACCCGCCGGTGAACGAAGTAAAAAAGGCACAAACCAGTACCGTCACTACCGGAGTTCCACCCGGGATCCAACCAAACCAGGCACGGAAAAACCTTATTAATCGTTGCGATGCGCCGCTTTCGGCCAGGAAATAGCCCGCCAGCGTGAACAGCGGGATTGTCGGCAGCATGGGGTGCACTACGATCCGGTAGGTCTCGACGGGAATGGCTGCCAGCACACCCCAGTCATTCCAGAATAGCAGAATCGCCGCGCCACCTAAAAGCACAAAGATCGGCGCCCCCAGTACCGCAGAGAGCAACAACCCGAGAAATCCAAGGTAAACGGCCCCCGTGCCCTGTAAGCCTGCCGCAGTGCCGATGACCGCCAAAAACAAAATACCGCCGATAACCGCCAAACGATAGGTCCAGGCAGGATTGCTACGCCAAAGGATGCGCCAGGCGATGACGCCAAACCCCAGTGGCATAATCAGTTGGGCCATCCAGATTTGGATGGAACCCACGATTGGCCGGGGGAATGAATACTCCACCATCATCAAGCGATAGCTGGCCGTCATGAGCGTAACCGCCACACCCACGGAAACAATATCCGCCGGCAGATTTGCCCATGGGCCCCATCTCTTCAAATGCCAGGCGGTATCGCCGGTTAGGGTAAGCAGCCGTCCTTCCCGCGAGGCCAACATGGCTCCCACAAAGCTGATCCAAAGTGTGAGGTGCTGAACGGTGACTATTGATCCGGTGATGCTGGTGCGGAATACTTCCCGCGCTAGAACCTCCACGCAAGGCAATATCGCCATGGCTGCCAAAATGGCCACAGCTGCCCAATCCTCGAGCCGACTGATTTTCTCTCGCGCGAGGGTGATTCCGGTCAGTATTAATTGTCGAATTGTGAGGCCTCGGTCCGCGGTTAGTTTGGAGTGGGCAGGTCTTGATTAAGGTTGCTCAAGGCTCGCTTTAATTCCAGGGCGCGATCGAACATCAAGGAGTCCACCAGCGTACCCCGTAATGTGTACTCAAAACGAGAGATCAGGTCTTCCCACAGGGCTTTCTCAGCTGGGGTAATATCTATCACCTGTAGCCCGTGATCCTTCATGACTTCCACGGCCTTGTCATCCAGATATCTGATCTCGCTCTTGATCCGCAAAGTACGTTTCGTCACGGCGTCTTCCAAAAGGGGGCGCAGTTCAGCCGGAAGTTGCATCCAGACATCTTGTTTTATTATCAGGGCTCCCGTGAGCACGGCCCAGGGAAGATTTGTCATGTGTTTCGCGGTTCCGAACCATTGAAACGAAGCTACCGTCATGGGAGAGGCATCGACCGCGTCGATCAGGCCGGTCTCCAATCCGGGCAATACATCCATGGCCGATAATGATACCGGCTGAAAACCGGCGGCTTTCCACAATTTTGGCGACTCTGCATCGCCGGCCCAGGTGAATATGCGCTGCGGGCGCAGATCATCCGGTGTTCGGACCGGGTGGCGGGTAAACCAATATACCCAGCCGACATCAGCCCAGGCCAACACCTTGAAACCCTTGTCTGCAAATCGAGATTTAAGTTCCGGCTCCATCTGATCCCGAATCCAGTCCAACTCCTGGTAGTTGGACACCAGCAAAGGGATTGAAAGAGCATATATGCCCCGGTCGATATAGCTCAGCCCCTCTGCGGTCAGAGCCGCGGCTTGGATTTGACCGATCCGCAGCTTGCGGACCATATCACTCTCATCGCCCACCACTCCGCCGGCATAAATTTTCAGACGGACGTTTCCGCCCGATAGATCTCGCCAATCCTGGGCGATTTCCTGTAGGACCTCGTGCCAAGGCGAGCCTTCGGGTGCTAAAGAAGCCATTTTAACAATTACCGGCTTGTTCGCGCCGGTCAATAGTGACGAAACCACCAAGGCCAAAAGTGTAGCTGTAAGCAAATGCCTGGCTTTAATGGTCTGCATATCCATCGCTCTAGATTTGATTTTGCCGCACGTCTGTGGCAGTCGAGACCAGCGGACCTTGAACGGTGGGATTACCATAGGTATTAAAGAAACAGATCGTCGGCTCTTCCCAGCAGCCAACGAGCCCGTTTGCGCGCCAACCGATTTTCCGTACCACCGTCCCTGACTGCCAGCGCTTTGTTGAGCATTGAAACAAACTCCGCCCGGTTCTGCTCCTGGACACAAATAGATTCGGCATAACTTACAAACAAGCCGGCATTACGGCTCTTCGAAAAACGTAAAGCTTGCTCATAATAGTGCTTGGCCAGGGAAATGGATCCCCCTAGCAGACCGCTCCTGCTGGCCTCATAGATCATCAACAACTGAAAAGCTGCTCCCCCTTTATAATCAGGCCAGAGCTCGGTGACCCTGAAGGCCATGGCGCCCACCTGGGGCAAGCGGATCAGCATGTCTGGCCGATCTTTTGAGAGGCCGATAGCCGCGCCCAGAGCCGCCCCGGTCCAGTACAGCAGTGGCACATCCGCTCGCGCAGTCCAGGCCATGGCCCGGCCGGGGTTGGCAGCCAAGGTATCGTTGAAACCGGGATACCGCCGCTCTAACTTCATTAGACCGTGCTGGAAGGCCTTGATATAATGTTTCCGGGCCCGGGCATCAATTTTCCGGGCCTTCCTGAAATCCTTATCGCGGAATTTATCGGCCCTGTTTGACAGGTAGGCATAGGCGTAACCGGTATGAACAGCCACCTTACGGTGACTGCCGCGTGTACCGGCGCATCCGTTAATGAGCATCACGGAGATTAATATTAAGCGGGAAAATTGGCCCAGCGAGCGATTCATCAGGTGCGGAATCTAATTTGTAGGAGCTGGCGGGGAAAGCAAAAGCTACTTATTGAGGACACCCGGGGAGTGTTAGCCTTATTTATTCCGGGCGTCGATGTGTAACTTCCCGGGGATGATACGCTTTATGGGTATATTGATGTTGACGGTCGTGCTTTCTGCCCAGGAGCACTATGCGCGGCGCGATGCAATCACGCTCAGGGCCGACTTTCACCCGCCCCTGGACACCCTGACCATGGCCCGCTATTGGCAGCAGACAGCCGTCCATAGCGAGGCCTTTTATAATGGTGACGGCAGCTGGGGCAGGGGCTTTTTTGACTGGCCCACCAGGCCGTATGAAGCGGATCATCCCCTGGTACGAGTTGTCGCCCACTACGTGCTGGGCCTTTTACTGTTGATTGAACATAACCTATCCGATTCGGCCATGGTTACGCGCTGCAGGATGAGCCTCAATTGGCTTTTAGAGCGCCAAACACCCCAGGGCGCTTGGCCCTTGTATACCTCCAATCGGGGCACAATTACCCGGCAAAGCGTGATTCCTACCGCCTTGGCCGGTGCTGCTTTAAGTAGAGGATATAGAGTACTTGGCAATCCCCGCTATCTGCTGGCGGCCTCAAAGGCTTTGGAGTGGCAGAAGGTTCGCCCCGAGGATGATTCACCACGCAACCATGGCTTGCTCCTGTTGCATATCATGGAACACTATCACACCGCAAATGACCAGCAGCTCCTTGACTGGGCGATCAAGGAGAGTTTGATTATTCTTCAGCATCAATTGCCAAATGGGAGCTGGAACGACCCGGCACCGGTGACTGCCGGAGAACATGCTATCATTACGATGGCCCTACTGGAGCTGGAGCAATCGCTGGTGAATATCAATCCGTTTCGACGACGTATTTGGGAAGGTACGACGGGAGCGCTGAATAATCTCCTGGAAAATCAACTTCCGGACGGGAACTTCCGTACCGGTTCGGCTGAGATGGTCTTGATCAAGGTTCCAACCTTTGAGCTGATAGCCTTGATTGGGGCGCGCAGGTCTCGGCGAATGGTTGATTTCGATATGCCGATCCGGGGAGCCATTGGAGCCCTGAATACCCATCCTTCGAATACAGACCGTCATTGGAGAGCAAATCAGGCGGGACGGTTCCTGGCTATGAGCCATGCTTTGGTCTGGTTCACAGGGACTCAGAGCAAAATAACCGTCAGTCCATCCGCCGATTTCCCCGGGGATAGTCTACTTGAAAACGGTATTGCCCCGTGAAAATAATGCTCTCAAGGAATTCCAATAGTAAAAAGTACCCGATGTATGCAATATCGGGCTGATGATTGGTACTCGCAACGACGCTCTCTGCCGAGCTGGCGGCACCGGGTCGGGGCGGCTGACTGACGGTGGGCGGCCGGTTGTTATGGATCACCATTTGAATGTTGCCCCGGATATTGCGCGCCAATCCCGCCGCCGCTCCAGTTGCAACGGAAGGTAATGGCTGGTTCTCTCGTCAACGGTTAAAAGCTGTGACTAAGTCAGTATTAATGGTGATCCTTGTGATCGCAATACTTGGCCCGACCCAAGTGGCGAGGGGGGACGAGCGGCTTAAACTCATCTCGGCTGATATTCTGGAGAATATCAGCAAAGACGGTAAAAGCTTGCAGATCCTTTCCGGAAACGTGGTGTTCCGCAAGGGCGAGATGGAGTTGCGTACCAGTCAAGCTCGTTTTATCAGGGATGATGGGCGCACCCACCTAACCGGTGAGGTTCTAATGCTTCGTCCCGGGGAGAAGTTGACCTGTGATTCATTGGTATTTCACAGTAATGAGGATCGGATCCACGCCTGGGGCAATGTGACTTTTATTCAAGAAAAACAAACCGTTAGGAGCGAGGAATTCGTTTATTGGATCAAACGCGATTCGGCGATTGCGCGCCATGAAGTGGTAATGACTCAAGAAACCCGCCGGCTCACTGCCAGTGAATTCCGTACCCACCAGACAGATGGGCCCCGGGGCGCTTCGTTCGAGGCTTTCGGCGCGGTTGTGATTGATGAGGGTGGCCGGCTTATCTCCGGTGAGATCATGCGCTACGATGATACCGAAGAAGTACTACGATTAGTCGGTGACGCCCGAGTGCAGGAAGGCACCAGGGAGCTGCGCGGCGAACGTATCAGGCTGGTCTATCAGGTCATGATAATTGATAAAGCCTATGTGGAGCAAGGAGCAGAGGCTACGGCGTCAATCAGGGCCAAACTGTCACCCGATGCTATGGATACCCGCATATTCACCGATCTCCTTTCAGCCAGAACAATTGAGGCCACCTTCAGCGATGAAAAGTTATCCCGATTGGCCCTCCATGGTATGGCGTCATCCATCTATCACGTCGTGGAGGACACCGTACTACAAGGGGTAAACAACGCCACCGGTGATACGATCAGTCTTGCTTTTGACGATCAGAGTGTCCTTAATCGCATTACTGTCAGGGGGGGGGCACGTGGTCGTTTCGAACCTGAAGAGGACAATGCCAGCGTTGATACGGTGGTAGACTATCGTGCCGAATTTATTGACTATGATATACCGGCGGAAATTACATATTTGGATCAAGGAGCACGGGTCGACTACCGGGATAACGGCCTTTCTGCCGGTAGCATGAAATTAACCTGGCAGAATAATCTGCTGCGCGCAGAGCGCGCTTATAATGAGCTTCCGACCCTACATCAGGCGGGCCGGGATCCCATGGTGGGCGAATATATGGAGTTTGACCTTATTTCGGAGAAAGGTCGCGTAATCCAAGGTCGGACCAAACTCGCCGGTGGGTACTATCACGGTGATCTGGTTCACCGTTATCCCCGGGACATTTTCTATGTAGAACAAAGCAAGTACACTACCTGCAGTCTGGACGAACCACATTTCTATTTTGCCTCCAGCAGGATGAAAATGTTGCAGGGGGACAAGGTCATCGCGAAACCGATAATACTTTATCTGGCCGATGTTCCGCTAATTGGTTTACCCTTTGCGGTATTCCCCAATAAGGCCGGCGGCCGGCGCTCCGGACTAATTATGCCCGGCTACGGGGAAAGTCGTAATCATGGTCAATACATATACGGTTTGGGCTATTTCTGGGCTATCAGTGATTATGCTGATGCTACCACAGTCCTCGATTTTTATGATCGCAAAGGAATTCTGGTCAAAGGCCAGGCTCGTTACAATAAACGCTATAGCTTTTCCGGCAACCTGAGATCTTCTTATTACCGCGACGTAATCAAAAAGGAAATCGCCTATCTGTTTTCCGATAGTACGTCGATAAAATGGGATCTGAGATGGTCCCACCGGCAAACTTTCGATCCCACCCAGCGCCTTAACGTCGATGCCACCTATACCTCTAGTCCCCGTATGTATAGTGATTTGGGGAAAACCTTGGAAGATAGGCTCCGGCAACAGGTGGTATCGAATGCCAGCTATGCCAAGAATTGGCGCGGGTTGGGCGCATCCTTCAGTCTAGCGCTGCAAGAAAGGTACAACCTTCTGGCGGAGGGCAGAGTAGATAGTCGGGTGGATACTACCGGCCAGTTTATGAATAATTTGTACGAACCACCCCGTAACTATGGTCAGAAAGTGGAAGAGAAAACCCGTACTCTTCCACGTGTGAGTCTCAGTTTAAACCAGAGGTCCTTGATCAGAACCCGCAAAGGCCAGGAACCCCGCTGGTATAACAATATCAATTACTCATTCAGCAGTAACCTGAATAACCGGCAGTCGGTTTTCTGGCAGGCTGACAGTGTTACAGCCGATTCTCTTTTCTGGCCAGACAAGACAACAATGCTTAATAAGACTTCAGCCAGAAACAACATTAATCTCAACTCGCAACAGAATTTATTTAAGTACCTATCTACTACTATTGGTATTGGAATTGTGCAAGCCTGGTCCCCGAGCTATCGCCGCGCGAATTTGGATAACAACAATGTATTTCAACTTGATGACCGGGGGGCAATCGAGTATGAAGAGATTCAAGCATTCACTCCTCGGCATACCGGGCAGCTATCCCTCGGGGTCCAGACTAATATCTATGGCCTATTCCCTCTTCGTATAGGGAGCCTGCGGGCTATCCGCCACATCATTAAGCCCAGTATCACCTACAGTTACGCGCCCGATTTTTCCGAACCGATTCTCGGCTGGGACCTGGGCTATTTCCAAAAAGACTTGCAGGGGAATCGCTTCGACAAGTTTCAAGGCTCCCCAATTGGTGGCACCCCGGCCTCCGAAAGCCAAGCAATAAGCCTGTCACTCTCTAATCGTTTTCAGTCAAAACGGGAAGTGGATAATAATGAGGTCAAGGCGGACCTCCTCGATTGGGTTATGAGTACATCGTATAATTTTACAGCAGATAGCCTCAAACTCGCACCTATCCGGTCTTCCTTCCGCTCTCCGTTTCTCCGAAATTTGAAATTGGACATCTCTATGGAGCATGATATTTATGCTTGGGATAAGGAAGAAAACCGCAAGATTAACCGGGTGCTGGCCTTTCCACGACTGGCTCGCATGAACGCTAACACTACCTTTCGTTTTTCCGGGAAGCGATTTGTTCCGATTCTTGGAGATACAGAAGGGGATACTTTATCAGTCGTCGATACGCTCGGTGTTGAGGAGCAGGAGCAGCTCTCCATCAAGCGGGATGTATTTAAGCCAAAAGTGAGTGCCGGGAATCTATGGGATGCCAGTTTTACCCTGCGCTATCAGTTGCGGCCCTCCCTGGATCCCAAGAAACGCGAAACATTTTGGATGGGTGGCAATGTTAAGACTAGCATCGGACCGGGCTGGAAAATGAGTTATTCGACCAGGTTCAATATGCTGACCCAAGAGCTGGTACATCACGATCTAACCTTATATCGCGAGCTTCATTGTTGGGAATTTGCTTTCAGCTGGACTCCCTCGGGACCGGGTCGAGGGTTTCTACTGCGCATCAATGTTCGAGATGCCGACCTCCAGGATATAAAGTATGAGTCGCGCGGGGGCACCCAGAATCTTTTGGGCGGATTGAGATAAATCGGACAAGGCCGGTTGCTGATAATGCTTGGAAATATCTCTCCGGGTAATTCAATTTAGGCTGCTTCTATGACCGTCTCAAGATTATTATCCAAGGAGTTTGTGGTGCTGCCATTGCACGCCCGAGATGCAGAAGGTGCCTTGCGTGAGCTACTTTCTACTCTCAAAGAGGCCGGGATTATTGATTCGCTCGAAAATTGCCTGGAGACTATTCTACGGCGCGAACGGCGAATGAGTACCGCTGTTGGAAAGGGTGTAGCCTTACCGCATGGCTTGAGCAATGAAATCGACGACGTCCAGGTAGCACTCGGTATCTCCATAGATGGCATCGAATTCCGGGCGGTTGACAACCTTCTTTGTCATATTCTTGTATTACTGGTCGGCCCTGAAAACCAGCCGGAGAAACACCTGAAACTGCTTAGCCGTTTTACTAAACTGCTAAGCGATAGTGAGCTGCGGTCCTCTTTGCTGGAGGCCCGCACACCGGATCACCTGCTTGAACTTCTGAGCGAGCGGGAAAACCGGGCCGACGAGGACTCTCTTTAGCGCCAGCGGAAATTTCACACCCGCTGGCATGTATGTCATGAGAACCAGGGCCCATATGACATTCCTGGGCAATGGCTGTTTGGGCAGGGGCAAACACGAAGGTAGGTAGGAGTAACGAGACCATCAGCCAATCAGTGTCGAGAATCAAGGGGGTGCGGGACATTCTACCTGGCGAGACTCCTCTTTGGCGTTTCGTTGAGCAGAGCATTCATGAGCAGGCGGCGGCTTTTGGCTATCAGGAAATCCGCACGCCAGCCTTCGAGGCCACAGATCTGTTTATCCGCAGTGTCGGACAGGAAACCGATATCGTAAATAAGGAGATGTATTCATTTACTGATCAGGCCGGTAAAGAGCTGACATTAAAACCAGAGCTTACGGCACCGGTAATCAGGGCTTACATTCAAAACAATCTTAATCGTGAAGCCCCTCTCACGCGGCTCTATTATATCGATGCCCTGTACCGCCAGGAAAAACCGCAAAAAGGTCGGCTGCGCCAGTTCCACCAGTTTGGCGCTGAAGCGATCGGCTCATCGTATCCCGAACAGGACATTGAGATTATCAGCCTGGCGTACGATATCTGCAGTGGCTTCAGCACCGACTTGACAATTAGGCTAAACACAATTGGCGATCCTGCTTCCCGCAGCACTTTTTTAGAGCTGCTTCGTAAAGCGCTGGAGCCCCATAGCGCCACATTCGGCGCTTTGGATCGCCGGCGGTTGCAATCAAATCCATTGAGGCTCTTTGACAGCAAGGATGAACACACCCAGGATTTGCTGGACCGCTTTGCTCCCCGGATCCACGAACATGTCTCCTCCGAGGATGCCGACCACTTCGCAGCGGTAAAATCCGGGCTGGAGGCCTTAGAACTACCAGTGCTGCACGATCCGAAACTGGTCCGCGGCCTGGATTACTACACCCGCACCACCTTTGAGATCATCTCCCCACATTTGGGCGCCCAGGATGCTCTGTGTGGTGGTGGGCGCTACGACCGGCTGGTTGAGGATCTGGGTGGCCCTAGCGTTCCGGCCGTGGGTTTCGCTGCCGGTATTGAACGCTTGCTGATTGCCGCCGGCGAGGACCTGCCGGAACGGGTTCCTCGCGGTCAACTGGACGCCTACTTAATTTTCAAAGGCGCCGGGTCAATGCAGCCTGCAATAGAGTTGGCAGCTAAGTTGCGTAGATCCGGCTACTCAGTAGTTATGGAAACGCTACGTCGCAGTATCAAGGCCCAGTTCCGTGAGGCAAACCGCAATGGGGCCCGGGCAGTACTTATATTAGGCGACGATGAGATTGCCATCGGGTCCGTTTCCTTTAAATGGATGGACAGCGGGCACCAAGAAACAATATCGATTGACCGGGCGACTGATATTTTAAAAGGCTATTTGCGCCTGGAAAGCCCGGTTGACGGTGGTTGATCCGCTGGCTGCTATTCCGCCCTACTGGCGATGCCGATAGATTCTTTCGAGTTCCACTAGAGATGCCTTCCGCCAGAGAATTAAAAGACCTTCGTCTACTCAGGCATAAAAAGTACCGCCAGGCCCAGCGGCGCTACCTGATTGAAGGGGCCCGCTTGGTTGTTGAGGCCTTGGTATCAGGTGCACCGGTTGGGCAAATTTTCTACACTACCGATTTCACGGCATCTGAATTCTGGCAGGAAATCAGCCCCCGGGCTGCAGCTCGTGGCATCCCTTTGGCGGAGATTTCGCCATCGCAGGCTGATATACTGCGCACCACGCGGCATACACAGGGCGTTTTTGCCGTTTTAGCACTGCCATCACCCCAGGATCTCTCACAGCTGTTCGAAGCACCGATAATGGTGCTCGATGACATCTCCGACCCCGGAAATTTGGGTACCCTGCTACGGATAGCGGATTGGTTTGGGATGCCCGCCGTTTGGATCAGTGCGGCCAGTGCGGACCTCTTCAACCCCAAGGTCGTGCGGGGCGCCGTGGGAGCGCATTTCCACATTAAAAACATCTATAAAGGTGACCTTGAGCCACTTTCAAGGCTCCTTCCTGAGAACCATATTTATTGCCTGGGAGCGGCAATCCATGGTGAAAGCCTGAGCTCGTTTGCTCCCGTGGACGACAATTGGGCACTAGTCCTGGGTAATGAGGCCCGGGGACTGAGTAAACAGTGGCAAAAGCGCTTGGATCGGGCCGTTACAATACCGGGTCTCGGTAGCGCTGAAAGCCTAAATGTTTCGGTTGCCGCAGGCATAATTCTTTACCAGCTGCGGATCATGAATAGGCCTGAAATTGGGGACTCTTGATATCCGTAGCGACCCAGATTGTTGGCCGCCAGGCTGTCAGGGCCTTATGGCAGGCCAAGATCTCGTAATATGCCTTCTACAGGGTAATATTTGCAGGCATAGCAGGGACGTCTCAATACTTAGCGGGAATAATAGCGGTGTAAAACCCAGCCCAAAACCAGGAACAGCAAGCACCCACCCACAACTTTAATCTCAAATATCAGTGGATTGCTGATATCCTCACCCGGCACTAATGACAGGCCAATGGATACCACAGTAGAGAAAAGCCCAGCCCCGGCCACCAGGTAAAGGCCGGCCTTGCCACCAGGCACCGGGATAATTCCTTCGCCGGTTGATCGACCTCCGGTGGGGCGCAACTTTACCAGGGACAGGAACAGGTAGAGATAGGGAATGAAGTAAATAATCAGGGTGGCATCGATCAGGACTATGTAAGCTTCTTTCACAGTGGAGCCGGCCACCGACATCACGATGAACAGGGAACTGAAAATGCCCTGCCAGATTAAAGAGATGTGCGGCGTACCGTATTTAGGATGGATTCTGGCAAGGGCCGGCGGTAGAAAATTATCAAGGCCGGCTACGTAGGGGATCCGGGCGGTACCCCCCAGCCAGGCGGATACCCCGCCGGTGCCGCCCACCGTAATTGCCAGGGCCGCGAGTGCCCCCAGCCAGACCCAGCCGGTGTCTTGGAAGATATGGCTGATGGCCTGTGGTAGCCCCGCTAGTATACTGATATCATTGGGTGCTAATACTACCTGCAAACTCAGTGTTCCCAGTATATAAACGAAGGTTATCATAACCCCCGAGATCACAATTCCCCGCGGGATGGTGCGCCGGGGGTCCTTGATCTCTCCGCTCAGGACCGAGGCCAGCTCCAGGCCGGCGAAGGCGAAACACATTGTGGCCCAGAAGCTGATAGTACCCGGCCTGCTCAGGTCGGGCCAGATGTTGGTGGATGTGAAAGTGGTGGCCGACGGGCCGATAGATAGAGCATACGCACCGGCCCCCAGAATAGCCAGCACCGGCACCCACTGTCCGAAACCACCGATATTATTTACCCAGCGCCCTACATTCAGACCCACGATATTCAGTCCCAGGGCCAACCACAGCACTCCCAGGGAAAACAACGTGATATAGACCGGGCTTGTCTCCCAGCCCAGCCAGCGGGCGCCGCCCATATAAAGAGCGTTGCTGGCCAGAAATATTAGTAGCGAGGGATAATAGATCAGGTTATTGACCCAATAGCACCAACCGGCGATATAGCCGTGGGTATCGCCAAAAGCAATCTTGGCCCAGGCGTAGATGCCCCCTTCCTTTGGGTACCGGGTGGTCAGTTCGATCACTGCCAGCCCCTGGGGAATAAAGAACAATACCAGCGCCAGGATCCACAAAACCGTGGCGCTGGGGCCGGTGCGAGAGGCCGTCAGCAGCCAGCGCAACCCCACAATTGCCACCACGTTAAACAGTATGATATCGGTCAATCCCAGGACACGTTTCAGGCCGGCCATGTGTTTCCCTTCACATTAATGGTGCCGAATATACTGCCGCCGTCCGCGAAATTGCCAGGCGCTGAACCGCCGGTGGGATCAATGCCCGCTTCACGCCGGGTCCCCGCCAGCTGCCAGTACGGGGTGCATGTTTGGTTCATGATGAGCTCATGATGTGGTCATGGCCCCCGTCGGTGGGCATGGATTCCTCTAGGGGGGACTCCCCCCGGTTAGTCTCCTGCCGGGCCGTCCTTTGAGGGGCAGAGCCCTGACGGGGGGTACCCAATACGGTTGCCAGTCGGTCGAGCTGGGCGCTCATCAGGGGCTTGACAGTGGCATTCAAGCGGTCGATCTGCAACTGATCCAGCTGGCGG
>CBDVAP010000042.1:0-20338 GCA_965372015.1 uncultured bacterium | reverse complement strand
TGCAACAGGGCATATTTTTCAAATTCATCACAAACTCTATTTCTTTCCTCAAGAGATTTATTTTTCATCGGAAAAGGATTACCATATTTACGACCTCTCATAATCTAAACTGCTTTAGGGTTAGGGTTTTCTTTGTATTTGTTAACTACTTTGGGCATATTTATTTCTCCTTAATGCCATTGAATTTTAAATTTACGGAACTGCCATTTGAGTATGGGAGGTCGAAAAAACTTAGCTTAAAACGTTCTGAAGTAAATGCTATGCCTATTGTGAACTCAAGTTCTCTGCCAAGGCTGGTTTTCAAACCTTTATCTATTGATAAAGTGTATGACGTATTATAGCCCCAGTCTCCGTGTATATCGATACCAAAACGGTTATAGACATTCCCGCCACCAAGGTAGTATCCAAAATCAAACTCTAAATTTTCAACCTCGGGCTCAATCGTGATCGCGCCATCAATTGTCTCAATGGCCATTACTTGATCAAAATAAATCCTGATGCCACCGTCGAATGGCATGCTGGCGCCTTCCTGAATATTGATGTCGGTGATCGGCCAGGGATATACTGATAATTTGATCTCTCCTACATCCGTTACGGAGCCGGCCGCGATTTCGATATCACTGATTTCTGTTGTCCCGTAGCCATCGGCCTTGGCCTTAAGGTAATAGTTGCCCGGTTGCACATCCTCAATGCGGAAGGTGCCGTCGTCCACGGTTGTGGTTTCGGTCACCTTGGAAACCACACCCAGGTACAGGCCCACCGTGGCTGCGGTGCCTAAGGGATATATACGCCCGGTGACTACACCGGCTTCCTGCTGGAGGATGAAATCTGGCTCGCAGCCGGTTAGGAATAGTAAGGATGCAAATAGACAGAGAACAGATTTGTTCATCTCAATATCCTCGTTAGGTCTGGATTTTATACAGCTTTAAGGCGTCACATAATAAAGGCTGGTATAGTTTAGATAGCAGTGGTTGGACAAACAAGGAGAATTCGCCGCTCCAGAGGCGATAGCGCCTTTTCCAGCCGGTAATGCCGGTCATTGCCGGGTAATGGGGTCCGGCTGGGGAGGCCGGACACCGTTCTGGGGATCCCCAGATATTGCAGGCGCGCGGTAATGATAAACTGATCATCGAAGTCACCGCTACTGATAATCAATTCCTAAAACTTATTCATTTCCCGCTGGAGAGCCGTGTTTATTCTAGCGAACTTCAGGCGATGCAGCGCTGGTCTCCAAGTCCCTCAACCTTCCGGCTCAGTCAACGGATCACTGGCCCGGCAAATGGATCTGACTCATTTGTGCATATGACCATCACCAGTGGCGGGTCCTTGATGCTCACGACCGATTGGCCGGCGGGCAGTTATGTCTGACCCGATCACATCATTCGAGCGGTTGTACCAGCGGCTAGAGGATATCCCACCGTTAACTCTGGCGGTAGCCGCAGCCGATGATGAAATCGTGCTGACCGCCCTGGCCGCCGCCCGGGAACGCCGTTGGATCGAGCCCATACTGACCGGTGAGCGAGCCCGGCTGGAAATGATGCTGACAAGTATGGGCCAAGACCCCGCTCACTTCCAGATCGTGGAGGCGCAGACCGGGCAGACGGCAGAAGCTGCGGTGGGCTTGGTGCGCTCCGGCGACGCCGACCTGCTGATGAAAGGCCGAACCACTACCGCGGAATTGCTGAAGGCGGTGCTGCACCCTGAACACGGTTTACAAAGGACTCCGTCGGACAGCGCCGAGGAAATCAGCCAGTCGCCAGCGCCGCGGTTGCTCAGCCATGTGGCGGTGGTGGAATCCCCCCATTATCGCCGGCTGATGCTGTTTGCCGACGGTGGGATGAACATCGAGCAGCCTTTGCCGGTGCTGCGGGATATTTTGGGCAACACTCTGGACCTGAGCCGGGCGCTAAATATGCGGGTGCCCCACGTGGCGGCCATGGCACTGGTGGAAAGCGTCACCGAAAAGCTGCCCGAAACCAGGCTGGCCCGGGTGCTGGTCAAGGAGGCGGTCCGCGGGGAATTCGGAAACTGCGTCGTGGAGGGCCCTATGGCGCTGGACCTGGCGCTATCGGCGGAGGCGGCTAAGCGTAAGGGTATCGATTCCCGCATAGCCGGCCAGACCGATATTTTCCTGGGGCCGAATATCACGGCGGTTAATTTTGTGGTGAAGGCCCTAATGTCCATTGGTGGAGCCCGGGGCGGGGGGCTGGTGCTGGGGGCCACGGCGCCCATCGTGCTGCTAAGCCGCTCCGATTCGCCCGACACCAGGCTGAACTCTATCGCCCTGGCCATGGCCGCCTCTCTGTATTACGGCCAGCATCCCGCGTTCGGGAACAGCCGGCAGATCGCCATGGGCTTGTAGCGCGGCACTAGGTACCGTGCGCCCGGTTCATTGACTTACGGGAATTATAAAAGGAATCGCTATGGATATACGTAATCGTAAGGTAATGGTGTTGGGAGGATTTGGCCTGGTAGGCCTGGCGGTGGTGCGCAAGCTGGCTCAAGAGAAGCCGGCTGAGATAATCATCGGTTCGTTGGGAGAGCAAGAGGCCCGTGAAGGTGTAGAGCAGATCAAGCACGAAGTGCCAGGGGTGAAGATCACGCCGGTGTGGGGCAATATCTTTATCCGCGACAGCCTGAAAGACCTGTCCCGGGAGGAAATTCTGAACCACCCGGAACACCGGGCCCAGCTGATGGCCGACGCAATGGAACCGCTGGACGAGGAGATCATGGCCCACTCCACCCTGCACCAACTGATCTCCCGCCACCAGCCGCAGATTATCATCGATACCGTGAATTCCGCTACCGGCGTGGCTTACCAGGACATTTATCACAGCTACTACATGGTCTCGCGGGAGCTGGCGGCGGCCCGGCGACAGGCCGAACTGACCGACAAACTGGTCTCAGAGCTGGAAAAGTTGATGGCTTCGCTATATGTGCCCCAGATCATTCGGCACATCCAGATACTATATGCCAGCATGCTGGAGAACCACACCAAGGTGTACATCAAGGTCGGCACCAGTGGCACCGGCGGCATGGGGCTGAACATCCCGTACACCCACAGTGAGGAAAAGCCTTCCCGGGTGCTGTTGTCCAAATCGTCGCTGGCCGGGGCGCACACCATGCTGCTGTTTCTCATGGGCCGTACCCCGGACGCACCCATCACCAAGGAGATCAAGCCGGCGGCAGCGATCGCCTGGAAGTCAATCGATCACGGTGTGATCAAGAAGCGGGGAAAGCCCATCGAGCTGGTGGATTGCACCCCTGATGAGGCCGTAATCCTGGGCGAGGCCTACCGGTTCGAGGATCCGGGCAACTGGCGTTCCCTGGGCCGGCCGCTGGAGAGTGTGTACATCGACACCGGCGAGAACGGCATTTTTTCCCTGGGCGAGTTCGAGTGTATCACCACCGTGGGCCAGATGGAGTTCGTCACCCCCGAAGAGATCGCCACCAACGTGATCCTGGAGATCAAGGGCGATAGCACCGGCCACGATGTCATTAACGCCCTGAACAACGCCATCATGGGGCCCACCTACCGGGCCGGTTCCATGCGCCATGGAGCCCTGGAACGCATGCGCCGGCTGGCCGAGGAGCACCAGGTGGACAGTGTGGCCTTCGAGCTGCTGGGTCCGCCGCGACTATCCAAGCTACTGCACGAAGCCAACCTGTTACGGCAGTTGTGCGGTTCATTGCAGGACCTGGGCAAGGCTGATAGCGGTCAACTGACCAGGGAACTGGAAGCGCTGGTTGAAAGCAATCCCGAGGTGCGCAGCAAGATCATCTCCATCGGCGTGCCGATCCTGATGAGTGACGGTAAGCGGCTGTTGCGCGGCCCGGTGGTGGAGATACCTCCCGCCCTGGCCCGGGACGAGATCCCCGTGACCCCCGAAAGCATCGACGATTGGGCCGAGGCAGGCTGGGTGGACCTGCGGGAGGCCAACATCGGGCAGTGGCAGTCCCGGGCGCGGGCCATCCTGAAAGAGGCCGAGCTGATCCCCGAGGAAGACAGCGGCTCCCGCTACCACCACAACCGGGAATACTGGGCGCCGGACGAACCACTGAACGCCGGCAAAGTGGCGGCCTGGATATTTGTTAATGAGGATAAGGGATTGCGGGTTAAGAGATAAGATAGTTTCTGGTTTCGAGTTTCTGGTTGAGCCCGGAAAGCGGGTACCAGTGTGAGGGGCAATCTCTAGTAAATTGAGATTATCGGTGGGAAACGCGATCCCCTCACCCTGGCCCTCTCCCCAGGGAGAGGGAAAACAGTCACTAAATTGTATACCAAAACGGGTGCGGTTAGAATATGAAAACATCCTCCAGGTCCACACCTCCCGGCCGCATAAAATTGGCCCGTTCTTTCCGCAAACGTGCTACAAAGGCAGAGGCATGGGTGTGGGGGTGGCTTTAAAAACCGGGGTCTTGGGGTCAAGTTCCGGCGGCAGGTTCCCGTTGGGCCGTACATCGTGGACTTTCTTTCGTTGGAAGTGAAATTGATTGTCGAGGTTGATGGGGGTCAACATGGAGAAGAACTTGTGCAGGAGAAAGATCGAGAAAGAGATCATTTTCTAAGGAATGAAGGTTATGAAGTCATTCGATTCTGGAGCCGGGATATTATTAACAACATGGATGGCTGCTTACAGCATCTGGGGGAAAAAATCGAAGCACAAAAGAATAAATGACCGGCACCCTCCTTCTCAAATCGGGCAATGGCCAGGATAGCGAGAAACACATGATCCTAGCACTTCCCCTCACCCTAGCCCTCTCCCCAGGGAGAGGGAAAACGATCAATAAGTTGTATGCCAAAACAGAGGCAATCTCCGGTAACTTGAGATTATTGAGGGAAAAACATAATCCCCTCGCCCTGCTCTCTCCCCAGGTAGAGGGAATATCGGGACGGGAGTTTCCTGCTCCCACCGGGAGAAGGCCGGGATGAGGGGCGATAGGCCGGACTAGCTGCAGAACGTCGGCAAAGTGGCGGCCTGGATATTTGTTAATGAGGATAAGGGGTTGCGGGTTAAGAGATAAGATAGTTTCTGGTTTCGAGTTTCTGGTTACGGGTTAAGATCGGAAAGCGGGTAGCGGGATGAGGATGAAGAAAATCGTCGCTCTTGGTTTGTCTTGCTTTTGCCACTGACAGCATTATATTTGACGGTTCATTTTTAACCTCCAACCGGGGGAGCCGCATGCGCAAGCTGGCCGCCATCATGTTCACCGACATCGTGGGCTATACCGCCCTGATGGGTGAGGATGAGCAGAAAGCTCTCCACCTGCTCCAGAAGAACCGGGGACTCCTCAAACCGATCATCGAACAGTTTCGTGGTGAGTGGCTCAAGGAGATCGGCGACGGGTCGCTTTCCTCGTTCGCCAGTGCCGTGGATGCGGTCAACTGCGCCCTGGCGATCCAGCAGGTGCTCAAAGATGATCCCGATCTGAAACTGCGGATCGGCATCCACGTAGGGGACGTGGTGGTGGAAGGGGGCGACGTGTTCGGTGACGGGGTGAATGTGGCCTCCCGTCTGGAGCCTCTGGCCGAGGCGGGTGGTATCTGCGTTTCCGAGCGGGTCTATGAGGACATTCGCAACAAATCGGGTATTGAGGCTGCATCTCTAGGTGAGAAAACGCTAAAGGGTGTGGAGAATCCCGTCAAGGTCTACGCCGTGACCGGAACACGAGCGGCCTCGACAACGCCGACACGGGATCTCCCTCAGTCGCTCATCCGTCGCTGGTGGACATGGATTGCGGCAGGGGGAGTGGCAGTAGCAGTGGCAGTAGCAGTAATTCTTTTCCAGCGGGGCGGACCCGGCCTAGAAGCCGAGGCAGAACCGGAAGCGAGACTGGGACCCAAATCCATCGCCGTGCTGCCCTTTGCCAATCTCAGCGATAGCAAAGAAGACGAATACTTCAGTGATGGGGTCACCGATGATATTATAACCCACCTGACAAAGATCGGTGATCTGAAAGTGATCTCCCGAACCTCGACAATACTTTACAAGGATTCCCCCAAATCGTTGCAGGTAATAGCGGAAGAGTTGGGAGTCTCCAACATCCTGGAAGGGAGCGTCCGGCGGGCCGGGGACAAGGTGCGGATTACCGGCCAGCTCATAGACGCCCACACCGATGAACACCTGTGGGCCGAAACCTACGACCGGGATTTGACCGACATCTTCGCCATCCAGAGCGATGTAGCCCGGAATATCGCCGCCGCCTTAAAGGCCGTACTCTCCCCTGAGGAAATCCAGCTCCTCGAACAACGGCCTACTGAATCAATAGCCGCTTATGACTATTATGTGCGGGCCTTTGAATACAAACGCCAGACCGAGGCGAAAAAAGCCCTGGAAATCGCCATCGATCTATATCAAAAGGCCATTGCAGTCGATTCGAGCTTCGCCCAGGCGTATGCGCGTCTTGGTATAATCCATGCGCTCATGTTCTGGCTTGGATATGATCGCACCAGCCAACGCCTGGTTATGGCCAGGGAGGCGGTTGACCAGGCCCTACGTCTTAAACCCGATGACCCGGTGGTGCACGTGGCCAACGGCTATTACTATTATTACAGTTCGCGGGATTATGCCCGGGCCCTGGAAGAGTTTTATTTTGCCCGAAGAATGGAGCCGGGAAATGGATTACACGCTGAACACATCGCCTATATTCAGCGCCGCCTGGGCGATTTTGAAGAGGCCGTGGCCAATCTAAAAACCGCACTGGAATATGATCCCCGCTCCTCAAGGCTTACTGAGAATCTGGGCAGTACCTACTGGGTATTGCGCAGGTACGATCTGGCGGAACAGTCCTATGACCGAGCCATAGAATTAGCCCCGGACAACTCATTGCCGTATTTCTACAAGGCACGGCTTCAGGTAGACCGGGATGGCAATACCGAAAGCCCCCGGCAAGTGCTGGCGGAAGGGATGCGGCTTGCCGATCCGAACCTGTTTTCGTGGGACTTGGTTGACTTCGATATTGAAGACAACCGCTATGATGATGCCCTTGAGCGACTGGCTGCCATCCCGGAAGATGTGTGGGAAGATCAGGTGTGGTTCACACCGAAAGAAGCTTACGTCGGCTGGATTTTCGAACTGATGGAGAAGCCGGTGGAAGCACGCCGGCATTTTGAAAACGCCCGGGTGCTGCTGGAGGAGAAGGTGCGTGAAGATCCAAACGACGAAAGGGTTCACGCCGCACTAGGCAAGGTATTTGCCCGCCTTGGTCTTTCGGATGAGGCGATTCGGGAAGGTCGGCAAGCCGTCGATTTGCTGCCAGTTTCCCTGGATGCATTAGACGGGCCTCGGTATTTGGAAGACCTGGCTGAAGTTTATACGATTGTAGGTGAGCATGATGAAGCCCTGGAAATCCTTGAACACCTGCTGGAGATTCCAAGCTGGACCAGTATTGGTTCCCTTAGGTTTCGCCGGGTTTGGGATCCGCTGCGGGAGCATCCGCGGTTTAAGGCGCTTATTGCGGGAGGGATCTAGCATCAGCTGTTTCCCGGCTGCTGTCAACGATTTACTGAAATGGCTTGACATTCGAATGCGAATCCGGTAACATATAAAGGGGAGTGACATCCACATCTATTTTCAGATTGAATATCGAAGGCGAACAGATCATATGTGAGCGACCATTGAGCGTACCAGAGTAGCAGACTGAGGTTGGCTGTTTACACTTCCGGGGGGTAGCATGTTTTCCAGACCAATCCTGATTTTGATCATATTCACGGCATTCACGCCCGGCGGCTTATGGGCCGGCACAACGGGAAAGCTGACCGGGAAGGTGACGGACGGCGAAAACGGCTCACCATTAGCCGGGGTTAATGTTATTGTGGCGGGCACCAGCTATGGGGCGGCGACCGATGCCTCCGGCGCCTACCTGATCACCAATGTCCCCGCCGGCACCTATTCGTTGACGGCGTCGATGATCGGTTACAATACGGTGACCGCTCAGAATGTAAGGGTAAGCGCGGATCTCTCTACCCGGCAAGACTTTGCCTTGGCCACCACCGTCCTGGAAGGTGAGTATGTGATTGTGGAAGCCACCCGGCCCCTAATCCAGCAGGATATCACTTCCAGCCGCACTATCAAGTCGGGGGAGATGGTGCTCAACATGCCGGTGGATAACTATATCGGCGCCATGGCGACCGTGGCCGGAGCGGTGGTGGAGGGCGGGGAGCTGCACTTCCGCGGTGGGCGGGCGGAGGAGATCGTCTACCTGTTGGACAATACCGCCATCGTGAACCCGCTTACCGGCAAGGGCGATACGGACATCCCGACCGTCGCCATCGAGGAGATCCACGCCATAACCGGTGGATTCTCGGCCGAATACGGCAACGCCCAATCCGGTGTGGTTAATGTGATTACCAAAGATGGTGGGGACTTCTTCAGCGGCAAAATCCGGTATACCACCAGCGATTACGGTTTAAGCAGTGGTCTTTCCTCTGTTGGCGCCGACGAAGTACCCGAGAATCAAAACCGCGTGGAGCTGGCCCTGGGCGGTCCGGCGCCTCTGTTGGGCCGCTTTTTACCAGGCCGGCTCAGTTACTACCTCACCGGGGACTTTCTGGAAACACAGGGGCGGTTCGTTAATCAGGACGGTATTAACTCTATCGTCATGGCCAAACTAACCTATCATCCGATCCCGCGCATGACCATACGGGTCAATAGTCTGATGAATTGGGGTAACCGAAACTACTTCCAGGGGGCTATTACAAAATACACGGCGGGGCCTACCAGAGACACCAATCAATGGAAGAAAACGGTCTATGAGGATGGAGTATTTGATATCGAGGGCTGGGCCGGCAACGGGGTGCTGGACACCGAAGACGTGGGGATTGACGATGGAATGGGGAACATCATCGGCGCCGGGAATGGCATTATCGATTATATCGACATCAACGCCAACAACGAGTGGGATGAGGGTGAACCCACCGAGGACCTGATCCTTAACGGCAAGGTTGATGCCGAAGACCTGAACCATAATGGTCAGATAGATGTCTTCAATATGCTGGACCATCTGGCGGATATCGAGGAGAGCAGCAATCAATTCGGCCTATTTTTCTCCCATCAACTCTCGGAGCGAACCTTTTATGAGATCAGACTTACCCGTTACTATACTAGCTATTTCCAGAATGTTGCCGAGATAATCAACGAGGATGTGGATGGCGACGGGCGATTAGATACCGTGGATGAATGGGTCCAATTATCCAGCGGATGGTATACGTGGGTTGACCATGACGGCGACGGGTACTTTGACCGGGGAGATGAAGACTTGAATGGTAATGGCCGGCTTGATCCGTATGGAGAAGACCTATTTACCGATAATAACCGCAATACATACGTGGACGTCTCCGAGATTGGTCCGCCCCCGCGCGAGTACTATCGAAAGATGGGTATCAAGGACCCGGCCAGCCAATGGATGCCATGGGGGGATGTGCCCAATAAATTCGGGCTGGATAATGACGGCTATGCAACCTACGGGAATGGAACGACCTGGGACCGCATTTTCTGGTTTGAGGATGAAAGTTCCGTTTATGGCCTAAAGTTCGACATCGACAGCCAGATCAATGCCAACCATCGGGTACGGGCGGGAATCGACTACAACCGCAAGGATCTGTTTCGCTACCGGGGCCGGGACCGGTATGGCTATGAAGAATGGTTCGAAATCAAACCGTATCAGTTTGCAACCTATATCCAAGATAAAATGGAATCTGCCGGCATAATCATGAATATTGGTCTGCGATATGATTTTTTCGATGCGGGATGGGACCAGTATCCCAGCAACTTGGCGGACCCGACTTGGGAAGCGGGGGAGGATATATTCAGCGGTCATGAGGACCTTAACAGTAACGGGCGACTCGATATAAGCGAGGACCTCAATGGCAACGGGGTCCTGGATCAAGTCTGGATCGCGGAGAAATATCAGGTCGGTGGATTAAAAGAGGATACCAACGGTAATGGCCAGCTGGATCCGGGTGAGGACCTCAACGCTAATGGCATACTGGATTTCCCCGAATACCTGGTATATCCCGGCGATATCAAGGATCCCCAGAAAGTGCCCATCCAGGACTTTATCAGCCCGCGACTGGGGATCTCCTACCCCATTTCCGAGAATAATAAGATGTACTTCAGTTACGGCCGCTATTTTTCCGCCCCCCTGGGAAGGAACCTCTATGATAATTTGGGATTCGACCTGCAGGGCTATAGACCGGTAATGGGAAATCCCAGCCTGGAAGCCGAGAAGACTGTTTCTTATGAGGCCGGGATCATTCATGCCTTTCGCAATCAATCGACTATAGAGGCCAAGGGATTCTTCAAAAATGTGACCGGTCTGTCCAGCACAAGGCGGGTCTACCATAACCAGCGCGATTGGTTTGGCTTGCGTTACAATGGAGATTACGGAAACATTCGCGGTTTCGAAATGATCAGCAATCTCAGTCCCCTGGCACTGGGGCCGTTGCGACTGAGTGGTCTCACAACCTATACTTTTCAGATTGCAAAGACTAAATTTTCCAGTCCCTGGGATAGCTATATGTCAGAGTTCTCTGGTCTACCAACGCCTGAGGAGGAAACCTACGCCAGCTGGGACCAGAGACATACATTGAGCATGAATTTTATTCTTCGTACCTCGGAATCGATAGGACTGATCTTCGGCGGCTGGCGCACCAACATTCTTTATAGCTATGGCAGTGGCACCCGCTGGACCCCCCCTCGAGGGCAAGACCTTAGTGTCCCTGAGAATACTAAAGTGTTGCCGCCTAAACATACGGTAGACGTTCGATTCACTAAAGTACTTCGGACTCGCGGTTTCGAGGCGGAAGTTTTTATTGATGTTCGCAATCTTTTCGATCGCCAGAACCTGATAGCCATTGCCGATGAAGAGTGGTATGCACTATTTGACGGAGATGATGAGGATGGCCTGCCAGACCACGATCCCCAGGGGAAGTATGATGATCCCACCGTTTTTGCCAGAGGTAGATTGGTGCGGGTAGGCCTTCAACTCAATTTAAATTGAGTTGTGCCGTCTCCAGGGGGGGGGACCTGACTAATGACAGAGAGACGTACCCAGCAATAGACTACCTGCCTGGTGGATCGATGGCCAGCTGTGTGACGGCCACCTGCAGGGCGTTGTCGATTGAAAATCGTACTTCTGGCCGTATAAATCGCGGAGGCCGCAGAGATCACTTATATTTATTGCGTCCCCGGTCCCAGAAATTAACCACGGACCGTAACGAGTGACCACCCGCCCGCAGCTGCCCACCGTCATCGCCCATGTGGACATGAACACCTTTTTCGTATCGGTGGAGCGGCTGACGGACCCTAGCCTGGAGGGGAAGCCGGTGGCGGTGGGGGGCGACCCGGGCGGGCGCTCGGTGGTCTCGTCGGCGTCATATGAGGCCCGGCTGTACGGGGTGCACTCGGCCATGCCCATGTCGCGGGCGGTGCGGTTGTGTCCCCAGCTGGTGATCGTGCATTCCCACTTTCGGGACTATCAGCGTTTCCACGACCAGGTGAAGGCTATTCTGCAACAGTACACGCCCACCCTGGAAATGACCTCCATCGACGAGGGCTACCTGGACCTGACCGGCACCGAGGCGCTACTTGGTCCGCCGGCGCAAGTGGGACTGACCATCTGGCGACAAATCCTGGACGAGACCTGCCTGCCGGCCTCAATCGGCATCTCCGCCAACAAGCTGATCAGCAAAGTAGCCAGTGACCAGGCCAAGCCGGTGATTGATCCACGGCTGGAAGGGCCGGAGAGCGCCGGGGTTCGAGCGGCCAGCCCCTTCATGGTGGGCGAAGGGGTAATGATGATCCCGGCCGGGAAGGAAGCCCAGTTCCTGGCGCCATTGCCCATAGCGAACATCCCCGGTTGCGGTAAGGTCACTACCGCCCGGCTGGGAGAACTGGGCTATAAAACCATTGGCCAGTTGGCGGTGCGGCCCGAGGGGGAGCTGGAAAAACTGTTCGGCGACCACGGCAAAAGCCTGTGGCGGCGGGCCAACGGAATCGGCTCAACCAAGCTGACCACTGTGCGGGAGCGCAAATCGATCAGTAAGGAAAAGACCTTCGCCGAAGATGTGACCGACAGGGACCATTTACGGGCGGTGTTGCACCAGCAGGCCACAGGGGTGGGTTTGAGCCTGCGACGAAAGGGCTTTTGGACTCGGACCGTGACCATCAAAGTGCGCTACGCCGGCTTCGAGACGCACACCCACTCCCAAACCCTGCCGGAACCTACCGATCAGACCGAGGATATTTTCGCGGCGGCGGCCCAGCTGTTGGGGACCACCAAAGCCGGGATCCGGCCGGTGCGATTGATCGGCGTGGGGGTATCAAACCTGGTGAAGGCCCAGGTACAGGAGGATTTGTTCGACCAGGCCCAGCGCTCGGAAGCCGCCCGGCGCACCGCCGCCTTAGACGACATCCGCCAGCGCTTCGGCAAGGGCAGTATCGTTACGGGAGAGAGCGTGAAGCTGCTGGGGAAGGGGAAGTAGCCCTGGTGGTTTGAGTTTCTAGCGGGCCACCTGCTCCGGAATTGCCTGGGGGTCCAGGCCGGTGAGCTCGGCGCTGACCTGCCACAGCCGCCGGGCTACAGCGCTATCGTAGCTGGTCGGTGATGATTTAATCGCCTTCATTTTTTCAAAGTACTTGCCCGTGACACCCTCCACCTCCGGTGACGTACCCAGGTAAACCGGGGTCTGTGCCCCCCGTTGCGCTGAGATCAAAAATACCCGTATCAGACGCATTCCGAAACCCATCAAGCCCTGGTAATCGCGGGTGAAACCGGTACGCGCCACCCCCGGCATTACAGCGTTGGCGGTGATGCCGCTGCCGGCCAGCCGCCGGGCCAGTTCATAGGTGAACATAATGATGGCCAATTTCGATTGACCGTAGGCCCTGAGGCTGGAGTAGCGGCCCGCAAACATCAGGTCATCGAAATTCATACGCCCAAACTTGTGCAGGCTGGACGCCACGTTGATAATCCGGGCCGCCCCGGAGGTTTTCAGCGGTTCCAACAGCAGGTGGGTGAGTAGAAACGGCGCCAGATGGTTGACAGCGAAGGTCTCCTCGTAACCGCCCGGTGTTACGTGCCGGTGCCAGAGCTGCAACCCGGCGTTATTTATGAGCACGTCCAGGCGTTGATGGCTCTGGCATACTTCCCGGCCCAGGCGTCGCACCTGGGTGAGATCGGTCAGATCGGCACCCATGAGTGTAACATTATCGTTACCGGTGGTTTCAACGATTTCCCGAAGGGCCGCCTCACCCTTTTCCCGGCTGCGGCAGACCATGATCACCTGGGCACCCCGGGCGGCCAGTTCCCGGGCGGTTTCCTTACCGATGCCGGTGTTGGCGCCGGTTACCAGACATGTTTTTCCCTGCATGCTACAATCCTGAAGCATAGGTTGATGGCTGATCCAAGCCGACAAGAAATGGTATCCGGGTTAAAGCCGAACACCTGTAAATTTAAGTTGAAACATGCCGGGCCGCATTCGCCATACCATTCCGTCGCCAGTGACCTTTCCGCAACCGCTGACCGATCCCGGCGACCCCCGGCTCAAACACCGATTGCAGCAATGGGACGGTGGGGCCGCGAACGTGGTGCTGGTGGGTATGCCCTTTGACCACGGCGTGCTGCTCAATCACGGCCGTCCGGGGGCAACCGAGGGGCCAACGGCCTTCCGACAGGCATTGCTGCGGCTGGGCACCACCTATGATGGCGAGCACCAGGTGGACTTCGATCACCTGCGCCTGGCCGACGCCGGTGACGTGCAGGTGGTCCCTGAGGATGTGCCTGCCAGCCACGAACGGTTGACGGCAGTAGTGGAAGCGGTCTTAGCACAGGATGCCATACCGGTGGTGATCGGCGGGGGGCACGACGCCACCTTTGCCACTGTCCGGGCACTGCAGCACCGCTGGTCGTCATGTGGCGGGATTAATGTGGATGCCCACCTGGATATGCGGCCGGTGGAGGATGGCCGCATCGGCAGCGGCACTCCTTACCGGCGTATCCTGGAGGAACTGCAGGTACCGGGCGAGAGTCTGGTGGAATTTGGCCTGCACAGCTATGCCAACTCGCGGGAGCATCTGGAATATGCCGCCCAACAAGGGGTACGGTGCCACAGCGCCGGCCAACTGGAAGAGGACGGGTGGCGGGCGACCTGGGAACGGGAACTGGCACGATTGGCGGGGCGTTGCGAGGCGCTGTTTGTCTCCATCGACCTGGATGTTTTCCCGGCAGCCTTTGCCCCCGGTGTATCAGCGCCGGGAGTCGCAGGACCGTCGCCGGAGACGGTGCGCGCCATGGCTTTTCAGGCCGGGCGCAATCCCAAGGTGCAACTATTCGAGCTGATGGAGTTGAATCCCAAATTCGATATAGATGAGCGTACGGCCCGGCTGGCGGTGATGTTACTGGCGGCCTTCCTGGCTGGTGTGGCTGCGCGCACAGGCGCCCAATGAACGATCAGGAAATTATCAAGCGCGAACGGCAAAAATACGCCTGTGAGTGCGATATCAAGGGGGAACTGGCCCGCTATGGCCGGCCCATGCACATGGCCGCCAAGCCGGATGAGCCTGTTAAAGCACCCACCGGTACAACCCGTAACGCCCAGACCTGGGACGCCGAAGCCGCTCGGCGCATGCTGCACAATAACGTCGACCCGGCCAACGCCATCGATTGGGAGCAACTGATCGTCTATGGGGGCACCGGGCGGGCGGCCCGCAACTGGCACGAGTTCCATAAAATCACTGGGGCCTTGGAAAAGTTGGCCCCGGACGAAACTTTGTGTGTCCAGTCGGGACGGGCGGTGTACGTGGCCCGCACCCACCCCCAGGCCCCCCGGGTTATAATCGCCAACTCCAACCTGGTACCGCGCTGGGCCACCCAGGCCCACTTCGACGCCCTGGACCGGGCCGGGCTGATGATGTACGGCCAGATGACCGCCGGCTCGTGGATTTACATCGGCACCCAGGGCATCTTGCAGGGGACCTACCAAACTTACCTGGAGGCGGCTGAAAAACATTACGGTGTCCCATCGCTGAAGGGCAAGTTGATCCTGACCTCCGGCCTGGGGGGCATGAGCGGCGCCCAGCCTTTGGCGGTGACCATGAACGAAGGGGTGATAATCGACGTAGAGGTGCGGGCAGAGCGGGTTGAGCGCAAAGTCCGGGAAGGCTACTGTGACCGGATGACCGGCGATTTGGACGAAGCCTTGCAATGGGCCGGAGTAGCCTGCAGCGCCGGGCAGGCCCTGTCCATAGGGCTGGTGGGCAATGCCGCCCAGGTGTACCCCGTCCTGGTGGAGCGGGATGCCATCCCCGACATGGTCTCCGACCAGACCCCGGCTCACGACCTGGGGGCCTACGTGCCCATAGGCGACCTGGAGGAGCTGGACCGGCTGCGGCTGGCGGACCGGGAGGAATACCACCGCCGCTCACTGGAGTCCATCGCCCGGCACGTGGAGGCTATCCTTGAGATGCAGCGCCGGGGGGCGGTGGCCTTCGACTACGGCAACAACCTGCGGGCCCAGGCGGAAATTGCCGGGGTGGCGGTGCGCGGCCAGGACGGCGAATACCTCTACCCAGGCTTCGTCCCGGCCTATATCCGGCCGCTGTTCTGCCGGGGGATGGGTCCCTTCCGTTGGGCGGCATTGTCCGGTGACCCCCAGGATATCCATACCATCGACGCCGAACTGATCCGCCTGTTCCCCGACAACGAGGGGCTGAGCCGCTGGATCCGGCTAGCGGCGGAGAAGGTGCCCTTCCTGGGGCTGCCCACCCGTATCTGCTGGCTGGGCTACGGCGACCGAGCCCGTTTCGGCGAGGCCATCAACGCACATGTCCACGACAAAAAGGTGTCTGCTCCCATCGTTATCGGCCGGGATCACCTGGACACCGGTTCGGTGGCGTCCCCGGACCGCGAGACCGAGGGCATGCCGGACGGCTCGGACGCCGTGGCCGACTGGCCCCTGCTAAACTTTGCCTTAAACACCGCCGCGGGAGCCTCGTGGGTCTCCTTTCACCATGGTGGGGGCGTGGGCATGGGTAACGCCTTGCACGCCGGGATGGTGATCGTGGCTGACGGTACCAGTGAGCGGGCCGAGCGCCTTAACCGGGTACTCACCGTGGACCCCGGTATCGGGGTGGTGCGGCACGCCTTGTCAGGCTATGACTTAGCCCGGCAGACTGTCACCGAAAAGGATATCAAACTTCCATAACAATAGATGGCAACTACCGCCGACCTGCTGATCGTCAACGCCGCCGAGGTGGTCACCTGTGCGGGCTTTTCCCAGTCGCCGGCCAGGGGAACGGACCAGGGGGGACTGGGTGTCGTTGAGCAAGGGGCCGTTGCAGTGGCAGATGGCTTGATACTGGAGGTAGGCCCTGACCGGGAGTTGCGCCACAAATACCCTTTGCCTGACGACAAAATTATTGATGCCGAGGGCGGCGTGGTGCTGCCAGGGTTCGTGGACCCCCACACCCACCTGGTGTTCGCCGGTGACCGCTCGGCCGAGTGGGAGGCCCGCATGCAGGGCCAGCCCTACCTGGAGATCCTGCGCGAGGGGGGCGGTATCCAGCGCACGGTGCAGGCCACCCGGGCGGCCACAGCCGACGAGTTGCTTAAAAATGCCCGCCAGTGGGCCGGGCGCTGCCTGGAGCATGGTACCACCACCATCGAGATCAAAAGCGGCTATGGCCTGGACCGGGAGACCGAGCTGAAAATGCTGGAGGTGGCCCAACGGCTCACCGGGGACGATCTGCCACGGGTGGCGACCACCTACCTGGGAGCCCATGTGGTGCCCACCGATTACGCCACCGACCGAGAGGGCTACCTGCGGCTGGTGGAGAAGACTGCGGCGGAGGTAAAAGAGCGGGGTTTAGCGCAGTTTTTTGACGTGTTCTGCGAGCAGGAAGCATTCACGTTGGCCGAGACCGAACGGCTGCTCAAACATGCCCGGGCACTGGGTTTCGGCCTTAAGCTGCACGCCGAGCAGTGTAGCGCTTCAGGGGCGGCGGCCCTGGGCGCAAAGTTGGGGGCGGTTAGTGTGGACCACCTGGAGCATTTGGAGGCGGCCGGTCTGGCTGCCCTGGCTGGCGCCCGCCAACCACCGGTGGCCGTACTGCTGCCGGCGGTGGCCTTCCACCTGGGGCTAGTCGACCACGCCCCGGCTCGGAAACTGATAGCCGCCGGGGTGCCGGTGGCCCTGGCAACGGACTTCAACCCGGGTTCGGCTTTCAGCCCCTCCATGCCAATGGTGATCCAGCTGGCCTGCCGGCAATTGAAGATGAGTGTGGCCGAAGCAATCGTGGCGAGCACCATCAATGCGGCCCATGCCCTGGGACTGGGCGGTGAGACCGGCAGCCTGGAACCGGGCAAACGGGCCGACATCATTATTTGTGATATACCCGATCACAGGTGGCTGGGATATGCCTTCGGCTGGAACCCGGTGGGGACTACGGTTTTATCTGGTTAATAATATTCTTTGTTGCTATTAACATGTTTTTGTTGATACGTCCTCGTATTAATATGATGGCGCAGATTATGAGGAGTGAATAAATGGAAGACGATATTTCAAGAATAAAAGAACTTAGGGAAGCGCTTCTTACAGTAAGATTTCGATTTGATCCTCAAGTTCAGGTAATTCGGGACCAAGCTCTAGACTCTATAGTTGTACAAATCTTGTTTATTGCTTCAGGTGATGAGGGTCTTAGGCTTCATCAAATTCAGGACGCATTCATCGCATTTAGCGGAGGACATGCGCTTCAGCCGGGAGATGTCGGAAAGTCTATAGATCGACTTTTAAAGTTAGAAAGGGTCGTTATTTGCCGTAAAGATGATATTGAATATTTTCAACTCGATTCTAAGGCGAAGGAGGAAACTGTAGAAAACACCGAAACCTCAAAAAGAGAATTAGACCTAGTAATAAAGGCACTTTTCAAAGAGTTCGTTAGTAACTATCAGGACTATTCCGATCCTTTTCTAGAGATACTTGCAAATATATTTTATAAACTTGGGGAGGAAAGTATAAGAGTAATAAAACGAGATTTCAGTGACGATTCATTTCTCGAAAAAATTAAAATTTCTTCTTGTGTTGATGAAGTGAAGGGGAAATATACTAATATTAATTTTTCGATTCTTGAAAAGGCTATTTATAACTTCTTCAATACTATTGATCCGAGATACGATTCAGTAAAATGGTATATCGCACAAAATTGCTATATTGCCAAATCCTTAGGACTTGATAGCTCAGGGATTTCGCTTTCAAGACAACTCTTTAAAGGTTATGAATTTTATTTAGATACTAATATCATTATCGAAGCCTTAGAACCGAAGCATGAGTACCATCATAGTTTCTTGACGTTCGCAAAAGTATGTAGGTCACTGGATATAAATCTACGAGTTTGTCAAATTACACTTAACGAACTTGAATCATGGATTGCTTATCAAGAACAACTATTAAACGATACGATTGACCAAATACCCCAAAATACAAGCAAAAATATTGGTTCCCCATTTTACCAGGCATATATTGAAAAGAAAAAAACTAATTCAAAGATTGTAGTATCAGACATCTTTAATAAATTCCGAGATCCTATGGCAAGCTTAAATGAATTGATAGATGCTGACATGGTCGACGATTATTGGTTTGATCAAAACATAGGTGACGAAAAATGTTCAGAATTAATTACTCTTCTTAGAAAAAATACGGCGGATAAAACAAGACCCAAAACCTTTGAATCTGCCACTCACGATTCTCAATTATTAATGTGGGTAGACGAACGGAGGAAAGAAGATAGTAATGCCTTATTATTAACAACGGATGCATCATTAATAGGCAAATTTGATTTATCATGGATGATTGAGTCACCAGCGATTTTGCTGGGATCATTACTACAGTGGATTTCACCATTGGTTAGCGATGGAAGCTCAGAAGACTTTTCATCTGTGTTTGCTGATATGATCCGAAAACGGCTCCTACCGCAAGAAAGAATTTTCCAATTACATGATTTTTTAATCTTTCACGACATGGAAATGCAATGCAAGAACTTACCTTCAAAAGATGTGGAAGGTGCTATTCTGCATATAAGAAAAACCTCGGTGGAATTTGATTTAAATCGACTAGACGATAAAATAAAATTGTTTCATATAGTAGCAAGATATTTCGCTAGCCCAGACAGAGAATATAAACATGAAATTGAGAGATTAGAACAAGTAATTTCCAAAATGAAGGATGATTTTCAGTCGACTACCGATGCAAAGGAACAGGAAGTACAATCTAAAGATTCGGAAATCCAGGACCTTAAGAGAGAATTTAAGGAGTTTAGGGATGAGAGCATAAATAAGCAATTAGAAAAAGAAGGAAGGTTCAGAATTAAAATCACAGGAACTATATATATTATACTCATATCATTAATAATTCTCGGTGGAAATAAATATGGCGCTGGCGAAACGTTATGGCAAAATACGCTAAGTAGCTGGCCTTTTATACTTGCGGCGACTGCAATTTGCATTATTTTATCCTGGTTTATTTTGGGGAAGAAAAGATTAGAAGCATTGGGTTGGACCTTTAAGAAATTGTTGAAATATGACGAGTAGAAAGGAATGCAATTTATGGACAACTTGTCCTCCCAAGTTGAAACTGCGACTGATTTAGCCGACTACCAGGACGATAGTATCGTCAGCCGGGTGCTGCTGAAACAGGAAAAGGGCAACGTCACCTTTTTCGCCTTCGACAAGGGCCAGGAGCTAAGTGAGCACACGGCACCCTTCGATGCCCTGGTGCAGGTGCTGGAAGGCCGGGCGGAGATCATTATCGCCGGTCAGTCTCATCAGCTCGGACCTGGTGAGATGATCATCATGCCGGCTAACAGACCCCATGCCCTGAAGGCCCCGGAGCGTTTCAAGATGCTGCTGACCATGATCCGGGGCTAGGAATGGCCCTAAATTCCACCTCCAAGCAACAACCACGAGGGACACCATGAACCTGCCGACACGCGAAGAAGCCTGGGAACTGCTCACCGAATACACCACCAGCGACTCCCTGCGCAGACACGGGCGGGCGGTGGAACAGGTCATGCGGGCCTACGCCCGGCAGGCGGGAGAGGACGAGGAACTGTTCGGGATCATCGGCCTGCTGCACGACTTCGATTATGAGAAATACCCCACCGAGGAGCAACACCCCTTTGAAGGCGCCAAGATATTGCAGGAGAGGGGCTACCCGGAGGAGGTGATCACCGCTATTCTGGGGCACGCCCAATACAGCGGCGTCGCGCGGGAATCGCTGGCGGCCAAGGCGCTGTTCGCCTTCGACGAACTAACCGGTTTCATATTTGCCGTGACCTTCGTGCGG
>CBDVAP010000041.1:0-21246 GCA_965372015.1 uncultured bacterium | reverse complement strand
TTTTCGTTATTCCAATTTGCCACCGCCAGGTCGATGTCGCCGTCCCCATCCAGGTCAGCGGCGGTGATGGAAAGAGGGCCATCTCCCGCGCCAAAATTCACGGTGGCGGCAAACGTCCCATGTCCACCCAGCGCTTCCGCTGTGAAGAACCATGCGTCCGGCGCTGCTAACGCCACACCGCTGGTATTCTGGATACCGCTGGTCAGGGTGACGGTGATCTGCTCACCGGGCTGGAAAGGATTGGTGGGAGTAAGGGTAGCAGTGTTGCCGCTAGTGCCATAGGCGCCACCGAGCGTGCCGGTGAAATTCCCATGGACGACGAAAGTACTGCCATTGATAGTTGCGCCGTCTATGTCCCCGTCGAAGGTGACGGAAATCGTACTATTCAGGGGCACGTTCAGGGCGTTGCGGGTGGGGGAGTAGGAAATAATTGTCGGGGCCTGACCAAGCAGGCCGGAAGCAAATAGCAGTACAGTAAATGTCGTCTTTCTGAGCACGGAGCTACCCCTGTTAGGACTTAAATCATGCCAAAGTTAGAGTTTTTGGGCTGGGAAGGTAGAAAAATCTGAATCCGGCTATTATCAAACCGGTCAATGATGATCAGGCCGGGAATCGGCGCCGGCCTTCGCGCCCCGAATCCCGCCGATGGCGGGGAAGTGAGTCTAACACAGGCGGCTTTAGCCGTCTTGCACCCCGCCAACGGCGGGGTTTTCGATTAAGCGAATTCATTTATGGATTCGCATCAACCGGTACTTTTTGCGAAGCGGTAAACCGCCTCGCTTAATAGAACAACCGCCCTAAAGGGCGCTCTTAAAAACCTTGCGGGATTAACGCTTATTAAACATCCAACCCCATCGTTTATCCGCCAACTGACGAACTAATGCGGAGCTGGCCATTCCTGTTTTCCCCCTCTCCCTCAGGCCTGACTGGATGCAATGTGGGAGAGGGGCCTCACGAAGTGAGTGGGGTGAGGTTACCTAGCGGCCCAGCGCCTCCTTAACCGTCTCCCCGATCTTGGCAGGGCTGTCGCACACGTGAATACCGGCCTGGCGCAGGGTATCCATCTTGCTCTGGGCGGTGCCCTGTCCCCCGGAGATGATCGCTCCGGCGTGGCCCATGCGTCGCCCGGGTGGGGCGGTCTGGCCGGCGATAAAGGCCACCACCGGCTTGGTGAAACCGGTCTCAGTGATCCAGGTAGCGGCTTCTTCCTCGGCCGAGCCGCCGATCTCGCCGATCAGCACCACCGCCTCGGTATCGTCGTCCTTTGCAAACAGCTTGAGCAGGTCTAAGAAGGTGGAGCCGATGATGGGGTCGCCGCCTACCCCGATGGCGCTGGACTGGCCCAGACCCAACTTGGTGAGCTGGTCCACAGCCTCGTAGGTCAGCGTGCCACTGCGGGAGATCACCCCCACTTTCCCGGGGGCGTGGATAAAGCCCGGCATGATGCCGATCTTGCATTGGCCGGGGGTGATGATGCCGGGGCAGTTGGGACCGATCAGCCGGGTGTCGCTCTTATCAAGGGCCAGTTTTACCTTGACCATGTCGGCGGTGGGAATCCCTTCGGTGATACACACCACCAGGTCCAGCCCGGCGGCGATGGACTCCAGGATGGCATCGGCGGCGAAGGGTGGGGGTACGAATATCACCGCCACATTGGCGTCCCGGGACTGCTTGGCCTGGGCCACGGTGTTGTAAATGGGGATGTTGTTTGCATCGGCCTGTCCGCCCTTACCGGGGGTGACGCCGGCCACCACCTGGGTGCCGTACTCCACCATCTGGGCCGTGTGGAAGCTGCCTTCCGCGCCGGTGATCCCCTGGACCAGCAGTCGCGTGTGCTTGTCAACCAATATGCTCATGCCTGACCTCCCTGGGCGGCAGCCACGGCCTTGCGGGCAGCATCACCTAATGTTGTGGCTACGATAAAATCCAGGGAGGATTCGGCCAGCATCTCCCGGGCCTGCTCGGCATTGGTGCCCTCCATACGGACCACCACCGGCACTTTCACTTTAACCTGCCCCATGGCCTCGATAATGCCCCCGGCGATGCGGTCCCCACGGACGATGCCGCCGAAGATGTTCACCAGCACCGCCTTGACGTTGGGGTCACCGAGCAGGATCCGGAAGCCGTTGGCCACCGTCTCGGCGTTGGCCACCCCACCCACATCGAGGAAATTGGCCGGTTCACCACCGTGGTACTTGATAATGTCCATGGTGGCCATGGCCAGGCCCGCGCCGTTGACCATACAACCCACGGTGCCGTCCAGCTTGATGTAGTTCAGATTGTATTTGGAGGCCTCAACCTCGCTCTGGTCCTCCTCGCTCAGGTCGCGCAAACCGGCCAGATCGGGCTGGCGGAACAGGGCGTTGTCGTCGAAGTTGAGCTTGGCGTCCAGTGCCAGCACCTGGCCGTCCTTGGTCACCACCAGGGGATTGATCTCCATCAGCGAGCAGTCGTTGGCCTCGAAAGCCTGCCACAAGGCCTTAAGTGTTTTAGCGCCCTGCTTGACCTCCTTCCCCTTCAGTTCCAGGGCGTAGGCCAGGTTGCGCAGCTGAAAGGGCTGCAACCCCAGTGCAGGGTCGATCCACTCCTTGATGATCTTTTCGGGGGTCTGTGCGGCTACCTTCTCGATCTCCACTCCACCCTCGGTGGATACCATCATGGCGTAGCAGCCGGTGGAACGATCCAGCACGATGCCGGCATATAGCTCCCGGGCTATGTCGGAGGCTTTCTCGACCAACAAGCGCTGCACCTCCTGGCCCTCGGGACCGGTCTGGTGGGTTACCAGGCGCATGCCCAGTATCTCTCCCGCCAGGCTCCGTACGTCGTCCGGCCCGTCGGCCAGCTTGACGCCCCCGCCCTTGCCCCGGCCACCGGCATGTATCTGGGCCTTGACGATCACTTTGCCGCCAATTTTCTTAGCCGCTGCCACCGCCTCGTCCACGGTGAAGGCTGGATAGCCTTCCGGCACCGGAACGCCAAAGTCGGCGAAAATAGCCTTGCCCTGGTATTCGTGAATCTTCATCTGTTTGTCCCCTGGTTATGAATCACGGTGCCGGCCTCCCCCGCCAGCGCCCGGTCGATGGAATCAATGTCGGTGAGCATCACCTTTCGGCCGCCACTTTTAAGGAATTGGATCGCAGCCGCCATTTTGGGGCCCATGCTGCCTTCGGGGAATTGCCCCTGTTCAAGGTAATTCTGAGCCTCACTTACCGTTAGGTCCCGCAGGGCCTGCTGACGGTCAGTGTTAAAGTGCAGATAGACCTCCGGCACATCGGTGATAATGTACAGCTCCTTAGCGCCAATATTCTCCCCCAGAACCGCCGCCGCCAAGTCTTTATCAATCACCGCGTCCACCCCTTCCAGGTGGCCATTGTCCATCACGTAGGCCGGGATACCGCCCCCACCAGCGGTAATGACGATGGAACCGCTTTCCACCAGGCGGCGAATGGAAGCGGCGCCTTTGATCCGCAGTGGCGCGGGACTGGGTACCACCCTGCGCCAGATTCCTTTGGCCTGCCGGGCGATATCCCAGCCGTGCAGGGCGGCCAGCTTTTCCGCCCGCCGCCGGCTGTAGCCGTGACCAATGAATTTAGCAGGTTTTTGCAGGGCTGCGTCATCCCCCCGCACGATCACCTGGGTGATCAGGGCCACCACTTCCCGGTCGATACTCTCGTCCCGCAGGGCATTCTGTAGACACTGCTCTATCATATAACCGATAGTACCCTGGGTAGCGGCCACGGCCACGCCCAGCGGCAGGATGGGGACCTTCCCGGCGGCCAGTTCCACCCGCAACAGTTCGTCGCCCACCTGGGGTCCGTTTCCGTGGGTGATGGCCACCCGGTCCCCGCGCCGCACGAAGGGCAGGATCACCCGTAGCGACTGCCGGGTATGGGCGAACTGCTCGGCGATGGTGCCGCTGCCGCTGCTCGGAGAAAGGGCGTTGCCCCCCAGAGCCACGAGAATGGTATTGTCGCTGAGCTGCACCTTTTTATACTCAGGTGATGGAGCTCAATACATCTTCCAGGGTAGGGTGCCCAATCTCCTGGAGCCGGTAGGTTACCCTGGTGGTTGGTTTACTCAATTTGATCACCCGGCGCAGGTCGATAGGGGTGCCGATGATCACCGCCTCGGCGTCGGAGGCTTCGATGGTGGCCGCCAGGTCCTTCATCTGGGCGTCGCCGTAACCCATGGCGGGCAGCAAAGTCCCGATCTCCGGGTACTTTTCGAAAGTCTCCTGAATAGTACCCACCGCGAAAGGCCGGGGGTCCACCAACTCCACAGCGCCGTATTTCTCGGCGGCCACCACCCCGGCGCCGTACTTCATCTCGCCATGTGTGACCGTGGGGCCGTCCTCTACCACTAGGACCCGCCGGCCGGCAATCAGGTCCGGGTCCTCCACCGTAATGGGGGAGGCGGCCTCGACAATCAGGCAGTCGGGGTTGACCAGCCGGGTGTTCTGCCGGACGGTTGTAATTCCCTCAGCATCGGCGGTGTCCACCTTGTTGATCACCACCACGTCGGCCATCCGCAGGTTTACTTCCCCCGGATAATAAGCCAGCTCGTGCCCCGGCCGATGGGGATCAACCACGGTGATCATCAGGTCGGGCTTATAGAAAGGGGTGTCGTTGTTGCCGCCATCCCATAAAATTACGTCAGCCTCCTTTTCAGCCTCGGCCAGAATAGCCTGGTAATCCACACCGGAGTAGATAATGGTGCCCTGGTTGATATGAGGTTCATATTCCTCCATTTCCTCGATGGTACAATTATGTTTGGCCAGGTCCTCGATGGCGGCAAATCGCTGAACCCGTTGCCGCACCAGGTCGCCATAAGGCATAGGATGGCGGATGGCCACCACCTGCTTGCCGCGCTCTTTGAGAATCTGAGCCACCCGGCGGGTGGTCTGGCTTTTACCACAGCCGGTGCGCACCGCACACACCGCCACTACCGGCTTGTTGGAGGGGATCATGGTGTCCCGCACTCCCAGCAGACTGAACTTGACACCGGCGGCGATCACCTGGGCTGACCGGGCCATAACGTACTCGTAAGGCACGTCCGAGTAGGAGAAAACCACCTCGTCTATCTGCTCAGCCGCTATCAGGGTTTCCAGCTCGTCTTCGGACACAATAGGAATGCCGTCCGGGTAGGCGGGTCCGGCCAGCTGGGCCGGGTACTTGCGGTCGTCGATGTTAGGAATCTGGGTGGCGGTAAAGGCCACTACCTGCACGCCGGCATTCTCACGATACAGGACATTGAAATTATGGAAGTCGCGGCCGGCGGCCCCCATGATCAAAATTCGGGTCTTTGCTTTGCTCATATTATTTCCTGCCAATTTACGGTTAGCATCGTACCCTGCCGGCGGTGCCCCGCCGGGACGCCTATATCCTTCTGGTAACCGATTTAGCCTGGAGGAACAGCCCCAGATAATCCCGGCCGCCGGCCTTGGAGTCAGTGCCCGACATATTGAACCCCCCAAAGGGATGCACCCCTACCAGGGCGCCGGTGCACTTGCGGTTAAGATACAGGTTTCCCACGTGAAAGGCTTCCCGGGCCCGGGTCAGATGTTCTTCACTACGGCTATAGACTGCGCCGGTCAGGCCGTAGATAGTGTTGTTGGCGATTTTCAGGGCGTCGTTGAAATCGCGGGCTTTGATCACCGCCAGCACCGGGCCGAAGATCTCATCCTGGGCCAACCGGGCATCTGGCGAAATGCCGCCAAACACGGTGGGCTCGATGAAGTGGCCCTCATTGCCCAACCGGTGGCCACCGGTCAGCAACATGCCTTCCTGGTTCCCGGTATCGATATACTTAAGGATTTTATCTTGGGCGGCCCGGTTGATTACCGGTCCCATAAAATTGGCGCGATCAACCGGGGGGCCGACTTTGATCTGTTTCGTGAGTGCTACCACCAAATCCACCAGCCGGTCGTGGACTTCCTGATGCACGATCAAACGGGAACAGGCGGAGCATTTCTGGCCCTGGAATCCGAAAGCGGCGGCCACGATACCCTGGGCGGCGGTCTCAAGATCCACGTCCCGGTCCACGATGATGGCGTCTTTACCGCCCATTTCGACCATCACTCGTTTGATCCAGATCTGTCCCGGGGCAACCTTGGCGGCCCGCTCGTTGATCCGCAGACCGATCTCCATACTGCCGGTGAAAGTGATAAAACGTACTTGCGGATGCTCAACGATGGTGTCCCCGATCTCACCGCCGCTGCCGGGGAGATAGGTGAGCACCCCGGTGGGCAAACCCGCCTCCTGCATCACCTCGGCGAATAATTGACCGATCAGGGGGGTGCTGCTGGCAGGCTTGAGCACCACACAGTTACCGGCAACGATGGCGGCTGAGGCCATTCCCGTAAGAATTGCCAGGGGAAAATTCCAAGGGGGAATCACTGCCCCTACACCCAGGGGAATATAAAACAACTCTGGTTTCTCGCCCTCATAAGGAACCAGCTCCTGCCCGCCGGCATAGCGCAGGGCCTCGCGGGCATAAAATTCCAGGAAGTCCACCGCTTCGGCCAGGTCGGCGTCGGCTTCAACCCAGTTCTTACCGGCCTCCAGTACCATCGTAGCCACCGCCTCATCACGTCTTCGCCGGAGCACCTCCGCGGCTTTTAGCAGGTACCCCGCCCGCTTTTCAGCGGCTGTGAGTTTCCAGGTCTCAAACGTCTCTGCCGCCAAGGCGATGGCGGATTCGGCCTGCTCCCGGTTGGCCTTTTGAAATACGGCCAGGACGTGAGAGGGATCAGCGGGGTCGGTAGTCGGCAATGGCCGGTCGTTAGTATAGGATTGATCACCGATCACCAGGGGATATTCTTTTCCGGCGGAGGCCTTAACCTGCTCGATGGCATTCTCTATGCCGGAAATCTGGCTCGGGTCGTCGAACAACCGTACAGACAGGTTCTGGAAGGGCGGTAGCCGCATGGATTTTACTCTCAATTAAATAAAATGTATATAGTTATAGCGATAGAACAGCCGCGAAATTTAGATTCGGCGATCTTGAACTCACAAGGCAAATGGGGCCTATAACTAATTGCGGAAGGGGTACGGAGTGCCCAGGACCCGGGTCAGACCCACGCTCTGTGCCAAGTCAACGACTTGGAGATATTCTTTAAGGGACAAAACCCGGTCCAGGTACGGGAATTCGCGGGCGCGGTAGGCCGGACGATACTGGTCCATAAGGTTTAGATACGTATCCGGTGAGATTTCCGCGGCCAGGAACCGGAGCACTTCGGCAGTACCTGCCATCCCTTCGGGCAGCACCAGGTGCCGGATAAGCAGTCCCCGCACTGCCAGACCGGTTGCATCCAACTGAAGTTCACCCACCTGGCGGTGCATTTCCTTGACCGCCGCCTGGTTGATAGCCGGATAGTCTTTGGCCCTCGATAGGCGCTTGCCAATAGTACTATCGGCGTATTTCATGTCGGGCATGTAAATATCAACAACGCCATCCAGCAGGGACAGCATCTCCAGGGAATCGTAACCCCCGCTGTTGTAGACCAGGGGCAGCTGCAGCCCACGCTGGGCAGCGATCAGTACGGCGGCCATGATCTGGGGGACCACATGACTGGGTGAAACCAGGTTGATATTGTGACAGCCGCAATCCTGCAGGTCCAGCATCATCGCCGCCAGCTGGCCCGGCTCTACCTCCGAACCGGCTACCGTCTGGCTGATATGATGATTCTGGCAGAATTGACAGCGCAGGTTACATGCCGAAAAAAAAATGGTGCCGGAGCCTCGCCAGCCGCGCAGGACATCCTCTTCGCCATGGTGGGGATTATAGCTGGCCACCCGCGCCGACAGGCCGATACGACACACCCCGGTCTGGCCGCGAGTCCGATCCCGGGGGCAATGCCAGGCGCATACATGGCATAGCGAGAGCAAGTGATGGGCCTGAGCGACCCTTTCAGGCAGTTCCCCGCTGTGCAGTAAGGCCCGGTAGGCCGGATAGTAATCGCCGCCGTCAGTCAGGGCCGGACGTATCATGTATCGTTGGTGGTGGGCATGAGGGCCTCGGTTTCGATCTCGATCATCATCGCCGGGTCGATCAAAGCCGTAACCTGAACCATAGTGCTTGCCGGCGGGTGAGCCTTGAAGGCTTCCCGATGGCCCGGCAATACCCAACATCCTGTTCCCAAGGAGCCCCGCTGTATGTGTTTTCAATGTTCATGGTTAGTTCATCTGGTCAGGATCCCCATAGTCCCGGTTTTCGCACGGGAAATTAATAAAGGTTATGAGAAAGGTTCCGAATCCTCTGAGGAATTATCGTAGGTGCAGGCTCTCTTGAGCACCCCCCCCGACCAGCCGTTTATTTCCATAACATTAAATTTTTAATTAAACCAATTGCATTTTCTTTCTTGAGTCCATTATATTTCACTGCGATCAACACGACCCAAGGGTACTTATTTTTGTACATTAATAAGGTTTCGAACAAATGCTTTCGAGTAAGGGAGTGTCAGTTATGAAGTTTAAAGCCGGATACGCAATACCGATCATACTTGCGCTTGGTTTACAGATGCTCGCCGCTCAAGCCCGTACTATTTCAGGACAGGTGACGGTCAGCGAGACAGGCGAAGCTTTGCAGGGTGCTCAGGTATTTGTGAAGGATACCTATATCGGTTCGGTTTCCGATGCTTACGGGAACTACAGCCTGGAAGTGCCTACCGAAGAAGTAACGCTAATGGTAGCTTTCATTGGCTACAAAACGCAGGAGCTGGCTGTAGCCGTTGGTGAGGAAACAATCAATTTCGCGTTGGAAACGGATGTACTCAAATCGGAGCAGGTAGTGGTTACCGGTATCGCTTCATCGGTGAAACGACGCAATCTGGCCCATGCGGTCGCCACCATCAGCGCAGAAGATCTGGTACCGGCTCCCGCCCAGACTCTGGATGCCGCCCTGAGTGGCAAATTTGCCGGCATCTCAGTCCGGCAGAATACCGGTGCTCCCGGCGGTGGCATGAGCGTTAATCTCAGGGGCCTTTCAACCATCGAAGGTTCGACCCAGCCGCTCTATGTCATCGACGGGGTGATCGTCAATAACGCCGCCAATCAATCGGGTATCGATATTGTCACCGAAGCGGCGTCGGCCGGTAGCGTCCGGCCCCAGGGCCAGCCCACCAACCGGATCGGCGACATCAACCCGGAAGATATTGAAAGCATTGAAGTGCTTAAAGGGGCCAGCGCCGCAGCCATCTACGGCTCCAAGGCCACCAACGGGGTGGTGATTATTAAAACCAAGCGCGGCAAGCCGGGCGATATCCAGTTCAAGGTTACCCAACGTTTTGGAGCTAGCAGTATCCTCAAGAAGATCGGCTACCGCAAGTTCGATAAATATGGTGACGCTCGAGCGCAATATGGCGGGATCATAGCCGTTGACGGATTACACCAGGCGGGCGCAACACTTTACAGCAGCTATATAACCGAATATACCGATACCGCAGATGCTTTTATAGCATATTGGGAAACACAGGATATCGATACCACGTTTATGGCATTGCATACTTATTTCCCGCAATCAGATTCACTCTTGAATCTGCACTGGATGGGCCGTGCAATCGATTACGAGGATGAGTTGTACGGAGAAAGTGGTTCCTTGCGTGAAACCAATTTCAGTGTGGGCGGCGGGACCGTCAAAACCCGCTTCTACGCCTCAGGCACCATCAAGGATGAAGGTGGGATCGTTAAAAATACCGGCTACAAGAAATACGCCGGGCTGCTTAATCTAGACCATCAGTTCAGCGATAAGGCCACCCTGAGCGTGAGCACCAACCTGATGCGCACCGAGTCGGACCGCGGTATTACCGGGAATGACAATACGGGTACTTCTTATGGATTCTCCCTGGCGGCCACACCCAGCTTCCTGGACATCCGCAAAAACAGTGACGGTGATTATCCCGACCATCCCAACAATCCCTCCAATCCGCTGCACAGCGCGGCGGTGCTGGTCAACAACGAGGTGGTCTTCCGCACATTGGGTTCGTTCAACTTCACTTACAACCTGCTGCAAACCACCGGGCAATCCCTCAAATTCATCGCTCTGGGCGGCACCGATTACTACTCCCAAGAGAACATGGTCTATTCGCCTCCGGAGTTGCAGTTTGAGCGTAGCGGCGATCAGCCCGGCAGATCGATTCTGGCTAATACCAGCAGCCTGAATTCCACACTCTACCTGACCTTGGCTCACAATCTCAATTTCGGCGGCAACAGCACCTTGAGTTCCGCTGCGGGCCTGCAATATGAGACCGCCGACCTGAACCAGAGCACCATCTCCTCATCGAACATGGTGGTGACCCAAAGCAATGTGGATCAGTCGGCTAATACGGAAGTGTTTCAAAATATTATCCGGCAACAGGACCGGGGACTGGTTGTCCAGGAAGAACTGAACCTGAATGAGATAGTCTACCTGTCCGCGGCCATCCGGGGCGATCGCAGCAGCACCGTCGGTGATACCGAGAAGCGGCTTTTCTTCCCCAAGGCTGCGGCATCGGTACGTCTGTCGGAGCTGGGATTCTGGGGTCCGTTGGCCGGCCTTTCTGAGGAATTCAAGATTCGCGTGGCCTACGGCCAGACCGGGAATCTACCTGTTCCCACAGCCAAGTTCACCGCCTTTAATCCCCAAAATATCAGCGGCAGGGGCGGTCTACTGACCGGATCGCGGAGCGGTGAACCTGATATCGGGGTTGAGACCACTACTGAAATTGAATTCGGTTTTGACGCCGCCCTGCCTGGCGGATTGGGCAGCCTGGAGTTCACCATGTTCAATCAGAGCATCACCGATCTGCTCCTGTTTGCCGACGCCGCGGCTTCCTCCGGATTTACCTCCGAGGTGATCAACGGCGGCGAGATGGAGACCAAAGGGCTGGAACTTTCGCTGAACCTCAACCTGATCCGCACTCGGGCTCTAGGTTGGAACTCGCGGATCAACTACTTTACGACCGAATCCGAGATCACCAAACTGAACGTGGATCCGTTCAATTTGGGTGGGTTCGCCACCTTCCTGGGCACCTTCCGGATCGAGCCAGGGTGGTCACCAACAGCAATTGTGGGATCCGAAATGCAATACGTATGGGATGCGGCCGGCGATTCCCTTAAGCCGGTCATGGTCGATAGAGCGATCGGTGATACGGTCATATCGGTTCACCAGCACCATAAGCTCGGCGACGAAACCCCCGATTTCCAGATGTCCTTCAATAACAATCTGCGGTTGGGTGATTTCTCCGTGCACTTTCTCCTGGACTATAAGAAGGGTGGCGGCGTAATCAACCTGGGCAAATTGATCTCCGACCTGGGCGGAACCACCGAGGATTACGATGACAGCACCAAGTTCAAACTCATAGGAGGCGCTGCCGACGGCGGCGATACGACTATAAAGGATCTTGCCGGGCAAGGCCGTCTGGCTCTTTTAGGGACCTATACCGACCCCTACATTGAAGACGGTACTTACCTGAAGCTCCGGGAACTCAACATTACTTACTCAGTACCCCGAGCAGTGGTCCAAAGACTGTTCTCCGGCAGCGTGACTACACTGAGCGTGAGCGTCACCGGACGCAACTTGTGGATGTGGACCAAGGACTTCGCAAGCTACGATCCCGAGGTGAGCCAGTTCGGTAATATCGCTATCGGGAGTTCGGTAGACACCTACGCGTTCCCGTCTTCAAAGAGTTTTTATTTCGAAGTATCCCTGGGCTTCTAGGAAGGAGAATTCACCATGATCGGAAAATTAAAAATCTCTGGAAAACACAGGTCGGCGGGTGTCCTGCTGATCGCACTGATGAGTTTATTGATTACCTGCGAGGATCTCGATTTCGCTGATCCGAATTCTCCGGTGATCGAGAGTGCCACCATTCAGGCGCTGATCACAGGGGCTGAGGCGGGTTTGCGTATCGACCAGGATATCTACCTGGCCGAAATATCGGTCATCGGCCGGGAAGCGTACTACTTCGAGACCGCCGATCCACGCTACACCGGTGAGCTGCTCCGGGGGCCTTTTGATGCCGGCGGCTTCCTACTCACCCGCCCCTGGTCGGCCCGGTATAATGTGATCAAGAACTGCAACATCATCTTGGACAAAGCCGCCGATCTCACCGACGCGGAGGATAAGGCCGGCGTAGTGGGCTTTGCCAAGACCTTGATCGCCCACGAGCTCATGATCGTCCTTAATATGTTGGATGATAACGGGATTAAACTGGATTTCTCCGGTGATCTGAGCATACCATTCGCCACCAAGGCGGAATCATTCGCGGCCATTGATAACTATCTGGATGATGCCGATACCGAGCTGGGCAATGCCGGCAGCACCTTCGGCTTCCTCCTATCGGAAGGCTTCGACGGCTTTGATACGCCGGCTACCTTCAGCCAGTTCAACCGGGCTTTGCGGGCCCGGTCGGCCATCCAGCAGAATAGCTGGCAGGCGGCCCTCACTGCATTAGGTGATAGCTTCATCGATGAAACCGCTGATCTGGATCTGGGGGTTTACATGGTCTACAGCACGTCGGCCAATGACTTAACCAACGGCCTGTACGAAAATCCAGAGGCGGCCAACGTAAAATGGATGGGCCAGCCCACTTTCGCAACCGATGCTGAATCAGGCGATGCGCGGTTTGCCGCCAAGGTTATAACCCGGGCGTCCCGTACATTCGATGCTCTCACTTCCACATTGGGCGTGACCTGGCTGGGCAGTTCCACAGACCCGACCCCCATCATCCGCAACGAGGAGCTAATCCTGCTGCGGGCCGAGGCCAACATCGGCCTGACGAACTACAGCGTCGCCGAAACCGATATAAACATCATTCGGACGGCCGCCGGACTGGATGACACTGCCACCCTGGAGGCCGCCAATGCCTTGGACCAACTGTTGCATGAAAAGCGCTATTCGCTTTTCCTCGAAGGCCATCGTTGGGGAGATATGCGGCGCTACGATAAGCTGGACGAGTTACCGCTGGACCGCGAGAACGATGCAGTAATTCCGAGATTCCCGAAACCGGAGACGGAAGTGCCCGGCTAGCCACAAACAGATTCGCCAGAAATCATCGCAGGCCTTCGGAGACAGTCAGTCCCCGGAGGCTTGTTTATTTACTGCCCTAGTCGCTGGTCAAATATCTCCTACTACTCACTGGGAACCCGCTGGGGAGCGAAGTGGCGTAGCCGGGCAGGCAAATCTGGTGGGCCTAGCGTCGGAGCGTCGGCCGGGCCAGGACTATCAGGACAGGCAGCAAGGTGATACTGGCCAGCAGGGCCACCGTCAAGAACAGGCCGGCGATCAAAGCCGAAATCGACCGGCAGGAACATGATAGCCCAGAGCGGCCGTAATCAGCGCCACAACGCCCAGGATCGTGCGAGGGTGCCTTATGACCAGCCGACTGAGGAAACTAAGCATAGAACGTCAAATAAGGTTATTTAGCCTGGGCAGGATCGGCTGCTTAGGTGGTTTCCCCGGACCCGCTGAAGAAAGGCGCCCATTTTTCTTCCGGTGAGGGTGACGTAAGCAGACTGACTACCACCAGCAAGGTCATGGAAATCAGCACCCCGGGGATTACTATATATTCGCTGCCTGCAAAATCGAACTCGGTCCCGCCCATGGTGAGGGTGAAATTCACCCCCAGGCGGCCCAGCAATCCGATCCCCAGAATACTCCCCAGGCCGCCCCCGATGCAGGCCACACCACCCTGGGGGGTCACCCGCTTCCACAGGAACGCTGCCAGCAAGGCCGGTGTCAGGCTAGCGCCCACCAGCGAATAGGCGTACAGCGCCATTGACAGGACGGTTTCAAACTGGGTCAGGAGCAGTAGTGCGAAAACCCCGAACAGCGCTATGGCAATCCTCTGGACCATCAGCATCTGTTTATCCGACGAATCGGGCGAGAAGAAGCGCTGGAAGAGATCGCGACTGACATTGGTCGAGGGCACCAGCAGGAAGGTGTTGCCGGTGGAGAGCACAATGGCAATGGCCGCCGCCAGCAGCACAGCCCCGCCCAAGACAGGCAATCCGTGGCGGGCGATATGCAGGATCACTGTTTCCGAGGCGGCCCGGCCTAACACAGAAGTCTGGGTCATCAAGTCCGGGAAAGCGGCCCGTCCCACGATAGCCAACAGGGCCAGGGCGGTTTCGATGAGCATCACCCCGGCCACCATGCCGATGACGGCCTGGCGGGCGGCTTTCTCATTCTTGGCGGAGAAGAATTTCTGATACATGCCGCTCTCCCCTAAAAGCAGCAGGAAGGTGGGCAGTGCAACCCCGGCCACCCAGAGGAGATTGTGCCCACCCAAAGGGGTCAAGTGTCCGGTGGGCAGTTGCTGTACCACCGCACTCAGGCCGCCAACCTCGAAAATCATGTAGGGTAGGGCGAACAGTACGCCCAGGGTGATGATTACACCGTTAAAAATATCGACTGTAACAATGGATACCATCCCTGCCAGGACGGTGAAAATGACAATTGCCGCAGCAGTGATATACATTCCGGTAGTGGGAGAGATGGCGCCGTCGGTAACGATGCTTAGTATCCACCCGCCACCGCGGAACTGGTAAGCGGCGATGGTGACATAGGCCAGGATAATGGCCAGGGTGCCCAGCAGACGCGCAGCGGCATTATAGCGCTTCTCAAGCAGATCGGGCACAGTATATTCGGCAATGCGCCGTACCCGGCCGGCGATAAAGTAAGCCACCACCAGCCCCACCCAGGCGCCGAAGGAGAACCACAGCATCGACAGGCCCGACCGGTAGGCCAACCCGGCGCCGCCGAAAAGCGAACCGGAGCCGATCCAGGTACACACCAGAGTGCCCACCAGCAACGGCACCGGCACCGAGCGCCCGGCCACCATAAAGTCTTCATGGCTTTTCACTGATCGTGAGCGCCACAGGCTGACAGCAATCAGGATCAGTGGGTAAAGAAACACCACGGCGACAAGCAGATTCATCTATTTCCTCCGGTCGAGTTACAGGTCGGGCTGAATATGGTTCCCAAGTTAGCCCCAATGAAAAATGATATGAGGCTGATGAGGCCTGTCGGTCGCAGGCCCCCGGCGCTGCCGGTTTCTTTGAGTACCTGGTCCCGACGGCTGGGCACATGGTGGTAGAACTTATAGCTGGCGCACCCCTTGCGCTATTCGTTCCACCGCTTCCTTGATGTTTTCGATTGAATTGGCATACGACAGACGGAGGTAGCCCTCGCCGAACGCGCCGAATGAGGCCCCGGATAAGGTGGCCACCCCATAGTCCTCCAGGAAGTATTCCTCCAGCTGCTTGCTGGAGCGCGGCAGGGCCGTGACGTTGGGAAACACGTAAAAAGCGCCTAGCGGTTTATGGCAATCGATCCCCTCAATGCGGTTAAGTCCCTCGACAATCACGTCCCGTCGGCGTTGGAATTCGGTTACCATTGAACCGGCTTCCTCCTGTGGACCTTGCAGGGCCTCAACACAGGCCTGTTGCACGAAACTGTTGGTGCAGGAGTTGCTATTGGTCATCAACCGGGCCACCCACAAGGCGGTTTTCTCCGGCATAACCCCGTAGCCGGCCCGCCAGCCGGTCATGGCCCAGGTCTTGGAGAAGCCGTCCAGCATGATGGTGCGCTCAGGCATCCCGGGGAACGAGAGCAACGAAGTATGTTTGTCGCCGTAGATAATGCGCGAGTAGATCTCGTCGGCCAGCACGGTGAGATCATGCTCTGCAACCAGGGAGGCGATGCTTTCCATCTGCTCGCCGGTGATCAGGCCCCCGGTGGGATTGGCGGGTGAGTTCAGGATTAAAAATGTGGTTTTGGGAGTGATCAGCGCCGCCAGCTCGTCCACATCGACCCCGAAATTGTTCTCCTCGCGAATTGGCAGCGGCACCGCTTTGGCCCCCAGCCAATTGATCACCGATTCGTAGATCGGAAAGCCCGGGTTGGGGTAAATCACCTCGTCGCCGGGGTCCACGCAGGCCAGCAGGGAAAAGAAGATGATCGGCTTGCCGCCCGGGGTGACCACCACATTATCAGGCCCCACGGCAACAGCTCGGGTGCGGGACACTTCGGCGGCAATGGCCTCCCGCAATACCGGTAGCCCCGCGGCAGGGCCATAATGAGTGTGCCCCTGGTCAAGAGCGCGCTTGGCGGCAGCCCGGATATTGGCGGGTGTATCGAAATCGGGCTCGCCGATCTCCAGGTGAATCACACTGCGGCCCTGCGCTTCCAGCGCGCGCGCTTTTGCTAGCACCTCAAAGGCGGTTTCAGTGCCCAGGCGGTCCATACTGGCAGCGAATTTCATATGGTAATTCCTTTAATAAATTATAGAGGTCTTTATAAATTGCCCGCCGCAGGTTCGGCCGGCCCTATTCCAGTACCCAGCGAGGCGGAAACCAGCTGCTGAAACTATGATTACTGTCTCATAATTTAAGGTCGTTTGATAACAGGAACTACGGCGTCCAAGTCTTGGGCGCCGGGACAGCCGGACGACCGGTTATCACCGTTGCACCCCAACCCGTTTCCTGCTAGATTCCACGGTCCAACCGGCGCCGAACCAAACTCTTGGCGGACCAGGCACTCGATCACAACCGGCAGTAAGGGAGAAATATGAAGCTCAAGCTCCATTGGAAGATATTCATCGGTATGGCCCTGGGCGCATTGCTCGCCTTTGTTTCCCCCGAAGCGGCAATGAAAGTGGCCCCACTCGGGGATATTTTCATGCGCTTGCTAAAGATGGTCATTGTGCCGTTGATATTCACTTCCATCACCGCCGGGGTGGCCGGTATCGGCGATTCCCGCAACCTGGGCCGCCTGGGCGCCAAAACCTTTGGGTACTATATAGTTACCAGCACGCTGGCCATTGTGGTAGGGCTGACCCTGGTCAATATCATTCAACCGGGTGTGGGATTGGTGGTGGCCCAGGAACAGGTGATCAACCCGGCCGATCTGGATCAGCCCGGTTCGGTGGTCGATATCCTCATGCGTATCATCCCTATCAACCCGGTGCAGGCCGCCGCGTCGGGAGATATCCTGGGGGTCATCTTCTTCGCCATCTTTTTCGGCTTTGCCCTTACGCGTCTGCCAACCGCTCAGGCCAAACCGGTGCTGTCATTTTTCCAGTCGGCCTTCGAAGCCATGATGCAGGTCACTCACGCGGTGATCAGCCTGGCCCCCATCGGAGTGTTCGGCCTCATCAGCCGGGCAGTGGTCAGCATGGGCGGCGAGCTGTTCCAGGCGGTGGGCCTGTATATGATCACCATTGCCGCCGGCCTTAGTATCCACTTCCTCGTGGTCCTACCGCTCTTGTTCTTTCTGCTCACCCGGCGCAATCCGCTGGATCACTATCGGGCTATGGCGGCGGTTATGGCCATGGCCTTCTCCGCCAGTTCCTCCTCGGCCACCTTGCCGCTGACCCTGGATGCAGTTGAAAAGAAAGCCGGTGTTTCCAACAAGATCTCCAGTTTCGTTCTGCCCATGGGGGCCACGGTCAACATGGACGGCACCGCCCTTTACGAATGCGCCGGGGTGCTGTTCATTGCCCAGGCGCTGGGGATCGACCTGAGCTTCAGTCAACAGCTGGTGGTAGTCATGACGGCCCTGCTGGCATCCATCGGGGCGGCCGGGGTGCCGTCGGCGGGGCTGGTAATGATATTTATTGTGCTGGAGGCGGTGGGAATCACTACCCCGGCAGCTTATGCTCTGGTGGGAGTGATGTTGGCGGTGGATCGCCCCCTGGACATGTATCGCACGGTAGTGAACGTGATGAGCGATTCCATCGGAGCAGTGGTGATTGCCCACACCGAAGGAGAGCAGTTAAACTACCGGCGGCTGGGGAATGATAGTTGACGGCCGGAAAGCGGCTGTGCCCCATGGTATTGCTTGACCACTCCCGGGCGGGGAAGTAATTTGTATTAGATTTTTGATAATGTTTGCCCGTGATCCGGACCAAGCTCCAGATCCTTCAATCTTAACATGTAGGGCTCCATATTCGGCCAACGCAGTGCAGGCCTTTTCCGAGAAATCGGGATTAAGGAAGCCTGTTTTAGTTGAGAGGCGCCCAGTTATTTTCACAGAACGGATCTGTGAAGCTGGCGGTTCACGGGCTATTTTTTTTTCGTCGATTCTCTCTGGGGAGCCGGCGCCTATTCAGTAGGGGCCAGCATCCTGATGCGGCGCTGGAAGGCCTGCAACGCCGGTTCCGGCCCCCTGACTTCCAATGTAACCATGCCATCTTCGTCCAGCCGGTTCGTCACTTCCAGATCCCGGTAAACCTGATGTATCAGCTGGCCTGCACTGAGAGGCACCTTTAATACAGCGGCCTGGAAATGGCGGCTGTGGGCCTGCAGGATGGCCTCTTCCAAGGTCTCCAAACGCAGATGCTGGCGGGCGGAAATCATCAACGCCTGGGGGAACTTCCGTTTTAGGCGAGCCAGGATATCGCCGTCGGTGACGGCATCAACTTTATTCAGCACGATCAGACTGGGATTGTCGAGCACACCCATTTCCGTCAGCACCTCATCGATGGTGCGAAGATGATCCTCCACCTGGGGACTGGACGCGTCCAGCAGCTTGATGATCAGGTCGGCTTCAGCCACCTCGGCCAGGGTGGTTCGGAAGGAAGCGATCAAATGGTGTGGCAGTTTACGGATAAACCCCACGGTATCGCTTAGCAGGATCGGTTGGTGGTCGCCCAATTCCAATCTGCGAGTGGTCGTATCCAAAGTAGCAAACAGCTGGTCCTCTACCAGCACGCCGGCGTTGGTCAGGGCGTTCATCAGTGTAGATTTTCCAGCGTTGGTATAGCCCACCAGCGCCACCTGATATGAATTCTTTCGCCGTTTGGAGCGGGTGTCGTGATCAGCTGCTAGGCGTTTTAAGTCCGACTTGAGTTTAAGGATGCGGTTGCGGACTATACGCCGGTCTACTTCGATCTGGGTTTCACCGGGACCGCCCCGGGTGCCAATGCCGCCCTTTTGCCGTTCCAAATGGGTCCATTGACCGCTGAGGCGGGGCAACAGGTACTGCAAGCGGGCCAATTCCACCTGGGTTTTGGCTTCCCGCGTGCGGGCATGCCGGACGAAAATATCCAATATCAAACCACTGCGGTCGATGATCTTTACCTGCTCCCCCGCCATTGTCTGCAGGTTCCTCTGCTGCGTGGGGGAGAGTTCCTCATCGACGATGATCAGGCCGCAGCCTAAGGCGGTGGCCTGCCGCATCAGGCTTTGGGCCTTGCCTTTCCCCAGGAAGGTGGCGGCATCCGGTCGTTTCCTGGCCTGCACTACCCTTCCCAGCACCTCGGCCCCGGCGGTTTGGGCCAACAGGCTCAGTTCGTCCAGGTATTCATCCGTTACCTGCGAAGGGGTGTTTTCCCAACGCACCCCCACCAGGATGGCGGTCTCCTTATGAGCGCCGTCGGAGCGATTTATATGCATTACCGTAAATCAGCTCGAGTACTGCCACTACAATCAGTAAATAAAGTAGCGGCCGCCAAAGTTCCCGCCCGAAACGGGCCTGTTGGATCCAGGTCCCAATATCGGTATCCTCGGTCAACACAAACGCTCGGCCGGGAGTAAACAATCCCTCCAGGTTCGCCCGCTCCAGGGGCTTCGAGTTCAGCTCGGCCCCGGGAGTATTGACCCGGAATTGAAGGCTATTCTCCTCGTTGGCCCCTGAGATATCGTCATTTTGTCCAGCCATGGCCAGCGTGTAGATCCCCGGTTGGGCCAGTCCCCGCAGGACGACACTGCGGGTCCGGATATCAGGGATCACCAGGCTGGTGACATTCCGGGGCCCGATCATGGTCATGGGCGAGGTGGCCTGGCGGGGGGTGACGGCCAAGCGAGGCAGGTCACCCACCCGAAGATCGGCCAGGTAGCTGTTGCTGGGACGCCAATAGATCAGGTGATGCCAGAGGGGGATGAAGCTGCCCCTGACCGGTATATCGGTCCATTGCAAGTCGAACGGCAGGGCGAAAAGAAAGAGGCTGCCTTCGTCGCTGGAAGAGAGTGTGAGCACCGGCCGGCCGTCGCTTAGCCGCAGCACTACCTCGTCCGACCCTCGGGGATCAAGCCGATAAAGCCGGGAGACTGATGGCAAGTCGTCCGCCTCGCGAACGAAAACCTGCTCCAGTAATGAGCGACTTAAGGCTTTTTGGTCCAGCCGGAGGGGGGCACTATATTTCTGCGTCGCCAAGTCTATCGGTGGCAAGTCCAGTTGGTTTGCCAGCGCCCTCAGCGCCTCGATACCGGCTGCATCCCGGCCCGGAATAACGATCACCGTGCCCCCCGGCGCCAGGAACTCGCTGAGCTTCCGCGGTAACAGGCGAGGCACATCCGTTAAGCCGTTGGCGATCACGTAATCGTAGTCCTGCGGTTGCCATCCCAGATCGGAAGGGGCTACTATACGCAGGTGGATGCGGGGATTGGCCTGGGACAGCGCCTGCAGGGCCGCACCGGTGAATGCGTCGGTCGGATCCAGGGGCTGTATCAGCAGTACTCTGACTTGGGAAGGAATAAAGGCATGGAAGTAAAAGCGGTTGTCCCCGGGCCGATCATCGCGTTCGATCTCGGCGTAGCCCTGTTGATGGCCCGCCTCGCCGGGTGCTACCTGGAACTCCACCGTTTTCTGTTCGCCCGGCTTCAGGTTCACCACCAGCTGGCCGGAGCGCACCTCATTGAGTACTACCTGAACCGGGAGCTTGGTTTTGGGCCGCCGGCCGGTATTGCGCAGTGTGACGGCCACATCCATCAACTCCCCGGCCAGCGGGATGGTAGTCATCACTTCGGCCCGGGTGATGGCTACGTTATCCGCCTGGGGCGGTGAGGGCAGCAGAAAGAAGTGCCATTCATGCCAGAAGGTGGTATCCTGCCCCAACAATCGTAGGGCGCGTTGCTGGTGAGTCTGGAAATCGCTTAGAATTATCATCTCGCGGTTGGCAAACAGCCGGGCATCTTCGCGGAAAGCTGCCGAACTCAGAGTGTCGACCACCGAAGCCAGGTTGTCCTGATAGTAACCCGGCCGGCATAGGTTGGCGATTTCCGCCACCCGCGGCAATTCCGCCACCGGGCCGGAGTAGATGGAACGGGCATCCGACAACCGCAAAATGGTTACTTGGCCTTGGTCGTCTTCCGCCCGTAAATGGCTGAATAGGGCGCTAAGACGCTCCCTCACCAGTTGCTGGTCGCCTCGCCACCCAGCCTGGGTTGATTGCTGGGTCCCCCCGCTCATGCTGAACGAATCATCCACCAGCACCACCGTGAGAGTGGCGGTATTGCCGCCTAGCCAGCCGCGGTAATAGCCTCTAAC
>CBDVAP010000040.1:0-21581 GCA_965372015.1 uncultured bacterium | reverse complement strand
TACCTGGAGGAGCAGGTGCCCTACATGGCCCGCCGGCTGCATAACCGAGTGCAAACGCCCGGGGTCACGCCGGGACGCGGGGAACAGGTGCTGGTGCGGTATGAGTAGGAGCATGGCTCACCCTTCGAGAGCCTCAGGGTGACGGAGATCGCCGGAACTTGAAACCTGAAACAAGGCTAGGCCGCCACTGCCGACTGCCAACTGCCAACTGCCAACTGCTACTGCCCCTGCTACTGCCACTGCTACTGGCTGCCTCCGCCCCCGCCGACAGCACCGCCCTCTACCCCCTCGAGCCCACCGCCTACCTCACAGGCCACTACCGCCCCGATACAAGCACCGGTTTCGTGCAGCTTAGCGAGCGGTTGTCGGGGGATCAGAGACATTGGCTGCGGGCTAAGGCGGCCCGGGACCTGGAGCGCCTGGTGGCTGCGGCTGAGGCTGAAAGCATCTGGCTATATGTAGTGTCGGCCACCCGTACCCACGACCGCCAGCGGGCCCTCTGGGAGGCCCGGTTCGATGGCTCGCGTACATCAGTGGGCCGCAATCTGTTGGAACTGTTTCCCGATGAAGGGCAGCGCTGCCGGGCACTGATGGAATACAGCGCACCGCCGGGGCTGTCGCGCCACCACTGGGGCACCGACGTGGACCTAAACAGCCTGTCGATGGTCTACTGGGAGTCGCCGGCGGGGCAGGCGGCACTGGACTGGCTGGAAACCAGCGCGGGAGAATACGGCTATGTCATGGCCTATCCAATGGGGCGGGACGAAGGGCCCAGCTACGAGCCGTGGCACTGGTCATACCGGCCCCTGTCCCAGCTGTTGCTGCAAGACTTTCAGCGGCAGGTGACGGACAGCGAAATAAAGGGCTTTGTGGGTGCCGAGCAGGTGCGGCTAACGGAGTGGCTAAAATTCGTCTTCGGGGTGAACGAGTCCCTTAAGTAGGATTGCGGTGGCCAGGCGAAGTCGGCTACTGGTCAGTCTTCCTCCTCGTCGTCGTCCTCCTCTTCCCCCTCCTCCTCGTCATAATCCTCATCCTCGGCGTCTTCGTCATCCCAGTCTTCCAAGTCCTCCTCTTCATCCTCGTCTATATCTTCCTCGTATTCTTCTTCCTCGTAGTCCTCCGGGGAATAGCCTGGTTCCAATGTGGCCGGGGCTTCGGCGGGTCCGAAACTGGTCTCTTCAACAGGAACAGCCGGCTTGCTGGTCAGCAGCAGGACCACCAGTGGCAGGGTGGTCACCACCAGCACCGCCACCGCCAGGGCCGGGCCCAGCAGGTTGAGGGTGTAGCCGCCCCAAATATTCTGCTCGAGGCCGTAGGTCATGAAGGCGGAGAGCGCCAACAGCACCCCCAGGCCGGCGATCACTCGGCTGACGGCCAGTCCCAGCGGGGCGCCGGAGCCCGGGTCCGCCTGGAGACTGCCGGAGCTCGGGTCCGCCTGCGGACCTCCCAGGCCGGCGGCCAACAGATAAAATAGCCAGCATAGTAGTCCTATGCCGATAGTGATCAGGGTGACCAGGAAATCACCTAACAAAAGCGCGGCCAGGCTGGCGGTATACACCAGGACCACGATCAACCTGCTGATAAATATGCGCCCTTCACGGGTCATGAGCACCTCCATGGGCTATTCTGCAGTGCGTACTCGCCGACGCCCGGTCGCGGGGCGGGCAGTTTCGCCGGATAAATTGCCACCCGCCCTCCCTTAATGCAAGGGCAAATCGGCCCGCTGGCCAGTTCGGCCGGGCGGCAACTGGCTGTGGCTATCAGCCATGACCGGTCATAATTTCGCTGCGATGACAGGTAAGCGAATTAAAACGGCGGTAATCGGGGTGGGCCACCTGGGCGGCTTCCATGTTGAGCAGTTACGGGAACTGCCGGAAGCGGACCTGATTGGGGTCCACGACAGCGACCCTGAGCGCCTGGCCGTTGTGAGCCGTGAGCACCAGATCAGGGCTTTCGCCACCCTAGACGAAGCTCTGGAAGCGGCCGAGGCGGTGTCGGTGGTAGTGCCCACTGCCGGCCATTTCCAGGTGGCTTCCCAGGCGCTGGAAGCCGGCTGCCATGTATTTATCGAGAAGCCCATCACCCGCACGCTGGATGAAGCGGACCGGTTGTTGCGGCTGGCGGAGAAGTGCGACCGGCTGGTCCAGGTGGGACATATCGAGCGGCTCAACCCGGCCCTGGCCGTGCTGGATAAATACCGGCTGCGACCCAGATTCATCGAGGGCCACCGCTTGGCCTCCTTCAGCGAGCGGGGCACCGACGTGCCGGTGATCCTGGACCTGATGATCCACGACATCGATGTGGTGCTGCACCTGATCGGATCGCCGGTCAGCGAGGTGCGGGCCAACGGGGTGCAGGTGATCACCGACTCCATCGACATCGCCACCGCCCGGCTGGAGTTCGAGAACGGCGCCGTGGCTAACCTCACCGCCAGCCGGATCTCGCAGCGGCCCATGCGCAAATTGCGAATCTTTCAGGGCCGCATGTACATCGGCATCGATTTTCTGCAGCAACTCACTGAGGTTTACCAGCTGATCGACGCGGACCGCCAACCCAAGGCGGCACTATTATCCATCCCTTTCGAGTACCGGGGCCGCCAACGGCTGATCACCTACGAGAAACCGGCCACCAAGAAGTATAATGCCCTGCTAATGGAGTTACGCAACTTCATCAGGTCGGTGGCGGGGCTGGAGCAACCGGCAGTGGACGGCTATGCGGCCCGGGCGGCGCTGGATGTGGCTATGCAGGTCCAGGCGGCCATCGACCAGGGCGGCCCGGCGCCCGAAGGCGAGGTGCCGTCATAGCCGCGACCGGTTCCCGCCGAGGCCTGGCCTTTCGCCTGGGTGACTTTCTTTTTCGTTATCGCAGCGTGACGCCACTGCCCATTGGCCTGTTGCTCATATGGCAGGCCCGGGTAGCCTTTCCACAATATGTCTGGGGACTGCTGCTGCTGGCGGCCGGCGAGCTGGTTCGGCTGGCTGCTTTGCGGGCCTCGGGCAAGGCCACCCGCACCCGGAAAGTGGGTGCCCGGCGGCTGGTGACCCGGGGACTGTACGCCCATACCCGTAATCCACTATATATTGGTAATCTCCTGCTATGGCTGGGAGCGGTGCTGTTCGCGGGCGGCGACTGGTTTTACTGGCTGCTACTGCTCGTGCTGGCCTGGTTCCTGTTGCAATACACCCTGATTATTGCTTTGGAAGAAACGACCCTTTCGGAACTATTTGGCGCCCAATACGATGATTTCCGCCGGGCCGTACCCCGGATCATCCCTCGTCCCTGGCGGCCGGGCCGGAAACGGGAATTGGAATCGCCACCGGCCGAGGGACTACACAGCTGGCGCTACGCCTTTGAGTCGGAGCGCAGCACATTGGGAGCTGTGACCCTGGTGCTGGCGGCGGCCATCATCTCAACCTACCTGAAACAGTGAGCGCCGGTACCAGGCCGGAAAGGCGGTTTTTCATTCTGGCCGGTGAGGCCTCGGGGGACCACCATGGCGCCCTACTGATGGCTGCCATGCAGAAGCGGGACCCCGCCTGCCGGTTTGCCGGGGTGGGCGGAGAGAATATGCGCGCCCGGGGCTTAAAGCCCCTATACACCGCCGAGGATCTGGCCATGGTGGGCTTCGTGGAAGTGCTGCGACACCTGCCGTTCATTCTGCGGGTCATGCGCCGGGTGGTGAAATTTATTTTGGAATGGCAACCGGAAAGGGTAATCTTGATCGACTATCCGGGCTTCAACCTGCGTCTGGCGCGCCGGTTGCATGCCGCCGGGATCAAGGTGACCTACTACATCAGTCCCCAACTATGGGCCTGGCATGAGAAACGGGTGGAGATAATCCGGCAATGCGTCGATCAAATGCTGGTGATCTTCCCCTTTGAGGTGGACTGGTACCGCCAAAGGGGGGTTGAGGCCCGGTTTGTGGGCCACCCGATCATGGAAGAGCCCGAGCCGGACGTTTCCCGCCGGGATTATCTAACGAGCTTGGGATTGAGCCCCGACCGACCGCTGCTGACCTTGTTCCCCGGCAGCCGATCGCAGGAAGTGCGACGCCACCTGGCGGTGTTCCAGGCCGCCGCCGACCTGGTCCGGCAGGAATTGCCGCAGGTACAAGTGGTGCTGGGGTGGTCACGAGGCCTACCGGTAGAGTTGATACCGCCCGCCATTCGAAGGGACCTGACGATTGCCAGGGAACGGCCCCGCCTGGCCCTGCGCTATGCCGATGCGGCCATCGTCGCCTCGGGCACCTCCACCCTGGAGGCAGCGGTATGGGGCGTACCGATGGCGGTGGTTTACCGGATGGCCCCCCTCACATGGTGGATCGGCCGGCGCCTGGTGAAGCTGGACCGGATAGGGATGGTCAATATCCTGGCACGTGAGGAGATTTGTCCCGAGTTTCTCCAGGAACGGGCACAGCCGGCTCCCATTGCCAGGGCTATTTGCCGCTATTTCCAGGATCCAAACCAAAAGACATTGGTACAGGAGAAACTGGCTCGGGTGCGGCAGTCACTGGCTGTCAGCGATGACCAAGCTGGTGCTGGCAACAGTGCGGCGTTTCCCCTGAAGCCATCAGAGCTGGCCGCCAGAGAAATTCTGTTGCTTCCATGAGCGAGAAAGGCCCATACCGTTTCACCTTTACCGATCGGCTGCTGACCCTGTTGGGATGGGCGTTCCTGACCCTGATGATGCGGTTGAACCGCCTGGACCTTCGGGGGGAAGAGCACTTGATAGCCGCCCGAGCCGGTAACCGGCCGGTATATATTGGAGTCTGGCATAGTCGTCTGCTGTTCTGCGCCTGGGCCATGCGCAAACAACGCCCCGTATCCCTGGTGAGCCATTCCCGCGACGGCGAAATCGTCTCCCGCATCTCTGAGCTATGGGGTTGGACAAACATCCGGGGGAGCAGCCGCCGTGGTGGCAGGGAGGCTCTGCACGGACTGATCCGGGCCATCAACCGCCCGAAGGCCCTGCTGGCCATCGCCATGGACGGCCCCAAGGGTCCGGCGCAAGTCGCTAAACCTGGCAGCCTGATGGTGGCGGCTAAAAAGGGGGCGGTTTTCATCCCCTTTGCCGCTACGGCCACCCGGCGCTGGGTATTCGAAAAAAGTTGGGACCGGTTTCAGGTACCCAAGCCGTTCGGCCGGATTATTGTCTTGTACGGCCCACCGATAGAATACGCTCCTGATATCGACGACGACTCTTTGGCCCGCCTAGTGAGCGAGCACACCATCGAATTGGAAAAGCAGGTCGATGCTCTCGCAGCGCAACTGGCGTAGGTTGCGGCCGTTACTCTGGCCGGTGGCCATGCTGTATTGGGGGGTTTCCTGGTGGCGGAACCTGTTCTACCGCATAGGCTTTTTCATCTCTCGCCGCGCGGCGGTTCCGGTGGTCTCCATCGGCAATCTTTCGGTGGGGGGCACCGGTAAAACGCCGGCGACCATCTATGTGGCCGGCCTGCTGCTGGACCTGGGCTACCGAGTGGGGGTCCTCAGCCGGGGCTACCGCCGGGAATCTACTGGTACATTGTTGGTTGCCGACAGCAAACGGATTCTGGCTACGGTAGCGGAATCCGGGGATGAGCCGTTGCTGCTGGCCCGGCGGTTACCGGGGGCGCCGGTAGTGGTGGATGAGGACCGCTTCCGCGGAGCCGCTTTCATGGTGCAATCATGCCCCGTCGAGGTGATCGTACTGGATGACGGTTTTCAGCATCGGGGTTTGGAACGGGACTGCGATCTGGTTTTGCTGGATGCCACCGCACCCAGATCGGCTTACCGTATTTTTCCGTATGGTTCGCTACGTGAAAGTGTGGCCGGCCTGCGCCGGGCCGACCTGGTGCTCTGGACCAGGACGGAACTGAGCTCACCACCTGATGCTTTGGTCGACCGGTTGGTGGAGTATGACGTTCTCCAAGTCACCAGCCGGATGGAGGCGCAAGCCCAGCTCCAAGCAGTGGGTGCCGGTCCGGACCTGACGGCCAAGGAGCTGCGCGAGCGGCATATCGTAGCCTTCTGTGGAGTGGCCCAGCCGCACACCTTCTATCACGCCCTTATGAAACTGGGACTGGAGCCGGAAGAGGTTCGTTATTTCCCTGATCACCACCGTTATTCGGCCACCGATCTGGCCCAACTGGCAGCGCTGGCGGTAGACGAGGGCTGGGTGCTGATCACCACCGAGAAAGACGCTGTTAAGCTGCCGCCTGATTTCACGGCGCTCCAGCGGGTATATGCGCTACGGGTGGAGCTGGTCCTGGATGAGGCCCAGCGGGAGCGATTGGTGGAAGTACTGCTGGCTAAACTTCCGCCGCCGGATGAAGCCCCGAAGGGAGAGGCTTAGCTGCCGCCAGTGGAATAATTTTTGGCCTAAAGCAAGAAACCCGGCCTAACCGGCCGGGTTTCTCAACAGGCATAGAATTGACTGGTCCAACTACAGATAGACCCCCAGGGCGAGAGAGGGCCAGGGAATTAAAAAAAGTGCTAGGTGACTTGAAATATTAGCCCCGATATAGAATTTGGTCTTGCCATCGAAAATATAGTCGCCACCGACACCAAAGAAGGGTAGTACCAGGACATCGGTACCAATAGCCCAATAGCCCCTGAAACTGCCCGCGGCGGCCCCATCACCGAAATATTTTTTATAACTGATCCCCAACAGGGGGCTAAGCCCGAGGACACTCTTGATATTACCGCTGTCGTGAGTCTTCACCTTTCCAATCAGGATCACAAGATCCCCGGCAATGACCAGGCCGGGACCGTCACCGCCACCGCCCTCAGGCGCCGGGGTCACGTTGGCAACCTGGCCAAAAGCGAAACTAGTGGATACGACCACCAATAGTACAGTGCGTAGGATAGTTTTCATTGCAATACACCTCTCTCGTGTCAACTGTTGATGTGAACTGGGACATGGCAAGCGAATGCCATCCGGCATGTTATGATCGGTTGTTCTGATTGTCAAGTATAAAGTGGTAACCTGCTATTTTACAACTGTTGGTGGAACCGCTAGTTTTTCCAAGCGGCGAACAGGTCGATCAGGTCGGCTACCCGGTTGGAATAACCCCACTCGTTATCGTACCAGTTGAGGGTCTTGACGAACCGGCCACCGGAAACGCGGGTGTAGGGCGCGTCAAAGATAGAGGAGTGGGGGTCACCGATGATGTCGGTGGACACGATGGGCAGTGTGGAGTACGATAGAATTTTTTTCAGGCGCTCGGTCCCGGCGGCATCCATCACCACCTCATTGATTTCATCGACAGTGACCTCCCGGGCCAGTTCGCATACTAAGTCCACCACCGAACCGTCCGGCACCGGTACCCGGCAGGCAATCCCGTCCAACCGGCCGGCCAGGTCCGGCAGCACTTTACCCACTGCCCGGGCGGCGCCGGTGGTAGTGGGAATGATGTTCTCCGCCGCGGCCCGGCTGCGGCGCCAGTCCTTGTGAGGCACATCGGCCAGGCGCTGGTCGTTGGTATAGGCGTGCACCGTGTTGATGATCCCCTCCACGATCCCGAAGGCCTCGTGCAACACTTTGGCCATGGGCGCCAGACAATTAGTGGTGCAGCTGGCGCTGCTGACGATCCGGTGCTCGGGTTTGAGCCCGTCTTCATTGACCCCGATTACCACCATGTAATCTATGTCGTCCTTGGCCGGCACGGTCAGGATGACCCGTTTCGCCCCGGCGCTCAAGTGTTGTTCCAACTGAGCCCGCTGACGGAAAATACCGGTGGATTCCACTACCACATCGATGCCCAGTTGGTCCCAGGGTAGTTTCGTCGGGTCCCGTTGGGCCAGCATCTTGACCTGGGCGCCGTCAACGCTCAGGGTATCACCATCCAGAGCGACCTGGGCGTCGAATCCTCCCATAACCGTATCATATTTCAGCAGGTAGACCAACGCTCCCGGATCGAACAGGTCATTGATGGCTACCACTTCCACATCGTCCCGGGTGTGTATGATCCGGAACACCGCCCGCCCGATGCGGCCGAAACCGTTGATGGCTACTCTCATGCCACACCTCCTGCGCTGCTTAGCCGGTGGTAAGCCCGGACCAGGTTCAGTAACCGGGCGGCGTGACCCCACCCGTTGTCGTACCAGCCCAGGAGTTTCACCAGACGGCCCTGGGTTTTCATGGTGGCCTGGGTATCGAAAATCAAACTATGGCGATTGCCGATCACGTCGCTGGAAACGATGGGATCGTCGGTGATCTGGATAATCGTCGGTATCTCTTTCGCCGCCTCCCGGGCGGCATTGTTGATCGCCTCAACGGTGACACTGTCATCCTGGAATTGCACCGTGAGGTCCAGGCAGGAACCATCCGGTACCGGCACGTTCAGGGAGATGCCGTCCAGTTTGCCGGCGAATTGGGGCATGATCTGCTCCACCCAGTGGGGTGTGGCGGTGTCGTTGGGGATAATGTTGTCCGCCGCCGACCGGCTACGCCGGAAGTCCGAGCCGGCGGAATCCTGAAGCGGCTGATCGCTGGTATAGGCATGGATGGTAGTCATCATGGCCCGCTCAATCTTGAATTTGGCGTCCAGAAACTTCAGCATCAAGGCCATCACGTTCGTGGTGGAGGACCCGGCGGAGACCAGGCGGTCTGCGCCGGAAATGGTATCGTCGTTCACCCCCATTATCACCACCCGGTCGATCTGTTCATCCGGCAGGTTGGGAATGATCACCCGGGGGGCGCCTGCTTCTAAGTGGGACTCCAGCTGCGAGCGCTGAAGATACTTATGGGTGGCGTCGATCACCACGTCCACGTCATAGCCATCCCAGGGGACCGAACCGGGTTCGCGGCCCCGGATCATGCGGGCAGTGCGCCCGTCATCCAGGTGGAGCCGGTTTTGCTCTAACCGAACCTCCTGGAGAAACGACCCATGAATCGAGTCGCGTTGCAGCAGGTAATGCAGAATGCGGGGCTCAGCCACGTCACTAATAACGGCGATTTCCACATCCGGTTTCTCCGCAGCCAACCGGTAGATATTGCGGCCGATCCGGCCGAATCCCATCAGCCCGATCCTGATATGGCCTGCCTTTGATTGTGCGCTTGACATCGGTTTTTCCTTCCAGGCCCGGACCACTGATGGCCTCAGGCAGGTATAACTGGCATAAATCTGAGGCTCTAAGCTAATCCGGCGGTCTGACTGGGCACAAGGGGCTTAATCGGTTTTTGGGGGATCAGTCCATCAGCTGACGGATCAGCCGCCAACCGTCAGGCCCAGCACAAAAATGATCCCGGCGAAGGCCATCATCAGGGGCCAACTGGTGAGTAGGAACCGTTCCCGGCTGGGATCCTCGAAAACATGCACCTGAAAATCGTGTAAAGTGACGCCGCCGTGGGAATCGGTAATCTCGAAGACGATATCATTGGGCCCTTTCTGCAGGGTACGCGGCCGCCACTTAAACAGGCCGGTGCGGGCGTCGAACTCGGAAAAGCGGGGCAGTTTCAAGGCCTTATACTTGATCGGATCGTGGTTCAGATCCTCAGCCACCAACCGGTAGCTATATTCGTAATTATTCAAGGCCACCGGTTTGGGCCGGGAAATTAGGCGGGGCGGCATGTTGACAAACAGGGTTGTGGCCTGGCGGTCGGTGGCGTGTCCGTCGGAGACCTCTACAATAAACTCATGCCAGTTAAGCTGTTCGACCGTGGGGACCCAGGTTACCCGGCCCTTGGAGTCCACCTGCATGCCGGCCGGTGTTTTGATCAGACGATAGCTCAATTGAGCGCCTTCATTACGGTCATCCACTTGCAGCTGATAACTATAGCGCTTCTCCGAGCTGGCCAGAGTATCGGGTTGGGAAAGGATGGCCGGTGCGTAGTTGGCATATACCTCGAAGGCCTGCTCATCGCGGGTGTAGCCGTCGGAGACGACCAGTCGTACCTGGTGTAACCCGGCCTGGTTGGGGGTCGGCACCCATTGGATCAGACCCTCATCGGTTACCGTCATGCCGTCCGGAAATTCCCGCAGACTGAAGTACACCAAGGGTACCGGCTGGGCCTGGTACTTGGGCATCATGCCCCGGCCGCCCTCGAAGAACTCCCACAGCACATCCTCCAGTTCCACCAGCCCGGGCAGAGGGCTGACGAAAATCACGATCAGGTCCCGGTTATCCATAAACAGATGAGTGACGGCTTCCTTGAGATCCACCCGGGCCGCCTGGGCTGTTTCCCCCGACTGGGGCCGTTGCGGCCGGTTGACGTAAATATTCTTCCGCTCCTTGAAACCGGCAATATAACGGGGCAGGTCGCGCCGGAACTTGTCGTCCTGAATCTCGATCCGGTAACCGTGGGTGTGGCTCAGATCGGTGACCACCGTGGGGCGCCGGAACTTAAGCAGGGTGGCCTGGTTGTCGTCCCGGGTTTCCACCTGGTAGGCATAGGTTCGCCCCACCACCGCCGAGTCCAGCGGGGCGGACTTGATAGCCAGCTGCGAGTTCACGAACACCACCCCCCGGAACTGAGTTTTATCCATACCATCGGCCAGCTCCACCGTAAAGCGATGGGCATCCAGGTCGTCCAAGGTTGTGGGCCAGGTCAACCGGCCGCTGGAATCGATGCTCATTTCCAAGGGACCTTTGGAAAGCACCCACTGCAGATTAGTGATCGCGTTGGGGTCCTCAGCCTGGAAATTGAGCCCCAGGGTATCACCGGCTGTAACTGTTATGGCCGCCGACGGTGCGTCGATGATCCGCGGTGGTGCGTTCACGTAGACCCAGCCGTCCTGCACATCCTCCGAAATACCATCAGTGATTCGCACCTGAAAGTGGTGGGTGTCCAACTGGGCCTTGGTAGGGGTCCAGCTGATGATCCCATCCTGGCTGATGGTCATCCCTTCCGGGGCCTGGGGTAGCGAATAGCTGTATTGCTTCTCGGATCCCGGCTGAAAAATGGTCACCTCGTAGTTATACGGCTTCTGGGGCCGGGCAATATTGGGCGCAGTAGAGGTGAGGGTGAGCTGGGCATTGATATTAATGGTGAAGGTCTGGATGTCTTTGTCGAATCCGTCGGTGGCTGAGATCACCACCTGGTAATTGTCGTGGTGGGCCTCGTTGGTACGCCACGTTAGGATCCCGCTACGGTCCAGGATCATCCCCTCGGGGCCCGACTCCAGACGGAAATCAATCCGGGCATCGGCGTTGCGGTCGTCCACCTGAATGCGGTAAGCGAACAGGTTCCCGGCCAGCAGCTGTTCGGTTTCGGGACGGCTGGTGATGCGGGGTTTGTCGTTTACGTAGATCAGCATCTGATCGTGCACCACTTCCAGGTCCGGCACCACCTTGAAGACCTGGGCCGAATCGGTAACCATGTCCTCGTAGCTTACTCCGGTCTGGAAGGTGATCTCGAACTCCACGTTCCAGGCGCCGAAATGCTGGTCGGTTGGCTGCCAGACAATGGCCTGCCGCTGGAACTTGAAAACCATGCCCGGCGGTTTGCGCAGGAACCGGAAGTGGGCGAACTCCTCGGCCCTTTCAGCCAACACATTGCGGGTGAATTCGTCACCGGCGTACAGCAATACGTCAGGAGTACGATGGGGCGGCAGGGCCCGGGGGTCCGGCGGCAATCTCCGATCCTGGAAATAGACATCCCCCCCCTCCACTGCCGGAACTTCCGGCTCCAGAGTAACTGCCGGCGGGCCAGCTGGTGAAATGGCCAGTGGCGGAGCCACCAGGGGCAGAGCCGACAACGCCCCGGTCTCCCTCATAGGTGGTATGGTCGCTGCGGCCCGGGCCGCGACCGCCATAGCCGACTGGGTGGAGGGTGGGAACGGACCTGAAGGCAGGTCGGCCAATAGCAACGTAGGACCGGTGGCACTAGACGCCGACACCAAAAGTCGGCCGGGCCGGTCGCCTTTTCCATTAATAATAGTGATGGAATGGTAGCTGTCGGGCGGCGCTGTGCCGGCTGGCAACTGGGCCCTGATCATGGCCGGATTTAAAGGCGTCGCAAATCGCTGGTCGTGGAAGACCAGGGTGCCATCGGGTAACAGATAGAGCAGATCATCACCACCGTCCCCATCGACATCTACAATCACCAGGTCCAGCAGTCCGGCAGGTACGGTGTCCAAGCGGGTGGCGCGCAATCGGGGACCTGCCATGCTCACCAAAGTCAGCGAGCCATCGGAATGCGGCAGGACCGCCTCCTCCTGACCATCACCATCCAGGTCGCCGATAGCAATAGCCGCCGCCAGCACCGGCCCGGCGAGCGGATCGGTGACAGCTACCTCATTAAAACCACCCCGGCCGTTTATCAGGGCGATCAACTGGGGACGCTCGCCCTGCCCGATGATCAGGAGATCCCGCCGCACATCGCCGTTGATGTCGACGACAGCCACCGTGAACGGCCGGGAACCGGAGATAATGGGTTGCGGGCGGAACTCGCTGGAAGCCCGCAGCCGCCTCCGGCGCCAATCAGCCACCAGCACCATGCGGTCCGGGCTGCCCACCGTGATGACCAACTCGTCGTTGCCATCGTTATCCAGGTCCGATACCTGTAGACCGGTAGGACGCAAATACGAAACTCCCTTACCGCGGTAGTTCCAGCGGTAGTCCGGTTCGGCATTGAATTTTTCGGCCGTGGCGTCCCAGGTAAAAAACACCAGCCAATCGGGCGACGCATTGTCGGTTAGTGCCTCGTGGTGCAACAGGACCACCAGCTCCGGCGTGCCGTTGCCGCCCAGGTCGGCGATTTGGGCGTCCACCAGCCGTACGCCCTCAGCGGCCGGGCGGTAACTCCACAGTATCACAGGGGAAGCGGCGGTAAGCTCCAGATAAATCAACTCATCCGGCGCAGTGGCGTCACGAGCGCTGCGCAAAGCCAGCACTTCCGGCTGGCCGTTTCGGTTATAATCCCAGCTGCCCCCCAGTACACGGATCGATTCACCGTCACTCCCAAAGGAAGTGATGGTAACCTCTCCCCATAGATGACTTGCAAGGGCGAAGACAGCTAGCACCAGGTAGCAAAATAAGGGTGCGATCTGCGGTTTTAGTCTCAACGTTGTTATTGGAGCAAACAGTACTTTATCATACGCCGCAACAAAGCCATATATAACCGGCCTGAATTCAACGCGAAAAATATAGAGGGGTTATGTGGGTATTGCAAGGGAAAAGGTGAACCCGTCTTTTACCTTGATTTTAGTATTGTTGGGTGCCGCAAAGCGACTTATATTGTAACTTCGTCCCGTTTAGATCTATTCAACCGTTAGTCTGATGGTGAGTTTATTAAATCTGCCAGAAGAAGAATCGTTACTGTCTTTATTCAGGAGTACCTCTATGTTTAAGCATCTGCTGTCCTTAATGATCACAGTGGGGCTGGTTTCCAGTCTATCCGCTCAGAGAGACATCGAATACCCATCGGAGTCCTATCTCGGGGGCGGTATCGGCTATACACCTACCTTCCTGCTCCTGGATGTGGCCCAGGCCTTCCCTTTCAATGTCGCGGGAGAACCGGCCACTTCTGCCGGTCTGCTGGATACTTCCGGTCTGAATTTCGACGACCTGAGCCCTCTGGGGACCATGCTGGTGCTGCATGGAGTCGAAGGTTTCGGGAACATCACCGGCAACTGGCGGGTGGGCGCCTATGTGGGGCTGGGCAGTAACAGCGTCACCCGGGTGGATAGCGCCACCCAGGAGACAGTGGATTTGAAGCTGACCCTGATGACTGGAAGCGCCTCGATTGAATATGTGATTCCGCTGTTCAGCAACCTGGAGATTGCCGCCGGTTCCCTGTTCGGCTACAGCCGGGGCATCATTCAGTTCGCTCATACTTCCGGATCGCCCAGCTGGGCCGGCCAGTTCGACGGCGCCGATACCACCAACACTATCGTGGCGTTGTCGGGCACTTTTTTTTCATTCCAGCCATACGTGGCGCTGAAGCTCCAGTTTCTCGACCGGGCCGGATTGCGTATGAGCGCCGGTTACCAGATTGGCAGCCTGCCGGCCAACCAGTGGTCCATGAACGATTTCCAGAAAATCATTGCACCCAGCGATGGCAACTTCAACGCCGTGGCTGTGCGGGTAATGCTCTACTTGGGGATTTAGCGTGACACACCGGCGCAGGCTGTGGATAAGTGCTGGGATTCTGGCCAGCGGGTTGCTGATTCTGGCCGGAACCCAGGCCAAACCGCTGCCGGCCGGCCGGACCGATGACCTCTACCAGAAGCTGAATTCCCTGCAGGAGATCATCCGGCTGGTTAACGATAACTACGTTGACCCGGTGGATTGGGACGACGTTTTCGAGGGGGCCTTCGACGGATTGCTGGAGCGGCTGGATCCTCACTCCACCTACATTCCCAAGGACCAGTTCGAAGCCATCAACGAGCGGTTCGTGGGCCGATTTCAAGGGATCGGCATTGAGTTCGATATCATTGACAACTGGATAACAGTCATCGCACCGGTGGTGGGAAGTCCGTCGGAACATGTTGGGCTGCAATCCGGCGATAAGATCGTGGAGATCGATGGCCAGTCGGCCTACAAATTCAGCCAGGCCCAGGTGGTTCAGACCCTGCGCGGGGAGAAGGGTACCTCGGTGAACATCAAGGTGCGCCGGGTAGGGCAGGAGAAGCTGATTCCCTTCACCATTGTCCGCGACGATATCCCCATCTATAGTGTGCTGGCTTCTATCATGTTGGATGATCGCACCGGCTATATACTGATCAACCGCTTCTCCAGCACGACCGTCGATGAAGTGGAACTGGCCCTGGAGGAGCTGGAAGGCCAGGGGATGACCAGGTTGCTGCTGGACCTGCGCAACAATGGGGGCGGCTATCTTGAACAGGCGGTTCAGGTCCTGGACCTGTTCATCGCCCATGACGACACGCTGGTTTTCACCAAGGGCCGCCAACCCAGTATCAACCAGGTGCATCGGGCCAGCCGGGAAGGAACTCACCCTTCCTATCCCATCATCATGCTGATTAACCGGGGGACCGCCAGCGCCAGCGAGATAGTGGCCGGCGCACTGCAGGACCTGGACCGGGGCTTGATTGTGGGCGAGACCAGCTTCGGCAAGGGACTGGTGCAACGCCAATGGCGGTTGAGCGACGGTTCAGCTTTGCGAGTGACGGTAGGTCGCTACTACACGCCCAGCGGACGCCTGATCCAGCGGCCCTACGGCAAGGGTAGTGAACAGTACTATCACGATCTGATAGCTCGCTCGGATGATCCACAGGTGATCGATTCCATCCTGGCCACCCTGCCACGTTACCATACCCGTTCGGGCCGGACAGTCTACGGCGGTGGCGGCATTTTCCCCGACGTGCGGATCACTTTCAACCTGAAGTTGACGGACCAATCTCTACGGTTGATGAACAATCCCGAGCGGCTCTTTTTCCAATACGCCGAGATGGCCGCCATGGAGATTAAAGGCCGCTATCCCGATCTGGACACCTTTATCCAGGAATATCAGCCCGGGGCGGAAGAACGCGAGCGAATGGCGGCCTGGCTACGGGCCAAAGGGCAGGAGCTTGATGACACAGCCTTAGAGCAGGATTGGGAATATCTATCCAACCGCGTGGCCAGCGAGATCGCCGGCCGGAACTGGAATCGGGAAGCTTTATATTTGCTGCGCTTACGAGTGGACAACCAGGTACAACAAGCGCTGGAACTTTTTGATCAGGCGGGTCTCCTATCGGGCTTGCAATAGGAGGCTTTCCGAATTAATATTCAGTGCCGGGATGTATGTCGGCAAAGATTGGCTTTTTATTTTTCTGACTGGTTCCCCAAAAATTGAAATTCAAATGGAGGTCTAGGTTAAATGGTTGACTATTTTCTCCAAGGCGGCAGCTTCATGTGGCCGATTTTGGCCTGCGGGATAGCAGGAATCGCGTTTTCTGTCGAGCGACTCTACCACCTGTTCAAGAGTGAAGTGGAGGTGGATGTTTTTGCCGGCGAGGTTACGGATATCTTACGATCGTCCGGGGTAAAATCCGCCCTGGTCAAATGCGAAGAGGTGAGCGGACCGCTGGGCAATATCTTCATGGCGGCCTTGGAGCACATCAACCTCGGCGTGTCCAGTGCGGAGAAGGCCATCGAAAATCGGGGCACTATCGAGATGGCCAACCTGGAGAAAAACATGTCCTGGATAACCTTTTTCATCGGTACCGCTCCCATGCTGGGCTTCCTGGGCACGGTGGTGGGCATGATCAAGGCCTTTGATGATATTAAAATGGCTAATGATATCAGTCCCGCGGTGGTGGCCGGAGGTATCTCGGTGGCTCTCTTGACCACCGCTTTTGGTCTGGTAGTGGCAATTATTCTGCAATTCCTCCAGAACTTCGCCTTGACTATGATCGAGGGCCATATCCTGAGCATGGAAAAAGGTTCCGAGACCCTGGTGGAGACTATGATGATATTGGAAAAAGACGGTAACCTCAAGGCCTAACTGACTGGTATGGGGAGCCCCGAATGATTAAGCGTAAACGGGCCGGCTTGAAGGAAATCCCCTCGGCTTCCATGGCCGATATCGCCTTTCTGCTACTGGTATTCTTTCTGGTGACGACCACCATCAGTATGGACAAGGGCATCGGCCTGGTGCTTCCCGCTATCGGTGAAGAGTTGGAGGTCAATCCTAAGAACATCACCAATGTGCTGATCAACGCCGCCGGGCAAGTGCTGTTGGATGAGGAGCTGGTGCCGGTAAACCAGCTCAAGGGGCGGATCAAGACCATGCTGGCGCGCAATGACAAGCTGATCATCTCGGTAAAGACCCATCCGCAGACGAAGCACCAAGCCTACCTGGATGTGCTGGATCAGCTCAAGCAAGCCAGGGCTACCCGGATTTCCATCGCTGAACCAGACCAATAGAGTTCTTTGGAGATACCTTCATAAATGAAATTTTCTGTCCGCAATAAGCCCAAGTCGGAAATCTCGACGGCTTCCATGCCAGATATTATCTTTATGTTGTTGGTGTTCTTCATGGTGACCACCGTGTTAAGGGAATATGAGGGACTACCGATTGCCTTGCCCAGCGCTACCAAAATTGAGAAGCTTGAGAGTAAACGCAACACCGCTCACTTGTGGGTGAACAAGGTGGGCCTGGTATCGATCGACGACAAACGGGTGCCTATGCCGGCGGTGCGGAACGTGATCTATGCCAAGCTGGCCGAGAATCCTAAACTGACCACCTCATTGAAGGCTGACAAAGAGACTAGCATGAGGATCATAACCGATCTGCACCAGGAGTTGCGCAACGCCAACGCGCTTAAGGTGAATTATTCCGCCAAAACCAGAGTGAATTAATCATGCCGGTGCCAGACGATCGCTTCATGTTGCGCTACCCTTTACGGGTGCGCTGGATCCTGATGGGAACGGTGATCCTGGTGGTTATGTTTTTTTACGCCCTGCCTCGTTTCGAGCAGGGTGGTGAAATGGTGGAGCGGGATTTTAACGAATTAGTGGAGACGATTGAGATTCCGCCTACACAGCAGTTCGAGGCGCCACCACCACCTTCACGCCCTTCGATTCCGGTAGAGTCGGAGGACGAGGATATCGCCGAGGATATCACCATCGAGGAGACCGATCTGGAGGACTTCGAATGGGATGCGCCGCCGCCGCCGCCCAATGAAGGCCCCACCGTGCGTTTTATTCCTTATGACGAAGCGCCGGTGCCCATTGGCGGTTACGCGGCCATCCAGCGGAATGTGCGCTATCCCCCCATTGCCCAGGAGGCTGGTATCGAGGGCACCGTGATCGTGCAGGCGTTTGTCAACAACAAGGGGCGGGTAACCGAGACAGTAATACTCAAGGGAGTCCCTAACACCGGTTTGGACGAAGCGGCCGTGGATGCCATCAAGCGTACCATGTTCACGCCGGCCAAGCAGCGGGATCGTCCTGTGGGGGTTTGGATTTCTATCCCGGTGAGCTTCAAGCTGAAAGGCTAAGCCCGAGTTTTACCCGGTAAATTTACAAGGGGCGCAAGCGCCCCTTTTTTTTATACGCCGGACCGGTATACCACCGGCAGATAGCTTCGGCCTAATTGTGATTGATCCTAAAAATTTGTTCGCCTGACACCCAGCCTGACAACCTTTCCGCCGGCCGCTGCGTCAAACAAACATCCAGCACTAAAGTTTACCAGGAGAGGTTTCATGTCCTACAGAAAATTCGCCTTACTGTTGATGTCCACCGGTATCCTGCTGGGGGCCAGATTGGACCGGGTAGATCTGGAGCGGCCCCGATCGGTCAAGGCGCTACGAATACCGGCGGGTCAGATCCATATTGACGGCCATATCGACGATGAGGCCTGGAAGGACGCTACCTTTAAGTCAGACTTCGTGCAGCGTGATCCGTTGGAAGGCCAAGCCGCCACCGAGCTGACCGAGTTCGCCATCCTCTATGATGACGAATATCTATACGTAGCCATTAAGGCTTTCGACTCCCAGCCGGCGGGAATCCGCAGTATCCTCAGTCGCCGCGACGAGGAAACTCCCAGCGACTGGGTGAGCGTCTCCTTCGACAGCTATGGCGACTATCGCACTGCGTTCGAGTTTTGGCTGAACCCGCAAGGGGTCAAGCGGGATATGCGCCGTTACGATGACGCCATGCAGGACCTCAACTGGGACGCCATCTGGGAAGGCGAAGCCAGCATCACACCGGACGGTTGGACGGCGGAGTTCCAGATTCCATTGCGCGAACTACGCTTCTCGGACAGCGAGGTCCAATCCTGGGGCCTACAGGTCAATCGCATGATTTCACGTAAAAATGAAGATATATATTGGAGCTACTGGTCAAAAGAGGAAGACGGCTTCGTGCGTCATTACGGCCGGCTGACCGGCCTGAATAATATTCCGCGCCAACGCCGAATTTACCTGTCGCCTTACACTACCGGACAGTACTCCCGAGCCACAGAATATATGACCGCCGTACACCCCGAGGGCTATAACCTGGTTTCCAACCTGGGGGCGGATATTAAGTTGGGACTGACCAACAATCTCACATTGGACCTGACGGTGAACCCCGATTTCGGCCAGGTGGAGGCCGATCCGGCCGATCTGAACCTGACCGCTTTTGAGACCTTTTATGCCGAGAAAAGGCCCCTTTTTGTGGAAGGGGGAAACATTTTTGCATTCGCACTGGGGATCGGTGACGGGGATCTGGGCAGTAATGCGCTGTTCTACCCCCGGCGGATCGGCCGCTCACCGCACCATTCCCCGGACACCGACGGATTTGTTGACCAGCCTTCATCAACCGCCATACTGGCGGCCGGCAAGCTCAGCGGTAAGACCGCTTCAGGCTTGTCAATCGGTGTGCTGAATGCCGTTACGGCCCAGGAGCAGGCTACCATCCGCTTTGAGGATCAGCCTACCCGGCACGAAACGGTGGAGCCGCTGACTAATTATTTCGTGACCCGGGTGCAACAGGACTTCCGCCAGGGGAAAACCTCGCTGGGCGGTATTCTGACCGCCACTAACCGGCGCATCGAGAATGAGCAGCTGAATTTTCTTCCCACCGATGCTTATACCGGCGGTATTGACCTGCGCCACCTATTCAGCGAGGACACTTACGAGGTGCAGGGGACAATCGCGGCCACCGACCTCCTGGGAAGCCGGGACGCCATCACCGGGACGCAGGAGAGTTCCATCCACTATTTCCAGCGGCCCGACGCCCGGCACTTGAGCGTCGATACCCTGGCCACCGGACTGGCCGGCTATATGCACAAAGTGGTGCTATCGAAGGTTCGGGGCGAACATTGGCGGGGAGCAGTAGGCGAGCTCACTTTCTCACCGGGATTCGACGCCAACGACCTGGGTTTCCACCGCAGTGTCGACCGCAGCACGCAATTTATCTGGGTGCAGCGGCGGGAAGAGGCGCCGGGCGATGTAATTCGCTCCTGGTATCTCAATTTCAACGCCTGGTCGGGCTTTACCTCTGCGGGCCTGGAGGAGATGACCGCACTAGGCGGCAATGTCAATGGCAATTTGACCCTGCTGAACTATTGGCAACTGGGCGCAGGGCTGAACGCCGACTTACCGGTGCTGCATCTGACGGGCCTATGGGGCGGCCCGGCCATGCGCACCGATTTCGGCCGGAACTTATGGATGTATTTGAGTAGTGATCAACGTAAGGACTGGTCGTTTTCGATCTCCGGTTACCGCGGCGGCCAACCGGATGCCCGGATCGATTGGCAGGGGATCGATCCCAGCCTGACCTGGCGTCCAACAGACTATTTTACCCTCACGACCTCGGCAGGATTGAACGTTATGAACGACTCCTGGGGCACATGGGGTGACTTTGAGCCAACGGTGGACTTAAGAACCGGCGAAGAGCGGTTTATCATGGCGTCACTGGATCAGACTACGGTATCAACCACCCTGCGCTTCGACCTGACACTGAGCCCCACGCTGTCCATACAGTTCTACGGCTCACCTTATCTCACTGCCGGCAAGTTCAGTGAGGACAAACTGGTTTTGGAAGACAAAACCCGGGCTAAAAACTTTGATGACCGCTTCCACATATTTACTCCCGAAGAAACCGATTACGACGGCCAACCCAACACCTATGACATGGATGGTGATGGCGTAACCGATTTCGAACTGCCCGAGGAGCGGGACTTCAATTACCGGCAGTTCAACTCCAACCTGGTGGTCCGCTGGGAATACCAGACCGGTTCGGCTATCTATCTGGTCTGGTCCCGCAATATGAGCCAGGACCAGGCAAACGGGGATTTCAGCTACGGCCGGGACATGGGCCGGCTCTTTCAAGCGGACGCCGAGAATGTGTTCATGCTGAAGGCCAGCTACCTACTGAATCTATAATCAGGTATTAAGAGGCCGGGTGGTATACTGCCCGGCCGGCAGGCAATGGGAGCGCCCACCGAAATGGTGGGCGCGTAACATAATCATGCCTTCGAGATCATTAAAGACTATTTCAAAAGCACCATCTTCCGAGTTTCAATAAATGGTCCAGAACCAATGGTTGGTGTCGCCACCAAGCGATAGAGGTAGATACCACTGGGCACTGGCTTACCATTCGCATATTTTCCATGCCAGACTTGCTGATAACTACCCGCAACCTGATTTGCGCTCCAACCATCAACTTTACGCCCAGCCATATCGTATACTACTAGCGATATAACTGCCGGTGACGGTAGGTCGTAGCTAAGAATTGAACCTGTTCAGGTATTCTATCTACACAATCGAACACCCAATAAGTCCCATCATTTTTCCTGACAATATTTTTGGTGTAAGCATAGATCAGTTCTACATTACTGAGATTTTCGATTTTTACTGGAATGTTTTGACCGGTTGATTCCGGTCCGTTTGCATGCACAAGACCCCAATACCAGACTGTGCCATCATCTTTTAGCGCCAGGTTAAAATCATAGTTGGCTGAGATGGCGACAATATCAGTCAGGTTGCTCACCCTTGTGGGCCTTGCACTATTTTCATAGGTTCCGTTGCCCAGCTGTCCAAAATTATTCGTTCCCCAGGCCCAGACTGTGCCATCATCCCTTAATATCACCGTGCGACGGTGTTTTACACTGGCTATCTCCATTACATCAGTAAGGCCACTAATATCCTCATGATCATCGAGGGCAGTATCAAAGAGGTAGGAAATGCTGCCGTTCTCCTCTAAGACCAAAAATTCACGAAGTCT
>CBDVAP010000039.1:0-21775 GCA_965372015.1 uncultured bacterium | reverse complement strand
TAGCCGAATTCATCAGTCTCTTCCCCGGCGAACAGACTACCGGTAACGGTCAGTTCTACGTCTTCAAATATGTTATAGGTCAACTGGGGATTTATCACCAGGCTGCGGTCGTTAAAGTTGTATATGCCGAACATCTCGGCGCTTATCAGGTCGGTGACCGGGTACATGGCCATGGCAAACAGGTAGTCTCTGTTCAGGCTATGCGTTTCGCCCATAAAATAGCTGACGTAATCGTCAAAGGTCACCAGGTCCGGATCGACGCCGAAATCGTTATGATAGTACTCCCCCATCAGGTATAGCGACGATTCGGTAGTATAGTCCGCGCCCAGCACGTATTCATAGCGCAGGTTGTTCGTGGCATTCTCGAGGCGGTTCACGGCAAATTCACCGTGAACGCCCCAACCGGCCAATTCCCCCTCAAAGTTTGCGCCCACCATTTCCCGGAAAGTTGTATCGATCATGAAAGGGCCTGCCGACATTAATTCTGTCAGGGTGGCGGACAAGCGCGTCGATATGAGTTCCGATACAGCATATACCCCGGATATATCAAACTGTCCCAGTAAGCCCTTGAGCTGATAATACCGGGTGGTCTGCTCCCAACTGGACCTCGGTTGAAGAATACTAGTGAGCTGCAACCCCCAGCGTAGTGGGATGAAAATCCGTACCGCCTCCACACCGGTCTGCTCGTAGGTGGGGTCGAGGATATCCTTGATATTGAAAAGGTCGGTGGGATTCCAGGCGTAGCCGACCCCTGGGGAGACTTGCTGCCGTCCCAGGGTGAGATCAAACCAGGGGAAATAGATTTCCATGAAGGCATTGTCCATGAACAGAGTATCGGGCAGCGTTACCGGGAAATAGGTGAGGGTATCCATGATGGGTAGTACCGGCCAGAGTGCCTCCGGTAGAAAATCCATGAAGTTGAACGTGCTCTGGCCGCTGTAGGCGCAACGAATGACATCCGCACCAACCCGGAAGTTTTCGCCGGGGGCGGCCTCGAGGTCCACACGCAACTTGTTGTAGCCCAAGTAGAGATCATCGGCCGGCAAGTTGAGGTAGTCGCCCTGGGCCTCAAAATAGCCGTACCACTGGACCTGTGCCGCCAGCACCGTAGCCAGCAGAGTGATGCCAACGAGTAATTTTCCCATAGGCCTATCCATCAACAGGTATTACCGCCTTTTCAGATTCCGTTCGGTGAAGAAGTCGTCATCGAAAGTGACGTTGTAGGTTATCTCTACCGTTTCCATGACGGTGCTGGTGCGGTCTACCAGGTTTTCCATCACCATTTTCATGGCGGTGGGGATCGATTCAATCACCCGGATGTCTTCCAAATGCAGCACCTTGATATGGTTACCCTTTTGATCATAGTAATCGATTTGTAATGGCAAGTAATCGGAAGTTCGGACAGTACACCCTATTTTGGAGTATGACAGGTCCTCTGCGGCGGCGGTGAGTTCCAGCCGGTAGCACTCTTTACCATCCAGCTTGGTGAGGCCCATGTTCTGGGGCGTATAATCATGCTTCCACGAATCACCGGAGCCCATGTCTTCGTAGGTGAAATCGGAGCCCTCGAACTTTTGCTTCTTGGCATGGCTAGCCAGTTTACGCACCCGGCCGGTGCGGTTAATATACATCCAGATATTGTCGGAAAACTCGGTCATGAGCATGGCGTTGCCCCGGGTCCTGGAGGGCGAACGGTAGCGCATCAGTGAATTTTCGCCCTTATCGCCCATGAACGACTCGTACTCGAAGGTGCGGGTTTTCCCCGATGTGGTGACGATGGTCTGACGCACCACCGCCCGGGCGTTGGGGGGATTCATTACGTCCAGCACCTGCTCCAATATCTGTGGCCCCGTGATCTGGGCTGAAAGCAGGCCCGGTAAGGCCAGAGCCAGTAAGATTATCGGTATTATGTTACGGACGTTCAATTTCATTTTTCGGACCTCCTATTTAAGGATGCCATTCAAGAATATTTCACGGGTAGCCACCTTGAGCCGCTCCAGGTCCAGGTGGTGGCGCTGGAGATAAAAGTGCATGGCCAGACCGTCGAGGGCGCCGAACAGCACCAGGGCGAAATAGGGCGGGTCCACGTCGCGGAACAGACCGGCGGCGATGCCCTCCTCCAGCATCGGTATGAACTGGTTGATAGCGCCATGTACGGCCCGGGCGGTGGCTCCCTGGAGCTGGGGGTCGCTGTCGGCGCGCATCCCCTGGGTGAAGATCTCCATTATGATGGTCCAGTCGTCGGCCTGATCGCTCTGCATGAACTGGTCGAGAAAATCGAATGAGTAATCGATGAGCCGGGTGATTTTTTCCACAGGTGGCCGGCGGCTGTTGAGCACGGGCAGGAAAGCCTGGTTAATCTCCTGGAAGAAGCCCTCGATAATGGCGGCGAAGATCTCCTCCTTGCTGCGGAAGTACTCGTAGATGGTGCCCTTACCGATGCCGGCTTCGGTGGCAATATCGGCGATCTTGCCGCGCTCCAGCCCCCGGCGGGCGAACACCGTTACAGCGGCCTCGATGATGCGGCGGCGCTTGTCTTCGATGGGTGGCGGGGTGGGAGCCATCAGGTTGACCGGAGTGATATATGACTGACCAGTCGGTCACTTCGGTTGCATATTATGGGCATTTCAATTTCCATTTCACTGCAATTATTCTCTTAACAAACCAGTTGGTTGCTTATACTGACTGACTGGTCGGTCGGAAGTTAGGGAAGAAACAAAGCGGGGGCAAGGATTATTCTCAACTTAGGCTGCTAAGCGGGAAGGGGCTGTATGGTCTGCTGTCGGTTGGTGGTTGCAGGCCTATCTAGGTCTACTCAAAAATAAACCGAGAGGCCCAATCGAACCTGCGATACGATGGATATAGAGACCTCCGGAGAGTTATAATCTCGAAGATTAGTGTGGGATTGATAGACTGTTTTGATAAGGGTTTCATCACGGCCATACTGTATATTTAGAGCTGAAAAATAGGCGGCCATCAAACTCATTTGAGAGGTGAGAAACCATTCGGCCCCCACAATCCCACTGATGCCGGCGGCGATGGTCCATCTTTTACGACGACTAATCTGGTGAGAATGGGCAGATAGAGAAATGTAATCACCTATTATGTCCGCCTGGTCCTCTGAGTAGGTGTAATTGACATTCAATATCGGTCCCAATCCCCGAATAAAGTATAGATTCGGTCCGGTTTGGGAATATTTGAGCCGCTGCGATACAAAGCCTAAATGCAACGAATGTCCATTTTTAGAGGTTTCATAGATATAATAATCAATATCCAGGCTATCGCGGGCTGGAACGTCTCTCTTTTCGGTTCCCTCTTTGGTGAAAAAGCTGCCCGACAGGCTCACCCCTATCTGCCAAGCCTTTGACGGGGAGCTAAAGCGTTTATAGGACAATGTAGATCCCTGGAAATGGGTAAGATTCAGATTGCGCCCCACATCGAACTGCAGTGCCTGCCCACCCGGTCCGAGGGACACTTTTTCTTCCGGTTCTTGGGCCCCAATAGAGGCTATAGTCAGCCCCAGTGCGAGCACAATTATTGCGGCTGGTGAATGAGAGTTGTTCATATTTGCTCCTATCTAATTTTCGCTATACACCGGCTGGCGTAAGTAGTTGGTGCTAAATGGTAAATGAAAGTCCCATGGTAACACCTGAATAAAATTCTAATCCAAAACCTTTATCGTAATTGTCCCAGATATACTGCCATCCATAATCTGAAACGTTATAGTCGGTGATCCAAGCAAAATAACTTTCTAAAAAACTGCCATATTCCCCGTGCCAGGTGAGATGCTCATTCAATCGGTAGCTAAAGCCAAACACCAGTGCAGCCCCCAAGGTTGCACGTAAGTTGGAATCAGAGAAACTTTTGGAAACTCGGAGGCGTCTGATGGAGTTTTCCGTGTATTCTATTGGGTCTTGGCCGTACCAATTATCAGGGGTCACCAAATCAAATGGCGTTTCATTTTTGAATACTTTGAGCACTAATCGTGGTCCTAGGCCATAGAAAATGTTCAGCGCCGGGTCAACCGCCCGATACTTAAGTTTTACGGCTTGCAGGCCCAAAACGAAATTTTGAATATTTACGCGATACGCAAGCTCATTTGTTGGCCAATCGGAAAAAGTTTGTGAAGAGGTTGGCCGCAATTGAGCAGTAATTTCATTGGCGAGGATTAATTCAAGCCGCACTGCTCTATCAGGCGCTAATGGCCACTGAAGTGCTAATGAGGCATCCATGAACGGTTGTACCCAGAAACGCGAGCCCACGCCAACGATTAATGATCGCGAAGCCAGCGGCCGGGAGTTGGCTCGGGTGCTGTCTGCCCCGGTGGCAGTAAGGACCGTAGCCAGGCAAGCGGACAATAGAACGGCCAGAGAGAAAGAACGGTTGGCTAGACGTAATGGCATTTATGGATTTAATCAGGCCGGTAAATGATCATTATTGCAATCATGTATAATAACAATATAGTGCCGATAGCCCTTGCCAAACAATCGAATGCGAATTATTCTGCCTGGAAGCATCTTGGGCCCCTGATCGCCGGACGTTCAGAAAAGCATGGAGTGCGCAAGTCCCTATAACCGGTAGTCAACCTACACCGGGTGTTGCAACCGAGGATCCTCAAGCAATTACAGGGCCGCCTCAATCGCGGCCTGCTGCTGGGCGGGTTGAATCCGCAGATACTGGTCATACTATATATTATACTACTATTATGCATATTTCTATTATTGAATGCTTGACCTCATCTGCGCGCGGTACTCACCCCTGAATTCCCGCAACCATTTGAGCAGGGCCTCACTCAGAAGGTATTGTTGCCGCATAACAGATCGACCGGTGAATGATAGCTCGCCAGGTTCCCTTAGCCGCTCCTGGAGCAAACGCCGCTGCTCCTCCAGGCCTGAGCGCAACTGTTCCAGCAACGGCTCGCCTGCCTCCCGCGGCAACTGGGAGACAGATACTATCAGGGCGTTGAAGTCAAAGTGATACTTCACAGGCTGGGCGGCAAAGTGGGCCATCAGCTCCTGGAAGCGAGCGCGGCCCTTGTCGGTGGGGTAGCACACCCGTTTCTCCGGCCGGCGGCGGGTCTTGGTGATGCGGCCCTCCAGGTAGCCCCGCTCCAGCAGCTTGCGAATATTGTTATAGATGGCCGGTTTGCTGATCCTGACCATTTCACCCAAGTTTTGCTTATCCAGCAGGTGGGCCAGATCGTAAGCGCTCACCGGTATACGAATCACCTGGCCAAGTAGAATCAGATCGATCACTGAATGTGTCATTCTCTCCCCATGCTATTGTATCAACTAGTATATATTATACCATAAGATAGATATAGGCAAGAGGAATATCGTGGCGCTTTGTTATTGCTGGACGGCAAAAGCACACCGAGAATTCTAATCCAGGGCGTATGGAGGTGGAATACCAGATCAACTTTAAAAGAACACTACCGGCTGGATGAATATTTCACTTTGCTGCACGCGACTGGTGCTGAAGTTCCTGGTAACTGCGTAGTACACGCGTCGGTTTTCCAGGATATAGCCCACCTTCAGACCCAGCAGGGCCTTCCATAGGGGGAACACTTTGCCGTATTCCAGCTGTATGCGGGAGAATCCGTCACCTGCCCTGGCCGGCGGCAGCTGGAGCTCCAACACTGAAATAGTATTGCGCTTAAGGCCAAAGTCAAGCCTGGCACGATTGGTGCGCTGTCGTCGGAATGAGACCACCAGAGTATTATCCATCTCGGGCAGTCCATACCAACGGTAACCCACATTAAGGTTCCATGAGCGCTGGAGGCTACCCTGGCTGCCCTGGCCCTTGAGTTTCCATTCCGCTTTCAGCCACCCGGCCGGCACAACGGCATTATCAAATAGTTGTTGCCAGCCGCCGGTGAGCACCAGGCCGGAGATGCCGGAGGATACTACCATCAGATGATCGTCCTCTGTGAGTTGCCAGAAGTCGTCAATCTGACCGAGGAAGAGACTAACGGACCACGGTTCCTGGAAACCGGCGCCCAGGCTACGTAACAGGTTGAACTCGTCCCCCAAGTTAAAGCGGCGGTAAATGACCGGATCTCCAGTTGGAAGCCAGGCTGAAATACCGGCTAATGGGTAAGCAGTCGCTTCCAGCAGCAAATAGCGTGGACGCCGAATCGATCGGACTAGCAGATCCCGATAAAGCCGCAGCTCATCCTCCTGCCAAAGGGCGATGTCACGGCTACTATAACGGGCTAAGAACACACTGGTGTAACTGACGTAGGGCCCCGGCACCAGGGCGCCACCCCAGTCCCGGTCCAGCCAGCGCCATTGGCGGGTGAATGATGGCGTTGCCGAGCGTGTACCGGCGATCCCGGCTACAGCGACAGATGAAAACCAAGTCAAGATTATGGCGAGCGCAATGGCCTTGGTGGGGAGTACTTTCATTACGTCGAATCGTGGGACGGCGCCAATTCGCATCGAATTTAATACCATCACTCCGACACCGCTCTGCCCGGGTGCCAAAAAATCAGATGGGACAGCGTTAACCGTCCCATCCTTTATGATCTGCTTGATTAGCGGCCAGTCGCCGTGCCGATTCCTACTTCATGAGCAGCATGCGCTCAGTGAATACCTCATTACCGGCCTGGATGCGGTAGAAATAGACCCCGGATGGCGCCGACAGGCCGTCGGCTGTCCGGCCGTTCCAGTAAACGGAGTAGCTGCCCGCCGATTGGCTACCCTGCCGGTAGGAACGCATCAGGCGGCCGGTGAGGTTGTAGATAGACAATTCCACTACTGCCGGTTCAGTGAGGGTATAGGAGATCTGGGTGCTGGGATTGAAAGGATTGGGGTAGTTTCGACCCTTGATGCGGCTGTTGCGCCCGGCGCGTTCGCCCATGCCGCCCTGGCCGGGGCAATCGAAACTCCACTCGATTCCCCACTCGGTGAGCTGGGCCACCACGGCAGTGTGGATCTCCTCACGGGTGGCGCCGTTATCGCGCAGGTTGAAGCGGAGTGCCCGGAGTTGGCTACGCTGATCCTCGGTTAGCTGCTCCGCCCAGGGAGCTGGGCCGCGGCGACCGGGACCAAGGCGGAACTCAGGCGGGTCGATTCCCCAGGAGGTGAATAGTTCGGTCACGGCGGTGTGGATATCCTCGCGAGAGGCATTGTCATCACGCAGGCCGGACACCAAGTCGTGCAATTCGGTGCGCTGCTCCTCCGTGAGCTGCTCCGCCCAGGGAGCTGGGCCGCGGCGACCGGGACCAAGGCGAAACTCGGGCGGGTCAATGCCCCAGGAGGTAAATAGTTCGGTTACGGCGGCGTTGATATCCTCGCGAGAAGCGCCGTCATCCCGCAGGCCTGACACCAATTCGTGCAACTCGGCGCGCTGTTCCTGGGTCAATTGGGGTCCGTCGCAGGGAGTTTGTAGCCCGGAGGTCTGCGGCCCGGGACGTCCCCGGTGGGGTCCTTGGCCCTGGGCTAGGAGCAGTCCCGAGAAGGCCAGGACTATGAGAATGGCTTGTTTAGATGTTCGCTGCATGATTCCGTCTCCAAAATTAGTTTTCAATTCAATATCCAGGTAATCAAAGAGCACTAGTGATTCGATTCGTCGTCCTTTAGATGCGGCCCCGAAGGAAAGGTTAAGGTACCAATATGGATTGCCCACGATTTATAGCCACGGTGTTGGATAGCTCGGAGCGGTTACCGGGAAAGGCCTAACCAAATATTCTCCCGCCGGGCGGTTGTGGTTGATTAACTACACAGGGATTTCAGGTTGCGGTGCTGTAGGAAAGTCTATACCTTTTACGCTCGTTTTTGGCTAATAGATCAATTTTAGAGCCGCCCAGTGCCACGCGGCCAGGTACCCTATTATCCAGGGCTGATGGAGTAGCCCTGATGCACCTTTTAAGAGGAAGAAGATAATGATCAAACCGTTGCGAAATAGTACCTACCATAACGAAGCCGGACGATGGGATATCGAAGTGGACATTGATGATGATCCAACAGGCAGGGATAAGGGGTGCGATATACTTTACTATAAGATCAAGGGCCCGAAAAAGGAGATATTTACCTATAAGATCAGGTTCACCGGCCAGCCGATAACCTTGCCTGGCCCGGACCCGGGGAACCTGGAGCTGGCTGAACTGCAACGCAAGGCGGCCCTATTCCTGGTGCGGGACCTGATCAAGGGCGGTCGCCACATTGATCTGGTGGCCTCTCACCGGGGCAAAAAATGGGCCTTCCGAAAGCCGCTGGAGCCGCTGATCAAGCACTCCGAGGCCTGACCGGCCTCTAGCCCCAAATATACCTACTTTCCTCGAGCGCTGATCACCAACAAGCAGCGGTAACGGATACCAAATTCATGGATAGCCCGTTCGTTATGCTCGGCCGCCGGCACCTGCATGCGATCCTGGTCAGCCCGGGAGCCGGTTTCCTGTTGGTCCTGGTGGGCGAGCGGCTGGAGGACACCCGCTACATACCGGCCGGTGGCGGTTTACGCTGCCTGTGGTAGACTAGGGCGTTAGAATAATCCATCACTCCGGGATAAATATATGATACTTTTCAGCACGTACATTTGGCGCTAGATATCCATTATTTCACAGGGACAACAATGAGAATCACTCACCTGCTAATCGCGTTTGTTATTTACAGTGGAACTAGCCGGCTGTGGGCCCAGGAGAGCGACCAGCCCGATACCTCCCAAAGCGATACTGAGGGTATTGCCTTCCGAATCCAGGATTACGTGCCTGGGGAATTCACCTCCACCCTCAGGTGGACGACCTTGAATGCCGCCGGATCATACAGCCCCAGCGGATGGTCCCGCGCAAATACGCTCCCAGGTGAACTGAGCTTGATTGATCGTTATAGGGGAGTGGCTGATTTGAAAGGGGGCTTGAATTGGATCAAACACTACGAAAACCCCCGGCAGGTTAAGAATATTCAGTTTAATGTGTATTTTAACACCCAGAATAGGCGCTCGCACGAAGACGGAGATCCATTTTCCACCATGGCTCCGAACCAGTTTTTGCAGATTGATGAGCTCTATATAGATAAGTCCACAGATTTTGTAATGAGCTTTTCAGTGGCCAGGTACTATTACACCAGCGGTTCGCGATTTGCGCTTATTAAGCCTTCCGTGGCGATGGCTTTGGATAATGGCACGATGAAGCAGCATAGAGCAGTTGATATATTGGAATTGGCTTTGCCGAATGATGAATGGAAAGCAGCGGGTGGCTACTTCAATGAGTTTGACAGGAATTTTTCCAATACCAACATCTTTACGGGTATCGAGTTCGGTCTTGGCATAGGGCGGATTTACGATGGTTCTCAAACTTATCAAACCATTGAAGTGCTACGGACCGTTGAACAGCTGACCGGCGCTCCAATACCTGATCATCAGGAAGTCCTCTTCCGCCAGCTGGCCGATATTCTGTACGGTCTGAAAGTCAAGAAGTATCCCGGTTTAGACCGGGAGCGGCTATTCGCTCTGGATCGTACAGAGCAAGTTATGGCAGTATTAGGGGATCTGGTGGGAGATGCGGCTAAAACGCCGCGGATTATCGCCGCCGTTCATGATGTGTTGCGATTTTACCCGGTATTGCCGCGCCGTTTTGGCAGCTCGATCCAGCTGTCGTTGCGTCTGAATGCAGAATATATCAATACTGCACTAAAATCCTTGTCAACCGCCGGGCGTTATAGCTTTTTAAACAGCGACCAAGTAAGCCGGGATTATAGCAGTTATTGGAGCTCGGAGGCTGAGTCTCGAAATATCGATCGGCAATTGGGAGTGGCGTTGAATTTGGACTATTCCTACTTCTGGCCGTTGAACCAGGATTGGCAGTTGAACTACAGTTTGGGACTCAATCTGGAACGTAACTGGATCAAGGAGTATTACAGGCACGACAACCAAAGTGTGGATTCGTTGGGTGGGGCGGTACAAAGCTCTAATGGTGAAACCGAAATGGGGACCTATTTTCCTAAACAAACCATAATTTTAGCTGGCGGCGCCTTTGAGTTGATCCATATTGTTGGCAATCGCGATTTCTGGTCCCTGAAAACCGGGTTACAGACGGAACCTCTAGTTGGCAGCGAGAACATGTATTGGCGCAATATTTCCAGCGACGAATCCGAATATTTCACCTTGGATCGTGTGTGGGACTACTCGGCGGGGCGATTTTGGAGCGAATTTAATTGGACTCACAGTATGGCGTGGCAGACCTACCTCACGTTCCGTGGGCGGGCGAACCTTAATTATTCCACCCGTAAAGACAGCAATGATGACTCGCGCGATATGGATTCATGGACCGCTGCCACCAGCGCCAGTGTCAGTTGGGAGCACTATTTTTAGGTCGGTCGCTGGGCGGTCTCGAGCGCTCATGGGCACGCTCGAAGGACCGGTCCTGGACAGCATTAGTTCAACCGATAGCCTCCGCTCCGGTTTCGCCGGTCCTGATGCGGATACACTGCTCAATGGGCAAAATAAATATCTTCCCCCGGCCGGTGCCATCGGCGGTGCGGGCCACGCTGCAAATGGCGTCTACCGCCTGGTCCACGAATTCATCGTTGACGGCGATTTCCAACCGGACTTTCTTCAGCAGTTTCATATCATGGGCGATTCCCCGGTAAACTTCGTGAATCGGTATCTCCGCCCCCTGCCCGAGGGCATTGGAGATGGTAAACCGGAAAATATGTTCGTGAACCAATGCCTCCTTGATAGGCGTCAGTTCCTGCGGCTGTATTATAGCGACGATCAGTTTCAATTTCTATCCTCCTATTCAGCGATGAAAATCTGGAACCCGGCGTAGGACTCCATGCCGTGTTCCCCGATGTCCAGCCCTTGGATTTCTTCACTCTCGCTGACCCGCAGGCCAATGGTATGTTTCATAGCTGTGAACAGCAGCATACCGAGTCCAAAAGCCCAGATAAAGGCGGTCCCGGCCCCGATCAGCTGACTGATCAGCTGGCTGAATCCACCGCCGTACAATAGCCCAGTGCTGGCAGATGCAATCTGTAGTTGAGCTTCAGCATTGAACAACCCACAGGCCAGGGTGCCCCATAGGCCACAGACCCCGTGCACGCTGACGGCCCCCACCGGATCGTCGATTTTGAGCGTTCTATCAATGAAGGTCACGCTGACTACCACCAGTGCACCGGCCAGCAGCCCAATCCATATGGCCCCCACCGGGGTGACCGTACTGCAGGGGGCCGTGATGGCCACCAGCCCGCCCAACGCGCCGTTAAGCGCCATAGTGACGTCGGGTTTGCCGAACGCCACCCAGGCAGTTAATGTGGCTGCTAAGGCCCCGGCGGCGGCCGACAGGTTGGTCATCACCGCGATGCGGCCGATGGAACCGTCCCCTACGGTGGTGCTGCCGGCATTGAAGCCGAACCAGCCGAACCATAAAATGAAGACCCCCAATGCCGCCAGGGGGATATTATGCCCCGGAATGGCGAAAACCTGGCCGCTCCGGCCGTATTTTCCCAGCCGGGGACCGAGGACTATTGCCCCCGCCAATGCCAGCCACCCGCCAATTGAGTGCACGACCGTGGAACCGGCGAAGTCCATGAACGGCCCGGTGGGCAGATTTTCCAGCCAGCCGTTACCGTCCATCAGACTGCCCCAGGCCCAGGAGCCGAAAACGGGATAGATTACGGCAGTGATGGCGGCGCTGAACAGCAGGTAGGAGACGAACTTGGTCCTCTCAGCCATGGCGCCGGATACGATAGTGGCTGCGGCCGCGGCGAACACCGTCTGAAACATCAGGAAGGTATATAGCCAGGAATTGCCGCCGGCGCCACTCAAACCGAAGAGCGTAGTGCCGAAGAAACCGTTTGATTCGCCGAACATGAGGCCGAAGCCCAACAGGAAGAAAGCCACGGAACCCACAGCAAAATCCATCAGGTTCTTCATGATGATGTTAGCGGCGTTCTTGGCCCGGGTGAGACCCGCCTCCAGCAGGGCAAAACCGGCCTGCATCAGGAAAACCAGCGTGGCCGCCATGATGGTCCAGACCACATTGAGATTTTGTTGCACTGCCTCGGCCGCCGGACTGGCCTGGGCCGGTGTCAGGGCTGTGATTATCAATAGCATAATGAGCGCTGGTTTAAGCATCTCGCCTCCTTCTTCCTAGTATCGGGTGGTTTCTTGAAGGTGAAATATAGTAAGTGATATGGGGGGTATGCGCAATATATTCTTGTGGTTTGTTGTGCTGCCTTAATATATTAGGTATATGCGTAGTATCCTTTACTTCGTCCCTGCCTTTGCCTCATCATGGCAACCCTGGAGACAGCAACTATTGGGAGTTGCTGGCCAACCGGGAGGAGGTTATAGTCACGCTCGGTGGGAGGGCAGCAGGGGAGTTTGGGAGGGCTGACTCGAAAGCCTGGGTACATTTGGAGATAAAAGGGAATGCCCCCGGCACTATGTGGGGGCATGCTGTCATGGCAGGTCATCGCTCCGGAGGAGGGACTCGAACCCCCAACCTAGTGGTTAACAGCCACCCGCTCTACCAATTGAGCTACTCCGGATGGGGAGATATTCACCTGCCACCATGAAAATTAACTCGGCCAAGGCAATATCAACAACCCTTTGGTTGGCAGCTCTCACCTCGATGAAATTCCCTTTCCACTGCCGGAGCACAACCGGTATCTCCACCACGAAAAAGTTCAAGCTTATATTGGTGGCGCGGAGCTCAGTCTATAACGGAGCGAATCGGCCTGTCCCTCTTCCGAAGCGAATCGATGAATAGGGCACGAACTCTTTGTCCCCTTTTTATGTTTTCAACCAAAACTCGCAGGTGAACAATCACTCACTCAAGTCTCGGTATATCAGATAGTTACAATTATTATCTGAATACTCTTCATTTTTCGTGTTACCGTAAGGCAAGATCGAACCGTGAAAACCCGCCAGGGAGCGGGCAGGCAAGAGATTCGGACCTCTGGGGACCCCTGTGTCGAACTCTCTTTTGCTCCGAACTATGACAGCAACAGTGCTCATGCAAAAAAGCTTGACTACTATACCGTAGAGTGGTATATTCGACAGTGCAATGAATGATCAAAAATTAGGATTACAAATTTCAACCATCGATCTAATCATATTGGGCATCTTGTTGGATAAGGAAATGAGCGCCTACGAGATGGCTAATTTTATTGAGAGGCGGGGAATTGACCAATTGGTTAAGATCAGCAAACCAGCTGTATATAAAAACAGTAAGCGATTATATAAATCCGGGTACCTGGATGGGCTAAAAGTGCGGGAAGGTGAACTTCCTGAAAAAATGGTCTATTCAATGAACGAAAAGGGGCTGGCGAAATTCCACGATCTAATGAAGTATTATTCCTCAAATACCGATCCATTCTTCCTTGATTTCAATTCGTTTCTATGGAATATTGAAAAGTTGGAAACGTCCGAAGCGGTAGGAATGCTGGTAAACTTGAAAAATCAACTTTTGGGAATTAAGAAATGGATACTTCAGCACGAAAAAGAGGCGCAATCCGATGCTTCCTTTTCAAGCAGAATGATCATTAAACAGTATCGAATGATGATAGTGACCTTGGTCAAATGGGTGGAAGAGACTATCGAGGAGTTTAAAACGGAAATCGGCCAATAAATTTTTTACTTTGCTACTATATTGTATAGTAGAATAGAGTAATGTAGAATAGAATAACGTAGAAAGGTACAAATATGAAACCCAATACCATTTTAAAAAACAGAACCATGCAAGCTGCTTTTTCGATAATAACATTATTGATGGTATCATTTTTATCCGCCCAGAATAGTGGAAGAATCAGTGGGGTCGTGATTGATAAAGTAACAAAACAGCCGTTAATCGGAGCAAATGTTCTGATAGTGGACACATATTTTGGAGGTTCAACAGATAAAATAGGAACCGTTCATATTTCTGATATACCTGCCGGAAACTATCAGATGGAGTTTCGATATATGGGGTACCAAACCCTTGTAAAAACAGATATCATCGTTCGCCCGGATCGTATTACCACTATCAATGCTGAGCTGAATGAAACTGTGATGATAGGGAAAGCAGTGACGGTGAAGGCGGCATATTTTCAAAAGGACGAAGATGCTCCGGTAAGCGCTGTAAGTTTCAGTAATGAGGAAATTCGTAGGGCGCCCGGTTCTGCTGGGGACATAAGCCGCTTATTAAACGCTGTGCCCGGAGTGGCGCAACAATCGGATCAATTTAATGATTTAATGGTGCGGGGCGGGAGTCCGATCGAAAACGGCTATTACCTTGACAATATGCCAATACCGAATATTAACCACTTCCCTGTTCTGGGTGCTGCTGGAGGAGCTATCGGTATTCTCAACACAGATTTTATCCGTGATGTCAATTTTTTTACCGGGGGATTTTCTTCAGCTTACGGTGACAGACTGTCATCAATCATGGATATTGCATACCGGGAAGGAAACCGCGAATCAATGGATTTGCAGATTGATTTCAATTTTTCAGGATTTGGAGGACAGGGAGAGGGCCCCCTCTTTGGCGGAAAGGGATCCTGGCTGCTATCAGCTAAACGTAGTTATCTGGATATTATTCAGAAAGCTATCCAGACAGAAGGTGAAACTCCCCGGTTTGGTGATATCCAGGGCAAATTCAGTTATGATCTCAATCCACAAAACAGGGTAACAGCTCTTTTCATATATGCACCCAGCAGCAGAGAAGATGTAAAAGATGATGCAAAGGATAATGGGCGAATCTGGTACACGAAGAATTGGGAAGCGCTTCAAAATACTATCGGTACGAATTGGCGATATTTATGGAGTAAAAAGGGCTTTTCCAACACTTCTATTTCATTCAGTAAAACCGGTGGTGAGAGTGAAGATCGGTTTGTATCGGACGAAGCTACTCTAAGATCAAATACGTTTACCGAGGGGGCCGTTACCCTTCGCAATCGGAATTCCTTCAAATTTGATAAATGGCACAAACTTGACTTTGGTGTAGAAGCAAAATATATGTTTGTTGATTATAACTACTTTTTCGCAGCCGATACGAATGAGTTAGGCCAGTTGTCACCTGAAGTAACAGTGGAAAGAGATTACAACACACGACAATTCAGTGCCTTCAGCAGTTTCATTTGGCATCCCTTTCCAAAGTTGACCACTGCTCTTGGTCTGCGTGGAGATTACTCTGATTTCAATGAATTATTTAGTCTGTCGCCAAGAATTTCAGCATCCTGGAAGATTAACGAACAACTGACCTTCAATTCCTCTGGGGGTGTATTTTACCAATCCGTCCCGTTGTTTTTGATTTCACAGAATAAAGCAAATGAGGATTTGAAAAACCTGAAAGCAACCCACTTAATTACAGGGTTGGATTATATGCTGTCAGCAGATACGAAACTGACCCTGGAAGTATACTCAAAGGAATATGAGAACTTCCCGTTATCTCGAGTATATCCATACTTATTTGTTCTGGATCAGGGAACGAACTGGCAATCATTTGGAAATTACGGGGAGCTTGAATCCATCGGTGAAAGCTACGCACGAGGGGTGGATCTGCTGATTCAAAAGAAACTGGCTGCTGACTTCTATGGTATTATGAGCATGTCCTATTTTCGCAGCCGGTATAAGGATTACAGCAGCATTGAGCGTGACCGACAGTTTGATAATAAGTTTCTTTTTAATGTGTTAGGCGGTTATAAGCCCAATAGTACCTGGGAGGCCAGTATACGCTGGAATTATGCCGGAGGCCAGCCATATACACCCTTTGATATGGAAAAATCCAGAGAGTTGAATACGGGTATCTATGATCTTTCGAGGGTAAACACTGAGCGAATGCCCGTATATCATTCGCTCAATCTCCGTATAGACAGACGATTCCATTTTCGTAGCTCAAATGTTGTTGCATATTTAAGCGTGTGGAATTTGTATAACCGAAAGAATATCGCTATTTATTTGTGGGATGAAGGGAACAAAGATGTGAAGACGTTTTATCAGTGGAGCTTATTACCGATTATAGGGATTGAGTATGAGCTTTAATACCAATACCGTCAGAAAAATCGCCAAACCGCGCAACCTATTGATTGCGGCACTATCATTAGGGTTGATCCACATATTGATTGTCGCGTTTTCTCTGGTGTTGATTATGATACTAGGATGGTAGTGATTCCGGAATATAACGAATCTCCTACGACAGAACAGTAACCAGATTGTATTCTGGCCTTTCTAGGCGCTGGATTTCGGATTCTAAGCCCGCATTGAGGGTTGAGTCGGAAGCAGCTTCATCCCTCAGTATCCTCTTTGCCTGTGCGCCATGCGCCGCAGCCCATAGGAGGTACCATCTAACGATGCCATCGCCGGGTGGGTGTAGACGCTCACCGGCTCATGCTTCAATACTGCGAGGGCCTCGGCAAACCTGATGTCGCGCATCGTCGCCGTATCCCAGGTGACAGGCTCACACTCATCATCTTGCTTTTACCAGATAGGGGCCGATCGCCAGGAACGGCAAACCACAGCGCATGAAAGAGTCCACAGCGTCCATCGGTTGGCAGACGATCGGCTCGCCATGGTTGTTGAAGCTCGTATTGATAAGCGACGGGATACCGGTGAGCGAATGGTATTCACTGACGATACGGTAGAGTTCCGGGTTCGCTTCGCGTCGCACCAGTTGTGGCCGTGCCGTACCGTCCACGTGTACCACGGCAGGGCTCATCCGCTTCATCGCCTCAGTGCAATCGAAGGTCATAGTCATGAACTCGGCGGTGTACCGTCCGCCGTCGATATCCTTGTACATCTTATCCGCGTAATCCGCCATCGTCGCAGGGGCGAAGGGCATGAATTCGGTGCGCCGCAAGTGCTTGTTCAGCCAGTTGTTCACCGTCGGGTCGGTTGTCTGGTAGAGGATGGTCCTGTTGCCGAGCGCCCGCGGTCCGTACTCCATGCGGCCGTCGAACCGGGCGACAACTTTCCCGTCGGCGAGCATCCGTGCAATCTCCTCTGCCGGCAATTGCATCTCATGATACTGCAGGCCATATGCGTCGAGGACCTGCTTAATTGCGTCGGGAGAGAATGCAGGTCCGAAGAACACGTCCTGCAGGCATCGCGGGCGTAGCGCTCCGGATCGGGCGGCATAGGCGAGCCCGGCGCCGAGGCTCAGCCCTTCGTCACCCATGCCCGGATGCACGAACACCTCTTTGAATCCAAGCTCTTTAACTTTCTGGTTCACGCGCACATTAGCGAACAGGCCGCCGGCGAGTGCGATACTCTTGCCCGCAGTCTTGCCAGCATGCAAAGCGATGTACGCCAGTGCCTTCTCCTCAGTGTACGCCTGCACGGTGGCGGCAATGTCCTCCTTTGGGATTCCTTTCAACCATCCCCGATACTTCGCGAGCACCGCTTGATTAATCAGCAGTCTCGGCGACACAGCCATGCTGTCGAGCCGCGACCAGGCGCCTATCTCTTCATCGAGGCTACCATCCTTTTCCTCGAAGAGCTCCCATACCTTCTCGTTGGGCGTGCCGTGGGCGGCGAGACCGGTGATCTTCCCTTCATGCCTGTTCGGTGTGAAGCCGAGCAACGCAGTAGTGAAGAAATAGCAGTCGGTGAAGCACTGGGTGTCCTGCTCGACAAGCTTGAGCTTGCCGCCCTCTCCTACGTAGACGGTTGTGCACCACGGCTCGAAGATGCTACCTCCGTCCATGGTGATTATCAACGCCTTATCGTAGCCGCTCGTGTAGTACGCCGAGGCGGCGTGCGATTCATGGTGGCCGACCCGCGCCGCTTTCGGGAACCTCGTGTCGTAGAAATCGAGTCGCGCGAGAGACGCTGTAAATCTGTCCAGATCGAGCCCGACGCTGCGCATCTCCAGCTCTGCCTGCTTCCTCGTGTTGGCAGCGATCACGAGCTGCGCGTCCGGCGAACCGACCAGCTCCATGGCCCCATTAGGGAACCGCCCTTCCTTCTTATTGCGGGTCAGGCGTTCCTCGTTAATGCTGAAGCGTATCCTCCCTTTTGAGTCGAGCAGTGTGACGCTGCTGTCGTGTAATTCACCACCAATCGCTATTATTTCAGCCACAAGCGTCGTTATTTCAGGGAGCTATCTACTATTGTTAAAGAAATTACCACAGATAAAAATTTAGTCACTGGAGTTATCCGGCGAGTGAGTTATTCTTGGAATGTTATTTTCAAGTTTGTAATTTTAGACAACCAATTTTAATTTTAGATAGCAGAATCGCTAACTGAGGAGGTAGATATGGGCGCAGACCGCGATGGATTTGACCGCCGCCAAAGCGACAACCGGAGGTTAAGTATGGACCGTCGATCAGGTAGCCAACCGGTTGAGTTTGAACGCCGGGCTGGAGACGACCGGCGCAACATGGCCGGCCGGCGGGCTGGACTGGAACGCCGCGATTTGACCTCATTTCTTTCGGGCTACTAAAGCCCACAGCTATATATTAGATCCCGATTAGTAGCAACGCTCCCACCCATCATCGGGAAGTTGGCCTGAAAACCTTTCAACGGCCTTTACCCTAGTACGATAGACACCGGGGAGGCCATTTAACTGCTGCACCCCCATTGTAACCTCAAAAATGCCCAGTACCTGGCGGCACCGGGTATTTTTCGTGACACGGGTGGGAATCGAACCCACGACCAACGGCTTAAAAGGCCGCTGCCCCCCTGACGATAAACCAAAAAAAGGGCAAAAAAAGCGGGCAAAATAGCGATTCGCCCGGCCGGGTATTATCCACAGAAAGGTATATGCATGCAAGGAGTTAAGATATGATAAGTGAAGAAATGCCAGCCCTACCCAGTAGAATCCATGGCACCCCTAACCGGCCCCTTCAGGGAGCGGACATCGATGTCATCTTTCGGGATCCAGGACCCTGGTGGCTGTATTATGCCCTGTTGATATCCTCCGGCCTCAAGTGCACAGAACTAGCACTTCTCCTCCATGGCCATATTGATCGAGCACAAAGTGCGATAGTAAGACCACATCGCAGGCCGGGACGTTGGCAGGCCATCCCTGTTGTGCCGGATTTGATGCGAGAGATTCCTGTTGGAAGATCACCAGACGCCCCGCTCTTTCCGGGCCTATTCACAGACATCGAGGATCCGGAATTATTCGAGGAAGAGCTACATGATCGGCTCGCTGATCCGCTCGGGTACATGCAGGCCCTTCTGAGCGTAGCAGACAGGCCAATCGCTTCATTGCATTCGCTAACCTTGACGCATCATAACCTGATCATGAATCGGAATCTGTTTGCCAAGAATCAACTGATCAAACTGGCCCAACTTGCCCGTCAGATAATCCAGGCTCGAAGCCCTTATGCCCTGAATTAGCGCAACCTAGTCCATGATGAATAAAAATTACGAAAAAAGAGAGTAAAATAACGGCTGACACGAATTATACCCAGGGGGGGTAGTACTGTGATTTTCAACTTCGGTATTCAGCACTGTCCCTGGATTGGTTGTTTCTCGAGGAGCAATGGCTTCGAAAAGAGGTTCTTTGGAGGCTCATTTTCGATGGAATATTTGGGCTTTGAGCGCTCTATAAACACCCCCAAAGTCATCCAGCCCAGGACGGTTTTCAGATTTTGGCAAGAAATATAATATTGATGCCGAGAACTGGGCACAGCTTGACATGGACACCGGGCTGATCAAACCCGGGTCGGTGGTGAAGAAGGGCGTTATGCCGGCCATCATGTTGGAAGAGCATGCGTACGGTCCGAAAGACCGAACACTATTTGGCCCGAGCAGCTAGCGATATTGGGCCACATTGCCAGTGTGATTTTCAGATCCAGGAGACCCTTAACCATGAATTAGATTATCCCACCTCCGGCCTTCGGGTTATGAGCCCGACGATCGGTTAGTAAAAACAACAGCTTACGATGGCAACGTGACTATTTCGTGCCCGTACTACTAAAAAGCCCCACGCCGCTGGAGTTTACAGAATGGCAGATTCCTACGGACCGAGTAGGGTGCCAAGCCAGCGTTCTACGAAAGCGGCACCAAGCCAGGATCCGATGCCGAGTAATACATACAATGCGAAGCGAACCAATGTCGGGGTGTTGAACGCCCAAGTGCTCACCCTCTCTATCCGTTGCTCGTAGACGATCAGATCGGCGAGGGAAGCCCAACCCTCGTCACCCGCGATCCGTGCCTCATTCTCGCGGCGAATGTCGGCACGTATACGCGCGAGTTCACTTTGTTTTGCGGCGTCGATTCGTCGCTGCAGGGGAATCAGGGGAATCAGGAAGATCGCGACCGCCAGCACACTGGTAGAAATCACCCCGTCGATCGCCCCGGTGGGGTGGGGATCGAAGAACGCCTGCAGTGCAAGAAGCGTCATGTACAATATGAGCACGAGAACCCCGCGCAACGCGCGTCGCGAAAATGGGGCGACTTGCTCGAGATCGAGAAGCTCTATCCGCGCGAAGCGACGGGCGGCAGAAGCGAACAAGGTGACTAAGATGAACTCCAGGGCTATAATGCGGGTAAATACGAACGCTGCCGTGATATTTTCGATCTGTGACATGCTCATCCGCGCACTCCCGATAGGTGGTGGTTTAAACCCCGACTCTGACCAAATGGCGGGGTCTAGGGATCCGGTGAAACCGGCCAAAATAGCGAGCGCAGTGGCAAGGTAGAGGGGTACTCGGGGGACGCGGCGCAGGCGAGTCAACCTGTAGTCGAACTCCATGTCGTCGCAGCTCAGAGCCGGTCGCAGGCTGAGGAAATCACGCACGGCTTCCCGAAGCAGGTAGTAACCGGCGGCCATCAAATATCCAAATACGATCGACTTGGTGATCTGTAGTGCTAGTATCCGCCACTCCCCCAGATACGCTGCTCCCAGGCCCGGAGCCAACACCTGCGCGAGAGCGGCGATGAAGAGAAAATGGGCGAAAGCGATCAACATCCCCAACACAGGCGGGGGCATGGGAACCCGATCAAAGATCCGGATCAGCCAGGGTGAAGAGTCGAGGTCAACCGACGACATGTGAATCTCCTAGTTTGTATTTCTGCATCATCTTCACCCACCTATCGAAAGACTGCAATGTGTGGAGACCAGTCCCTCGGGCTGCGGCGATCTTCGTCCACAAAGGCGGCGAATTTTGAGGCAGTTTCAGGCATCTATCCGAGGTGGTGGACAGATGGAATATGGGGGAAATCATTTAGATATACAAGCAAAAAAAATGACGGCTCCCAAGCTCATATCGATAGCCGGGTATGGCCTGAAGGCAGAACTACTGCATTGTTCATCCGGTACATCATCGACGGTAAGTCTGGCCGCGTATCCGGTCCGTATCCCCCGCCACCGGCGGGGTATCCGGCAAATGGTACGGTTGTATGGGCTGGTAGCCTGGACTAGCTAGGAAAGTATAAAAGCCCTAACCAGGGTTCATTTGTCGAAGGAAAACAAGGGTTTATGCCACGGAGAGGACTCGAACCTCCACGTCCAGCTGGACACTGGATCCTAGATCCAGCGCGTCATGACGAAGAATTTGGAAAGTGTGCAGTAATTGTGCAGTTTTCAACACATGGATTTTCAGTTCATTGTTCTCCCGTTGTGAAATACAAAAAGGAGCGGGGAAACGGGGCAGGACCTGGACTAATGGTGATCAGTTCAGATTAGAGAATAGCTCAAGCAGCGAGCACTTCGGAGAATGTATCAGCAAAACCTTGGAAATGCTTGATGTCTCTCTTAGTTTTAGCCCAACGTGTCCAAAATGGTCTGAACCGATACACCGACCCTGAACTACCCCACTCTTTGGCCCCAGAATCTAGGTTGACCGCGGAATATGACACCGAGCCACGTCCATCAAGATGGTGCTCTCCGAGACCGATCCAAACA
>CBDVAP010000038.1:0-21917 GCA_965372015.1 uncultured bacterium | reverse complement strand
GTGGGCTGGTTCATTCATTGGAAACCTCCTCTGGTGGCACACCTATACGGCCCAGGTCCCACTCTCCTGACATGACCTTGGCGCTAAGTGTTTGCATGCAGTCTATGATTTTCCATATAAAATCGTTGGAGACGAAATAATAGACATTGGTACCGTCACGGCGGGTATCAAGGATACCTTTTTGGAGCATCAAGCGTAGTTGTTGAGAGGTGATTGGCTGGGAGAGCCCGGTGTATTGTTGGATATCCCCCACCCGTCTTTCGCCCTCAGCCAGGTACTGGATGATCTTTAATCTGATCGGGTGGCCGAGGCCCTTGAGGACCGTCCCCACTCTGGCCAACAGTTCGGCCGAGATAGGTGGCTGTGGGCCGGCAACTTCAGGCGGGAGGCCGCCCGGCACGGGTGCTGGAGCTGTTTTTATTCTGCTTACCATTCGATGGGTCGATTAACCCCCCGGATTTGATCTTACTTTCCGAGCCCGATCAGGCCTAAGCCCTCACAGACCTTAAAATCAAGTAACAGGATAGCGTTATAACTATATATGAAAATCAATACGTAATGGTCGGCGCAATTCTAACAAATTATCGTGATGCCTGTCAATACTTTTTTTCAGCCTGGGATGGTTAACCGGGCCCGGCCCCCCCGGTACAGCTAAGTGCTGCCCACCTGAGTCCATCCAGTATCCAGTATCGAGCCCCGCCGCTGACGGGCGAACCGGTATTGCCACACCGGCGGAACCTGAGTAATATTTATTCGCTCCTACGTGTGTTATCGGGGGCCAAGAGCCGGTCCGGCCGGTGCGATCTAATTGGTAAAGGTTTTCAGGCCCAACATGGCAAAGACAAAATTTATCTTCGGAGTACACAACCACCAGCCGGTGGGCAATTTCGATTTTGTGTTCCAGGGGGCCTTTGAGCGGGCCTATCAACCATTCCTGGACGTGGCTGTGCGCCATCCGGCAATTGCCCTATCCTTCCATTTCAGTGGGCCACTGTTGGAATGGCTGGAGGTTCATCAGCCGGATTACCTCGATCGGGTAGCGGCACTGGCGGCCACCGGACGGGTTGAGATCTTGTCGGGGGGATTTTACGAGCCAATTTTGTCCATGATTCCCGACCATGACAAGTTAGGGCAAATCCGCAAAATGAATGCCTACCTGGCCGAGAGATTCAATTACCAGGCGCGGGGATTATGGCTCACCGAGCGGGTCTGGGAACCCCATCTGGCCCTGCCCATCAGCCAGGCCGGCATCAGCTACCTGCCGGTGGACGATTATCACTTTCTGTCGGCCGGGCTGGAAGCGGGTGAACTGGCCGGCTACTACCTGACTGAGGAGCAGAATGCCACCATTGGCATGTTCCCCATCTCGCAACAGCTCAGGTACGCCATTCCCTTCAAGGACCCGGAGCGTACGATCGAGGTGTTGCGGGCGGCGGGCGAGCTGGGGGACCACCCGGTGCAGGTGATGATGGACGATGGCGAAAAGTTCGGGCTATGGCCCGGGACCTGGGGACGCTGCTATGGCCGGGATCGGTGGCTGGAACGGTTTTTCGTGGCCCTGGAGGAAAATAGCGATTGGCTTGAGACCACCACCTTCGGGGAGGTGTACGACAGCCTCCCGCCGGCCGGCCGGGTATACCTGCCTACCGCCTCCTACTTCGAGATGAGCCAGTGGACCCTGCCCCCCCAATCGGGCGCCCGGCTGGATCAATTCCTGGAAGACCTGGAAGAGCGCCAGGCTATTGATCAGGTGCGGCCTTTCGTCCGGGGCGGGACCTGGCGCAATTTTCTGGCCAAGTACCCCGAGGCCAACTGGATGCAGAAAAGGGTTTTCCAGGTTTCGCAGAAAATCGCCTCCAGCCTAAGGGAATCCGGCGAGACGACCGAGTTGGTAGCGGCCCAGGACGATCTGTGGCGCAGTCAATGCAATTGCGCCTTCTGGCATGGGATTTTCGGGGGGTTGTATCTTCCGCACCTGCGTCACGCGATTTATTCCCACTTGTTGCGAGCCGAGGCCGTCGTGGACAAGGTCACCGACGGCTGCCGGTTCAGGCTGGCCGACATCGACTGCGATGGCCGTGAGGAAATCGAAGTCACTACCCCCTACATCAAGGCTTTCGTGACGCCGCTGGGTGGCGCTCTAAAAGAGCTGGATATCCTGCCGGTCCATTTCAATCTGCTCGATACCATGTCCCGCTACCGGGAGAGTTACCACCGGCGGCTCGAGTCGGCCGAGACCGGTAAAGCCGGCGATGGCTCGATCCATAAGCGGCAGCGGGCCAAGGAGCCCCACCTGGAAAAGCACCTGCAAGTTGATACCCACCCCCGCCATATGCTGCTGGACCACTTTTTTACCCGGGGGACCACGGTGGATCAGGTGCAGCGAAATACTGCGGCCATCACCAACGGCCTGGCAACCGCTGTCTACGATTGCGCCGTCAAGGATAATTCGGTCATCTGTACTACTAAAGGGCCGGTGCTGGGGGAGACCTTGGCGCTGTCCAAGACCATTGCTTTTGAGGGCGATAAAGTGAGTGTGGAATTGGAGATTGCCAACGAGGGGCATGACGCGGTCAAGGGATTATACGGCCTGGAGTTCAACTTCGCGCTGCTGGGCGGTCACACCAAGGACCGGTATTACCTGATCGATGGGCGCAAACCCGCCGACCCTTACCTGGATGCCCAGGATGAACTTGCCGGCGTGAGCAGTGTGGCCCTGGTATCCGAATACGAAGGTATCAAGGCCGAGCTGCGGTTTAAGGAGCCGGCCACAGTCTGGCGCTACCCGGTGAAAACCGTCAACATGTCGGAGGATGGTTTCGAGCGGGTATACCAGAGTTCGGTGGTGCTGCCGGTCTGGCCCCTGGACCTGCCGGCCGGTGAGCGATTCCGCCTTGAGTTGACGCTCCAGGCCACGGTGTTCCCGGCGCTATAAACCCCATCCCGCGGTTTACGATGAGGCTAAATCGATTCCCATCTTGGCGAAGGTGGGTACAAGCAGTTTCACGGCCATCTTCTCCTGTCCCTTGACCGCTTCCTGAAACCGGTACCAATGGGTTTTTTCTTTTTCCACATCTTCCCGCCAGAAATATTCGTCTTTGAAAAGGGTGAATCGAGCTAGAATCCCTTTGTAAGAATCCTTAGCCCCATGGACTACGGGATTGATCGCCTGGTTGAACCACCTTTTTTCATCGTAGTCCTGCCATTTTAATACTTGCTTATATCTTTTTAGCCGGTCATCCCGGTAACGATTTCTATGCCCGGAGAAAGTCGGCCCCATTAAGCCGTCGAGTTCTTGCTCCAGGTCCCTCCATTTAGGCTCAGGAGTTACTTTTCTTTTGTTTTTGATATAGTGGCGATACTTATTGAAAAGCGCTTGCGACGCTGAAAGGAATCGCAACTTATTGTTCACATCCGGATCGACCAGCCGGTTATCCACCCAGGTATGACTGACCCAGTCGGGCTGGTGCTCAGCGTCCACATGGCCGATATCGGGTTTGATGTCCAGGCCGATGTTGTTGCAGTAATCGAACCAGCCGATAAAGTTCTGATGGGCCCAGGTATCGATGAAACCATGCGTTGCTATCCCGATACGGTACAGCCGGATGTCACTGCTGGCCTTGAAGGCGGCGTCCATTATCGCATTGGTATTGCCATTATTGGGCGTCGTGTTCAACAGATGCATCTTACCGTCCCGCCGCTGGGCAGTGGGTGCGTCCGGCTCTCCCGGAATGAAGTGGAATATGGGATAGATCCGCATCAGATCCATTTTCGGTTTCAGGATGTTCATCGTCTGGCTGATCTGGTTCCTGTACGACTTGCCACCCTGTTTACTCTTGATCTTGAGCAAGACATCGTTTTCATCCACAAACTGGGAAGTGGAAGCGATAGTTTGGGCTTCTTTATTCGTGAAGCCTGCTCGTTTGGCAATCAATCCGGTGAGCCAATAATGAAACTCGATATCCATTGTTATTCCCCTTATGACCGGGTTACTAAGATTGAGAGATCGACACCCAGGCTGCTAATCTCGAATAATGCCGGCACCTTCTCCATAGCCTGCCACTGACCTGAATAGTCCTCTCACTGCCGGGTAAAATCTGTCTCTCCTTGGATCGGTGAAATGGCATTATTGGAATTTGAGATAGCTTTTGACCCTGCGTTCTATTGATATTGAAAGTATTCGGAGATACTTTCACCAATAGTCTAATTACAGTATGCCTTAATGTAATCGAACACAATCTAATCTGCAAGAACTATCTATTGCGAGTAAATTAAATAATCCTGCTGGCTGCCGGTCGATGGCCGGCTACCCGGGGAACTTTCGCCTTGCACCTGATTACAACATCCGATTAACCTTGCAAACGAATATGCGTCCAAGCAGCACATTTATCTTGATCCTCTGGCTAGCCTCTCTCGGGGCGCCCCTGCTGGCGTTGGCCCCTGACGAGTGCCAGCAGACTTGTTGCGCCGACCTCGAAACCGGCTGTCCCATGGAGCAGGGGGATAATGATTGTCCCTTCATGGCGGTCAGCGACCCGCTGCCCAGCACACCGGCCCTACCGGCCAACACGACCGCCAAAGCCACCAGCCTGGCGCCAACGGCCACCACACTACCGGTGATACTCGCCCAGCAGCTGCAGGTGACAGTTTTACCAGCGCAACTCCATCCACCGCCGCCGGCGGTTCGATTCTCCCCGCTCCTGATTTAGCCTACCCCATTCCAAGGTAAAGACGGTGATTACCGGCTCTGGGCCGCATTCCGTCTGAAAACCTTGCACCTATTGCCGGGAATTCTGTAACGCCGGGAAACGGCCGACAGAGTAACTTCCGGTGCCTAAAGTATTCCGTGGTGGCCGGCCCCATAAATGCCGGACCGACAGTAGAGTTTACGATCAACGAGGACGAAACGGCATGAAGCAGTCCATAGATAAGCAGAAATTCCAGCAGCCGATATCAACGCGGCCGGGGGCAGCCCTGCTCGGGCAGGCCCAACCCTTCACAGGTCGGGAGGCCCACACTCCGCACACCTGCAGGTTCAGGAACCTGTGGTTGATAGCACTGCTGGTGAGCGTTATCAACGGCCAGTCCGAAGGTTTCGAGCGGGACCCCATCGAGGCCCTGTTCGAGTATAACCGGGGTATCAGGGCGGCGGAATTGGCCCTGGAGGCGGCGGCCGCGAAAGTGCGCACGACTGGTGTTTTGCCGGACCCGAAAGTGGAAGCGGTCAGTTTCGTCGAGCCGGTGCAAACCGCCAACGGGCCCATGGAGTCGCAAATTATGCTGGGGCAGAAATTCCCTCTGTGGGGAAAACTGCGTCGTCAGAAACGGGTATCCCGGGAGCGGGTCGAGATTGCCCGGATGAACCTGGAACATAAGAAAGTAGTGGCGGTTTTCCAGCTACACCGGGACTGGGAGAACTATCTCAAGGTGACCAGTTCGCTGCAAATTCTCGATGATTACCGGAAGGAATTGGAATCATTCCGTTCGGTGGCCCTGACACAATACTCCACCGGGGCGGGCCTCACCCAGCATCCGATCCTGAAGCTGCAGATCGAAATTTCACTGGTGGAAAGCCAGATCAATACGCTGCAAAGCAGCCTGGAGGCCGTGGAGAACAGTCTCCAGTCTCTGCTGGACGGGCATTTTTCGCCGGACCTTTACGGCGGTCAACGTACCACCATGCCGCCCATAGGCACCGACGAGTCCTGGCTGAGCCTGGCCCGGCAAGCCCACCCTCTGTATCGAAAAGCGCAACACGATTTACGGATCGCGGTATTGGAGCGGGAACTGGCCACACGCCGGAATTACCCGGACTTGATGGCCGGCCTGACCTACACGGCTATCGGGATTGAAGGCGCCATGGGGACGAAGGCGGGGACCGATGCCCTGGGGTTCAAGGTCGGCCTGAACCTGCCCCTGTGGCTGGGCCGCAATAAGGCCCGGGTCAAAGCCGCCCGGCTGATGGCCGGTTCCCGGGAGGAAGCCCTGGAAGCCGTATGGAACCGGATTGAGGCCCAGGTCAGGTCTACCTGGAAGGATTGGGCTGAGAGCGAGGAAACCTTTGTCCTTTATGACCAGCAATTACTCCAGGAGTCGGCCCAGATGCTGGCCTCGGCCTTCTCGGCCTATGAGACCGGCAAGATCAGTTTTCTGGACGTGCTGGATAGCGAACGGATGGTAGTTCGGGTGCGGTTGGAGTATGAGGCCGTGGAAGCCCGGCGGCGCATCGCCGGCGCAAAACTTTTGCGGGACAGTGGTCTGTTCCGCTGGGAGGAGGAGTCACAAAATGAGGATTAGAGCAGGTTTAAGCAAGATTATCCTGGGTATCGGCCTGGCGGCGGCCTTGCTGGCGCTGGCGGGTTGCGGCCCTGGACGGACCAACGGGGAGCCCCGCGAGCAGACCACGGGGGAACAGTCCGCCGGCGGGTCACAGGCGGCGCTGCAGCTGTACACTTGCGGTATGCATCCCAACGTCATCCAGGAAGAACCGGGGAACTGCCCTATCTGCGGCATGGACTTAGTACCGTTAGGCGGGCCGGCCACTTCCACCGTCGCTGTGGCCCGGGGCGGTGGCGAACGGAAAATCCTTTACTGGCAGGCGCCCATGGATCCCACCTATATCTCCCCCCAACCGGGTAAGTCGCCGATGGGGATGGACCTGGTCCCGGTCTACGAGGGGGAAGAGGCCTTTGGCGCCACAGTGAGGATCAATCCCGTGGTGCAGCAGAATATGGGCGTTAGACTGGCGCCGGTGGCCCGCAGGGATCTTTTCCAGAAAATCCGGACTATCGGGCGGATCGATTACGACGAGGCCCGGGTAGCCCATATCCACACCAAGTTCTCCGGCTGGATCGAGAAAACCTTCGTGAATACCACCGGCCAGCGGGTAGAAAAGGCCCAGTCCATGCTGGAGATCTATAGTCCCCAACTGGTCTCGGCCCAGGAGGAATATCTCGACGCTTATACCAGCCTGCAAGGCTTGGGCGCGGGATCTTCGGCTGTGGTAAAGGCCAACCAGGAGCGCATCCTATCTTCCGCCCGCCGCCGCCTGGAATACTTCGATATCACCACCGCCAAGATCAAGCGACTGGAGACCAGCGGGAAAGTGACCAAGACCATCATGCTCAAGTCCCCCTTCGAGGGCATCGTGACCAAAAAACACGCCCTGGACGGGATGGAAGTGAAATCGGGCATGAACCTGTATACCATCGCCGACCTTTCCGTAATCTGGGTGTTCGCGGATATTTACGAGTATGAGGTCCCCTGGGTGGCCGTCGGCCAGAAGGCGGTGATGACCCTATCATACGATCCGGGCAAGACTTACCTAGGCGAAGTACAATATATCTACCCCTACTTAGAAGAGAAGACCCGGACCATAAAGGTGCGGCTGGTCTTCGATAATCCCCACCGGGATCTTAAACCGGGGATGTACGCCAATGTGGAGATTGCCACTTCCCCCGTGGAAAACGTAATCGCCGTGCCGATGGAGGCGGTGCTGTTCTCCGGGGAACGCAACCTGGTGATCGTGGCCCTGGGTGAAGGCCGTTTTGCGCCCCGGGATGTGACCATCGGCGTTGAGGCAGGCAACGGTTACTATCAGATTATTGATGGATTATCCGAGGGCGAAGAGGTGGTCACTTCCGGCCAATTCCTGATCGACTCGGAGAGCAAACTGCAGGAAAGCATTGCGAAAATGCTCCAGGCCAAGTCCGGCGGACCAACCCCGGCGATGGATATGGAGATGAAGGATAATGGCTCCCAACAGGAGCACGAAATGCAAGGAGATACCATGAACGTCGAACCGATCAGTTTCGGGACGATTTCAGACGGACAGCTGACGTACTACACCTGCCCCATGGAATCGCACTCTTTTGTCAAGGTGAAAGGACCGGGTAGTTGTCCCGAGTGCGGCATGACCCTGGTGAAAAAGTCAACAGCCTTTGATTCCGGGCAAGACTACTATACCTGCCCCATGCCGGAGCATGCCCATGTGGTCACCGAAGCGCCCGGGAAGTGTCCGGTCTGTGCCATGGAGCTGGTGTCGGTGGGCAGCTAGAGATCAGGAAATATTTCGGGGGAACCGGCTTGCACTCTAAGAGGAAAGCAGATGATTGAAAAGATTATAGAGTGGTCCATCAACAATCGCTTCATGGTGATTCTGGCCACAATTTTCGCCGTCCTGGGCGGCTTCTATGCCATGGCCACTACGCCCCTGGATGCCATACCCGACTTGAGCGATGTCCAGGTCATTATCATGACCGAGTATCCCGGCCAGGCGCCCCAGGTGGTGGAAGACCAGGTCACCTATCCCCTCACCACCGCCATGCTATCGGTGCCCTTTGCCAAGGTTGTGCGGGGCTACTCGTTTTTTGGTCTCTCTTTCGTCTATATTATTTTCGAGGACGGCACCGATATGTATTGGGCTCGCAGCCGGGTGCTGGAATACCTGAGCTTTATCTCGGGGCGGCTGCCGCGGGAGGTTTCACCCCAGCTGGGGCCGGATGCCACCGGCGTGGGATGGGTCTATGAGTACACCGTCGAGAGCGACCGGCACGACCTGGCGCAACTGCGTTCCATCCAGGACTGGTACCTGAGGTATCAACTGATGGGCGTCTCCGGTGTCTCGGAGGTGGCCAGTATCGGGGGATTCGTCAAGCAGTACCAGGTGGAGGTGGACCCCAACAAATTGCTGGCCTACAATATCCCGCTCAGCAAGGTGCGGATGGCTATCAAGCGCAGCAACAACGACGTGGGCGGGCGGCTGATCGAGATGGCCGAGACGGAGTTCATGGTGCGGGGCCTGGGCTACATTAAATCGATCGATGACTTGAAAAAAGTTCCCCTGGGAATTAACGCTAGCGGCACCCCGATTTTATTGGGGAGTGTGGCTCACATACACCTGGGACCGGAGCTGCGCCGCGGCCTCGTCGACCGGGACGGTATCGGGGAAGTCGTCGGCGGGATAATCGTCATGCGTTACGGCGAAAATGCCCTGGAGGTCATTCACAATGTGAAGAAGAAAATCGATGAGTTGAAGGTCGGGCTGCCCGAGGGGGTCACCATCCGGCCGGCCTATGACCGCTCGCTGTTGATCGAGCGGGCCGTTGATAACCTGAAGGAGAAGCTCATTGAGGAAAGCATCGTCGTGGCCCTGGTATGCATTATCTTCCTGCTGCACTTCCGTAGCGCACTGGTAGCTATCTTCACCCTGCCGGTGGGAATCCTAATGGCCTTCATGGTCATGCGCTACCAGGGCATCAATGCCAATATTATGTCGTTGGGCGGCATCGCCATCGCTATCGGGGCCATGGTGGACGCCGCCATCGTGATGATCGAGAACGCCCACAAGCATATCGAGCGCGAGGGTAAAGATGTCGAGCACTGGCAATTGATCCTGAACGCCTCCAAGGAGGTGGGGCCGGCTTTGTTCTATTCCCTGCTGATCATCACCTTCTCGTTCCTGCCGGTGTTCACCCTGGAAGCCCAGGAGGGACGCCTGTTCAAGCCGCTGGCCTTCACTAAGACTTACGCCATGGCGGCCTCGGCCCTGCTGGCCATCACCGTCGTACCGATCATGATGGGCTACCTCATCAAGGGGAGAATCATGCCCGAGGAACGCAACCCGGTCAACCGCTTTCTAATCCGGATTTACCGGCCGTTGATCAGGTGGGTACTGCACTACCGCTTGTCTACCCTTATGATCACCGTCGCCGTCCTGGCGATCACGATCATTCCCATTAAAAACTTAGGCACCGAGTTTATGCCGCCGCTCAATGAGGGCGATCTGCTCTACATGCCCACTACCGATCCGGGCCTATCGATCACCAAGGCCCGGGAGCTGTTGCAGCAGACCGACCGGATAATCAGGACCTTTCCGGAAGTGGAACTGGTGTTCGGGAAGATCGGGCGGGCGGAGACGGCCACCGATCCCGCGCCGCTGAGCATGATCGAGACCACCATTACGCTTAAGCAGCAGGATGATTGGCCCGAGCGAAAGTATGTTCACCGCTGGTATTCGGATTGGCCCCTGCCGGGAGTCGTGCGATCTTTCTTGGGCTTTATCTGGCCGCAAAACCGGGCCGTGACCACCGAGGAATTGATCACCGAGTTGAACAATGCCATCCAATTCCCGGGCCTGACCAACGCCTGGACCATGCCTATCAAGACCAGGATCGATATGCTCAGCACCGGAATCAAGACCCCGGTGGGCATCAAGATCATGGGCACCGATCTGGACACTCTGAATGTTCTGGGGGCCCAAGTTCAAGCTATCGTCCAGAAACTGCCGGGGACCCTGAGCGCCTTCGCCGATAAAGTCACCGGTGGCAATTTCCTGGACTTTGAGATCAACCGCACGGAAGCCGCCCGCTACGGCCTGACAGTAGGTGATATACAGGATGTCATCCAATCGGCTGTGGGCGGGATGAATGTCAGCTACACGGTGGAAGGGCTGGAGCGCTATCCCATCAACGTGCGCTATGGCCGGGAACTGCGGGATAGCATTAACAAGCTCAAGCGGGTTATCGTGCCCACTCCCACCGGAGCCCAGATACCGATCAGCCAGGTGGCCGAGATCGTGGTGCGCAAAGGGGCCCCGGTGATCAAGAGCGAGAACGCCCGCAATACCGGCTGGGTCTATGTGGATATCACCGGCATTGACGTGGGCACCTACGTGAAGCGGGCCAAGGTGGCCATCAGCGATGAGCTGCGGCTACCGGAGGGCTACTCTATCGTCTGGAGTGGTCAATATGAATATATGGAACGGGCCAACAAGCGCCTCAAAGTGGTGGTGCCCATTACCCTGATGATCATCTTCCTGCTGCTGTATATGAACTTCAGGAACGTCACCGAAAGCGTGATCGTCATGCTCTCGCTGCCCTTTGCCCTGGTGGGCGGGCTGTGGTTCATGTACCTGCTGGGCTACAATATGAGCGTGGCGGTGGGGGTGGGCTTCATCGCCCTGGCGGGGGTGGCTGCCGAGACCGGGGTGGTGATGCTGATCTACCTGGACCATTCTTACAAAGACCGGCTGCGAAAGGGCCAGATGACCACGGTGCAGCAACTGTACGAGGCCATCATGGAGGGGGCGGTGGACCGGGTACGGCCCAAGATGATGACCGTCACCGCCATCATGGCCGGCCTGCTGCCGATCCTGTGGGGCCACGGCACCGGCTCCCAGGTCATGAAACGCATCGCCGCGCCCATGGTGGGCGGGATGGTCACTTCGACCCTGCTGACCCTGCTGGTCATCCCCACCATCTACTACCTGTGGCGTTCCTATGGCATTAGGAAGAATGAAAATATTATTAAGGACCAGTCTACCGATAGGAGTGAGGCGTGAGGCGACTATCAATATTGGGCATATTATTATTGGCGGGGTTATCGTCGGCCGGCCTCGACGCCGCCCAGGCCGGTGACCTGCAGGAGGTGCGCACCGCCCTCATGTGCACCTGTCCTGACTGCACAATGGTCCTGGTCAGTTGCGAGTGCGGCACAGCGGACCAGATGAACGCCTCCATCAAAAAGATGCTGGATGATGGTATGAGTAAAACGGATGTGATTGGAGCTTATGTGGCGCGCTACGGAGAAGTAGTTCTTTCCGCCCCCACCACGGAAGGGTTCAATCTGCTCTCCTGGGTCATGCCCTATGTGTTCCTGTTGGGCGGATTTGTCCTGCTTATGTCAATATTCAAACGCTGGAGTTCCCAAAAGCCGGCTATGGTGGCAGTTGGGAAGAGCCCGGGGCCGGTTAAAAATACGCTCAGGGCCAGGATGGAACAAGAAATGAAAGAGCTGGGGATTTGAGGCCAATGGTTTCATCCGGATCACAGCTTGTTTCGTCAGCGAGGGTTCATGTTCGACCGGGATCAGCGATGCCGAAATGATCTCCGATCCTGATAGTTAAATCGAAAAAAAGGAGTCCAGTAAATGAAAAAATATCTAGTCAGCCCTGGACCGGGCCTGCTCTTCATGGTCTTATTGGTAATCATGGGTGGCTGCTCCGAGATGGGCCAGGATAATGGGCCGGCACCCAGTGTCGTCTCGGTCTATCCCGCGGACGGTGCCATGGCCGTTCCTGCGGATACGAGCATCCTGGTGACCTTCGACATGCCCATGGATACCGCTTCTTGCGAAGCCCGGTTCTTTGCTTTCGAGGGTGACATGGTCAATACCAGCCATATGATGATGCATGCTCAAGCAGGAATGCCGGGCCATTTCGTATGGAATGAGGATTTCACCGAAATGATGTTCCACCCCGATTCAATACTTATGGATTCCACGATGTACACTTATCATCTCGAGTCGGGAATGGAATCTCGGGAGCACGGTGACCAGATGATGATGTCGGGGATAGGAAATCACGGTAGGAAGCTTGATGACGGGATCATCTGCACGTTCACGACCGAAGCAACCACAAACGATAACCTTAACAAAAAATAAAACGAGAGGTTAGCTATGAAAAGGACAATAACACTACTGATAGTCAGCGTAGCCCTCACTGCAGGAGCCTGGGGACAGGAAACCGAGCAGGAGGAACACGGGACCATGATGGAACCCAAGCACCAGATGTCTGAAAGCGGGCAAATGGAGCACGGCGACACCACGATGGGCGCCCACGACATGATGCCTATGGATATGCAGGGGGGAATGATGGCCAACAAGGCCCATGTCATGGTCAAACTGCCTACCGTCCTGTGCGATCTGTGCAAGGAGCGAATTGAGACCGGTCTGATGAAGACCGAAGGCATCCTATTCGTGAATGTGGAGGTCGAGAAACACATAGGCCACATAACCTATGACGGTGACCAACAGGGTCTACCCGACTTGGAAAAGGCGATAGCGGCCCTGGGCTACCAAGCCAATGAGACGCCGATGGATTCCGCAGCCTACGCCAATTTACCCGATAGTTTAAAGGTACCCGATTAGTTCGGGGCTGGGCTCCACCAACAGTTTTAAGCGACGGAACAGGAGAGGACAATGTCTACTCGTAAAAACTCTGCCGGCGGTGGCGCACTCAAGCCGCTGCCGATGATCCTGGGAGCGGCGGCCCTGATAGTGCTGGGGATGCTGCTCAGCACAACGCTGATCGATCAATCCGCCCCCTCACCGGCGCCCGGCGCAGCAATCGCCACGCCGATTTATAGTAGTGCCGTGTTGGATATTGCCCGGGACTTCTACTGCGCCTGCGGTAGTTGCGGTCAGGAGGAGCTAGTGGTTTGCAGCTGCGATACCGCCATCCAGGAGAAAAACTACATCCAGGACCTGCTGGATAAGGGCTACGAAAGGGAATCCATCAACGCCACGGTCCAGGCCATGTTCGGTGGCGGCAAGACCTAGCCTTCGTTTCGTTCCTGAGCCACCGCCCGCTTAAATAATGGGCCAGGAACAGGTGATAGACGGCATCGTGACGGGCAATCAGTCCGACGGCTCTATTTGGGATGGGAGAGATCGAGCACAACGATCCATGAGTACCGCCTTAAGAACGGCAGCAGGAACATTAGTATGCTATCGAGTCCGTGCAGCAAATTCAATATCAAATTAAAGAAGGGTAGTCTTTGAAGAGGTACCGCCAGGAGAGTCAGTAAGTGAAAATGCTTCTTCTCCACCTTAGCGAAATAATTCTTCAACTTTTTAATTTCACGCATTAGCAGCGGATGTTCGTCGATGGTTCTGGCCGCCGGTGTGAGTTTTCGGAATATATTGATGGCCAAATTATGCCCGAGAGGTTCGATAAAAATGGCGTGCCCATCGCTTCTCAACACCCGGGATAATTCCCGCCCGGCCCGGTCCAAGTCTAGGTGGTGCAGAATACCGGTACCGGCTACTACATCAAATGAATCGGTTGGAAACTCCAGTTCCTCCGCGTTCATCACCAGGAAGGTCGCCGTCAGTTTGTTTTCGGCGGCAACTCGGCGTGTGGCCGCGATGGCGGTCTCCGATAGGTCGATACCCACTACTCGCGCTCCTGCTCGCCCCCATAATTCTGCCCGGCTGTTCTTTCCGCAGCCGTATTCCAAGAGGTCAGCTCCGGCACAGAGTTCCACGACCCGCGCCTCGAAGTACTTGATGTTGCGCTGAGTAATAGCATAGAACTTGGATAGGCGACTTCTAGTGTCTTGGGAGTCCTGATAGCGCTGATCGTGATATTCTTTTTCTCTGTTTAGCCGGGCTTCGTCCATTGTATCCTGCTGCCGGTCGGCAGCAACCCTGTGAGACACGTGATTACTGGTCCTATGATCGAAATTTACCCTATTATCGAAACGGTATACAACCGGGTCACCAGTTTTTACCTCCGAGAGTATACTTACGCGTTCATTCGATAAATTATGCTGTATGGACAAGGGGCTATAGGGAATACTCTGGCAGAAGTGCTACGGCTATTTTATTTTCGCTTCTTCTCTTGTTCCGACACGGCGTTGCTCTTGTTCGTGGGAAGCGGCTCCTTCACCTTCTCCTCCAGTGAGGGCGCTGGCTGATCAGGAATCTGTTCTATCGATTCACCGCCATATTTATCCCTCACTTGCATACGGACCAGTTTCAAGGTGGCCTCAACCTTCAGGTAATTAGCCTGCCAATAATCTGCCGTGGCCCTTATTTTTTCAATCTCCTCTTGCGGTGGAACGTCCCTTTCACCATCCCCAGTCACTATCCAATGGACATTGATCCCCAGTTCTGCCAGCCGATGCAACAATTCGACGGGCAATGGCCGTGCTCCGCTCTCGTAATACTGGTATGATCGTAATGACACCTTCAAGGACCGGGCAAACTCGAATTGGGACGAGCCTCTTGATTCCCTGATTTCTTTTAACTTTAACGCCGGATCATGCACATTACTGTTGAAATTGCGTACTTACGTGCGTATATTATATTCGGAGTGGGAGGACACTCCTTTTAATTAGTGTAAATATTTTTGTGGGTATGACAATAGTTGTCCCGCATCTAGCCGCCCCCTTTCGTCGTTGTATGGCATTCGGGGGGCGGCAGCTATTTTTCATGCCCTGAATCTTAGGTCGCACAGGTTTAAGGCGCAATGGGAAAGCGCGGAACGCATTAGTCTTTATTCAATAGGCTGGTTTCGGGTCATAACCTGAGACGGCCCTTTTTGATGACACCTAAGAACATGGGGGAGAAGCCCTGTTTAGATTCTCAAGTGCAAAAATTTGTTTTAGTGCCCTACTGATCGCTACCGGGTATGCTCAAGACTTGAATACTGTCTCTAAAGGTGAACTGAGTGCCGGTGCAGTGAAAGTCAGATATGCCAATGTGGCCATTGCGATCAGCCTTGACGAACCAGAAGGTCTTGAGCAACTGGCTGACATACTTCCCGCCAAAAACATTTCAACCCTTGGAACCCACCGCCTGGAATTAACACATGCTGAATTCCTGTTATTGCTGAATAGCTCCAACTCACCCAAATACGTCGTAATTAATCCGGAAACCAATCTGCCCACAGTATTGATACGGATTCCAACAGACTCAATTTCAGCTGAATCACAGCCCGCACACCAACAATGGACAGCAGCATGCAATTTTCAAGGCAGTGAAGAGACTTGGCATGCCGGAGACAACCAGGGTTATGCCCAATGGAAATGTGATGCTGTCAATATTGATTCAAGGGTCAGAATCCTGCTTCGAACAATGAGTCCCACGGGCGATCAAGGAAACTGCCGGATATACTTGAGAAGGTTTGATAGTGGGGAATGGTCCTATTGGGCCTCCATAACCGACAGATCCGATAATCTGTGGGCGATTACCCTGGAAACTGCGACCGAGCTGCAGGCCCATATCAGCCGCCAGGGGCAGTGCGCTCTCATGGCGGTGTCCGGTGATGGCTGGACCTTTGACCAGGTGAAGTTCGAATATGCCTGCCCCCTGCCTGAGGCTCCGGTCCTTATAAGTCCCAGCTGGGGCGCTTCAGGCGTGGGCTACTCCGCAACCTACTTCGACTGGCCCGATATCAGCGGTGTCAGGGGGTATGAGATTGATATTTCCCCGGGAGAAACCTGTATAGTTCCCAGCTCCTTCTGTTTTAAGACTATATCCCCAAACACTGCCTATACCTGGAAGGTGCGCGCTGAAAATCCGTGTGGCTGGGGGCCCTGGTCAACCATCAAAACCTTCACTACCGGCGATACACCCGACTAACCTCCGATCCCCGGCACACAGGGCGAAGGCCCTTGTGCTTACGACTTTCGTTCGTGGTCAGCGATTCAACCTAAACACCGATCCACGGGCAGCATAATGACGGGAAATCCTGCCTTCCCCCTCGCCGGTAGGCCTAACTTTGCGGCTTATGAGCCCAGCCGACGAACAGAAGCAATCCCAATTGGCCCGCTTCCTGGCTGATCCCCCCCGGGCGCTATGGCGGCTGAGCCTGCCGGTTCTGGGCGGCATGACCATCCACACCCTGTACTCGGTGGTGGACATGGTGTTCGTGGGCTGGGTCGGTCCCCAGGCGGTGGCGGCGCTGGCCTACAACATGCCTCTGCTGTTCTTCGGCATCGGGATCACTATCGGTATTACCTCGGGAGTGACGGCGGTGGTGGCCCAGGCCATTGGGGCGGAGGACAAATCACGGGCCAACAACACCGCCGAGCATGCCCTGGCGTTGGGGTTGGTCATCGGCCTGGGACTGGCGCTGGCCGGGCTGATCTGGGGCCGGGAGCTGCTGGCCTTGTTGGGCGCCACCGGCGATCTCAACCAGCTGGCCTGGAGCTATTTCCAGGTGTTCTGCTTCGGCCTGGTGTTCATGGTGCTCTCATCCAACTTCCGCGCCATCCTTACCGGCGAGGGGGATACCCTGCGTCCCATGAAGATCATGGGCGCCGGTATGGTGCTGAACATTATCCTGGACCCGCTGTTCATCTTCACCCTGGATATGGGTGTGCGGGGCGCGGCGGTGGCCAGCCTGGTCAGTCAGATCCTGGCCTTTCTGGCCTTCATCTACCTGGTATTCATCCGCCGGTCTACTTATATCCACCTTCGGCCGCGACATTTTACCTACCAGTGGTCGATCTTAGCGGCCATCCTGCGGATCGGCCTGCCCGCCTCCCTGGCCTTCATGATCATGGCCGCCGGTGGCGGTGTTTTCAACAAGATCCTGACCTCCTACTCGCACTACGCGGTGGCCGCTTACCAGGTAGCTAACCGGCTGGAAATGCTTTTCTTCATGCCGATCATGGCCATCTCCACTGGTTGCGTTACCCTGGTGGCCATGTTCTTCGGCGCCGGGGAGCTGGATAAGCTGCGCCAGGTCATCCGTTACACCCTCAGCCGCACCGTGCTCATCGGCCTGGGGAGTGCTACCGTGATCTATTCTTTCGCGCCCGGGCTGATCAGCATCTTCCGCCCCAGCCCGGAAATCCTGGACTACGGGGTGTCCTACTTGCGGGTTGTCGCCTTTGCTTACCCACTGATACCGTTGGCCATGATCAGCGGGCGGGTGCTCCAGGGGCTGGGTCAGGGCATGCCTATGTTGATCTTCACCTTCATGCGGGTGGTGGCGATCAGCGCTCCTCTGGCACTGTATTTCACGATGGTACTGCACAAGCCGGTGGAGTGGGTCTGGTACTCCATGGTAATCTCGATTGCGGTGGCTGCTACTGTGGCGGTTACCTGGCTGCGGATATACCTGGGCCGCCTGGAGCGGCTGCCCCACCCGGAAGCGGTGCCTGAGCCGGAAATGGTACAGCCGGTGGCGGGCGGGTGAGCCAACCGGTTTAGGTCAGCTCGCTAACCTTTATTCTCCGGCGCCGCCAGGTAATAACCACAGGTGGTGAGAAAATTCCGCAGGTAGGGCAATCGGCCGAGGAGCCTGAACTGCTCCCGGGGCTTGAGGCCGAACTTGTACTGATAAATAGGATTAATAAGGTACAGTTTCCGGCGGATAGTACGGTAACCGGCACGCCGCAAGAATCGCTCGAAGCGGCCCAGCGACAGGCCCGTTTTCTTTAGCGTCAGCAACTCCTCGATCCGCTCCTGGCGCTCTCCTCCCATGATCAACGCCCGGCGGTACAGGCTGCGGGGCAGCAGGTGCAGCCAGGGGGTGACGCTCAGGATAGCATTCTCGCAGACCTGTTGATGGCCACCGAAAGGCATCTGCCAGGGCGGGAAGGCGAAGAAGATAGCCCCTTCGGGCCGCAGGCATCCTTTCAGCCGCTCCAATAAGCGCGGTTGCTCCGCTATATGCTCGATGACGTCCTTGAGGATGATCAGATCGAAGCGACCACCCAGGTCCCTTTCCGGCTCCAGGTCCAGGATGTCGCCGTTCACCAGTCTGGCGCTACCCTGCTCCAGGGCCCCGGCCAGCAGTTCCCGGGTCAGTTCCAGCCTCCGGCTACTGAGTTCCACCCCGACCACTTCGCAGCCCCGGTCCAGGAAAGCCCGCAGCACACCCCCTTCGCCGCAGCCCACCTCCAGGACCCGGGTCCCGGGCGGCAGGGGCCGGGCGGCCTCGATGAACGGGATGATGTAGTCGGCGGTTGTGCTGTGCTGCTGGTCGAACTGCGAGCGCCCGCTGCGGTGGAACCGATAGACCATGGCGCCAAGTTAGTGCCGGCTGGCGATGGGCATTGACAGTTATCGGCGGCGGTCAGGGTCCCTCACTGGCCTCCGCTACCGGTGTCTGCAAACCCTCAACAATGGACTCCCGCATCCCCGGTACCGACAGCAGATACATTGTCTCCTGGATGGAGCGCCAGTCCTCCTCGGATATCAGGACTGCATTGGCCTTTTTACCGGTGATCTGGATCGGTTCATGATGCACGGCGGCGGCATCCACTAGCTTGTCGAGCTCAGTCCGGGCGTTGGTAATGGTAATCGATTTCATAGGTCAAACGTACGGAATGAAGTACGTACAAGCAACAGGGAAGAGGGGAGTAGTTGCCAGGCATGCCCTGAACTTTGCAATTACTCGAAGATAAAAAGCCCACAGGAGAGAACGGCTCAGGGAGAATATTAAATATCTATAGTATTACTGAAATAACAAATAGCCCAAAATAAAACCGAGGCCATAGGCAATGATAGAACTCATTATCCGCCTACTAAGTTTTTTGCTCGTCTCCTCTCGTTCTTCAATATTCTCCTGTGTAAATTGCTCTGAAGATTCGATCTTTTCAATATCAAGAGCCTCATTAAGTCTTATTAGATCTGCCGTAACACGGTAACAGGTGCTCTTCATATCTGGCTGCTGAGATTCGGTTATGTTTACCATATTGGCACCCAACCTACAGGCTTCTCGCCTTAAAATATTAAGGACATCATCCTCGCTACAATTTGTAGAAAAGCCAGTATCACTTATCTTTACAGTCCCAATTATCTCGCCCATCGCTTCGCTAACATTCGCGTTTTCTTTAATAATAATCTTGCATTCTTTAGCACCAGTTAAGGATGAGAAGTCATAGCCAATCCTGGTGAGCCTCGGAGCACAACCAATGAATAATGTACCAGCCAATAAAAAAATCGAGCATTTTTTCATTTTATTATCCGATCATTTTGTGAAATTAATCTGACTGCTCAACCGAGGATAGATAAAGAATGGCAATTATTGTTCCTACAGCCGCTCCCATATTATAAGAAGCCTTTCTTTTTGACTTCACCTTATCTTTAAAGCCATCATTAAACTGCTCCCTTTTATATTTATCAAGTCCGTCGGTATAATGCTCTGGAACATTCACCCCCTTGCCAGAAGCCACCAGATAGCCAATCCCCCAGCCAACCAAGCCCAATCCAAAGCCACATATTAGTCCGCCTGTACCGGCCTGAACTCCAGAATAATCCTTGTTGGCTGCAAGTTTTCCCTCAAGATAATAATCCACTTTCTGTACTTCACCACCAGTAGAAAATGAATGATCGCGAAATGCTTGAAGTACTTGTACTGCCGATTCTTCTGATGGAATGTAGTAAACTAATAGATCACCAACACTGATCTTCTTTTTATTTTTCTTCTCCTCAATCTCAAGTATGCAGGTTTCATTCTTAATACTTATGACATGTGCCATACCCATTGATTTTCTACTTATTGAGGTGTAGATCATATATGTATCACCGATCAGAATAGTTGAAGCCTTAGGAATTTTGGCTGATAGATAACCATCAAGAATACCCTCGATAACCAAGTTATTTTCGAAAGCCATTGCAGACACAGTCGAGGGAGTAACAAAAAATAGGGATGCGAGTATGGTAATTATACAGATGGGCTTGCATTTACGATCCATGGCTTTGCACCTCGTTTCCCTCCCGATTATGCAAATCTCTAATAAGCGGTTCAATAATATGACAATAGACATAGTATCATAATTCCAAGAATTCAGATGAGATTATAATGTCCTAAAATTGTAAGGCACCAGTTTAATGCGTCCCCCTTTGACAGAAGCCGTGTGGGAAAAGAAGTCCCCTCAATTCATCACCCCCGTCACCGCCTGGGGGATTTAGTCGCTGCCACCAGTCGCTCGATCAGCGGTCCGGCTTGGTCCCTGGAGAGGCGGACTTCTTCCACCGTCAGGCTAATGTCCATAGCCACTGGATATCGTTCCAGAAAATAGTAAGCCGTAATCCTCTGGCAGACCGCGCGATAATCTTCCAGTAAGGAATCATAGGGCAGCGTGTCGTCAAGAAGTGCGTCGAGATTATGGATGCGTCTCAGTTGCCATCCCTGGGCAAGAAGGAAAGCTTTTAGGAATTTTTCAACTGCCTGCTGGAGATGGAATCCCGCTCCTTCCGGGTCTCCCACATCCAAGAGATGATCTACCCGAATCAGGTCTTTTTCGGCAATAGCCAGCCAATGGGCCGGGTAGGATGACTCCTCAGGCGGCATACAGGACCTTGCCCCGCTCCATAATATCCATAATGAACTGGTCACCGATCCGTAAGCGCTCATCTAATTCGGACGGGGTGAGCACCAGCGTCTCCACCGGCAGATGGCGGTGTAAACCGGTTAGCAGGCCCTGCACTTCCACCCAGCGATCGATAAAGCGCTGGTTAGTTTCCTTAATTATCAGCAGGTCGATATCGCTGTCCGGGTCCGGTCGTCCGTAGGCGTAGGAACCGAACAGGATCACCTTTAAAGGAGCGTATTCTGCCAATAGTCTTTGCCTGATGGATTCTATTACTGCCTTGGCGTGCTCAATTTCAGTCATGTTATTCCCTGATATCCTCAGCTCGTAGAGAAAGTAGTTCGTACCGCTGGTGAATCGAAATTAATCCCAAAGCACGAAACTTGCACGACCAACCTTGCCAAATTCCAGATGGTCCTAATTCCTCACCCCCGTCACCGGCTGGGGTATCTGCCCGCCCCGGGCTATAAAACGTCCCGGCGATAGGCGGCTCACCGGCATGATGGGCGCCTGGCCCAGCAGTCCGCCGTAGTCGGCTACATCGCCCACACTCTTACCCGGCACCGGGATCAGGCGGGTGGCGGTGGTCTTGTGGTTCACCATGCCGATGGCGCACTCGTCGGCGATGATGGCGGCCAACGTCTCGGCCGGTGTGTCCCCGGGCAGGGCGATCATGTCCAGCCCCACCGAGCAGACCGCTGTGAGCGCCTCCAACTTCTCCAGCGACAGGTGCCCCTGCTGGACGGCCGCGATCAGGGCGGCGTCCTCGCTCACCGGGATGAAGGCCCCGCTCAAGCCCCCCACTGACGACGAGGCCATCAGTCCGCCCCGTTTCATGGCGTCTGTGAGCAGGGCCAGGGCGGCGGTGGTGCCCGGCGCGCCCACGTCCTCCAGCCCCATGGCCTTGAGCACTTCGCCCACCGAATCGCCAGGCAAGGGAGTGGGGGCCAGGCTCAGGTCCACGATGCCGAAGGGCACACCCAGGTCAGCGGCTACCCGCCGGCCCAGCAGCTCCCCGGCCCGGGTCACCCGAAAGGCGGTCAGCTTGATCTGCTCGGCCAGCTCCCGGGCGTCGGCCTCCCC
>CBDVAP010000037.1:0-22484 GCA_965372015.1 uncultured bacterium | reverse complement strand
CGCGGCGTTCCCCAGGTTGGGTACTAGCTGAACCACCGATTCCTGGCCGGCCTGCTTACCACCGCAGCTAAGAGTCAGGTAAGCTAACAGAACCACAAATATGTAGTTAAAGGAATTCACTCGAAACATATATACCTCCAGAGATTTTATGTCCAAACTTCTTCAGTGCCGGGCCAGGTTCCAGAGGGTCTAGAATTGAATGTCCAGCGAGAAGCGCTCCACCTGGCCCAGCAGGCCCATCGGCATTCTGGCATAGTCGAAATGAGTCCGTTTTGCGAAAGGTAACGGCAGTCGCAGCCCGGCCCCGAAAGTCATTTCATCCAGGTCGTAGTTCGCCCGATAGCCGGCGCGGATGAATAGTCCTTCCCAGAGCGCGTACTCCAGGCCGAAATTGAGATGCTCCGGGGCATCGTTGGGATGGACCGCGTCAATAGCCATTGTTAGCCGGTGTTGCGGATTGTTGATAAAGGCCTCGCCCGAGCCCACAATATTGCCGGCTATTCCGATCTGGATACCCAGCGGTAGGGGCCAGTCCTCGGTGGCCAGATTGGCGTCCGGCGAATAGTCCAGCCCCAAGTCATCCAAATATCGCGTGGAAGTCAGCAGGTCCCGGCCCTCATACCGAATATTGCCGCCGAAGTTCGACAGCGCCATGCCGATTTTAATACCTTTGAAACCGGTATTCATAACCGAGCCCAGGTCGACTGCCAGGGTCCGGGCACTCTCATTCCAGGCCTGGAGGTGAATATACTTGGCCGTCAGGCCGTATCGTAGCCGGTCGGTTACTTGACGGGCAAAGCTCAGTCCCACTGCCAGGTCCTGCACCCGGTAAAAAGCGCCCGTGCCGTCCGGTTGTTCGACAGTAGTGATCTCCTGCTCACCCATAGTAAGAACAGTCACCGACAGACCCAGTACTCCCAGATTGCCCGCCGGCAGAGCCACACTCAAATAGTCATGGTTGATATTCACCAGCCAGGCGTTGTGCATCAACATCACGCCGATACCTTCCGCCGCAGCCAGTCCGGCCGGGTTCCAAAAGTGGGCCGAGCCGTCATCCGCCAGCGCTACGTAAGCGCCTCCCATCCCCAGCGCCCGGGCGCCCACACCGATTTTCAGGAATTGGGCGGCGGTGGTGCCTTCCTTGGTGAACTGGCCCCACAGGCTGGCGCCCAACAGGAGTATTATGGCTGCCAGGCGTCTCATTTTATCACCAGAAACCGTCCCAACTTCTTATGCCCATCGTCCGTGGTCACCGCATAGAGATAGACGCCGGGCGCGATAAACTGATCGTGCTTGTTGCGCATATTCCAGAAGGCAAAGCCGCTGCCCTCCGACCCGGCCGCCGGATGCTCCACCGTTGCCACATGCTCCCCAACCAGGGTAAAGATCTTGATCGTGCAGCGGCTGGGCAGGTGGTTGAATTGCAGCTTCTTCCCGAACTCACTGCTCTCCCAAATATTTGTTACCACGTAGGGATCGGGCACCACCCGTACGTCTGCCAGCGGGTTGCTCAATTCCGCTTGCGGAACACTGGCAATCTGGGCGGCCCCAGTCCCGAATTCATAGGAAATTTCCGGCCGGAAGGGCTTACCGGACAGGATAGTGAATTCATCCCCAACCGAGGGTGGCGTCTCATCCGCCGGCCCGTTCTGGGTCTTCAAAAAGACCATGCTGGCCTCACCGCCCTGGCTATCAGCTAAAAATAGGAGATCAACGCCAAATTTGAGGGCGCCGTAGTAGAAGGCGGGATCGAACCCCGGACCGCCCGGGATCAGGTCCCAGCCATAAGGTCCATAGAACTCCGGTGTATGCCCCGACATGGTGGTCCAGTCCAGGATCATGGCGTATTCTGTTACATCCACCGGAGTTTCCGGGTCCGTGATTTTATAAACCCGCAAAGGAATGTCGATGGTCGTCCCGGATGTATCAAACATGGCAAAGTAGTTGGTAAATGTTACCGTGGCCATATCGGTCGTATCCGTGATCACTATTTTGAAATCTTCAAATCCATACAGATCATCCGGGATTTCGCTGGCGTTTCCGGTGCGGGGGCCGGCCCACCAATCAAAAGTGCAGGTGTCGCCGGCTACCTTGGTCCAGCCCATGAACGCCACACCAGGTTCCACATTCTCCATCACCAGCCGGAAGCCATCCACCGGCGGGGCGTATTCACCCGGTTCCCCGGGCACGGCCTGTTGGTATAAAATAGTATCCGTCTCGGTGATGTCAACCAAGTTGAAAACCAAGCCCCAGGTGGTGTCGCTGCTGTCAATGGAAGTTATGACCTCATCTTCGAAAGTGATTCTATAGCCGTGTCCGGTAACTGCCGCCGTATCGATGATCACCACCCGCACACTGCCCCCGCAGTCGCCGCCTATGGGCGCCAGGTTGTCGTCGGAGGGCAGGTCCACCGCCTTGACTCCCGGGATTACTGATACGGTATGCGGCTCAAGCACCGAAGCCCCCAGTGGATATAGATATGATTGCTCCAGAGTGTCGGGATTCTGGTTGCCCCGGTCATAGGCTGTCACGCAATACCAGTATTCCAGGCCGTTGATCAGATTATCATCCAGGTAAGTGTAGGCCAACCCGCTGTTGCGCCCCAGGTGTTGGGGAAAGACTGGATCCAGCCCGGAAACGTCGTTGATCAGATCGAAAGTTGCAATCTGTTCATACCCGGCGGGAGCGCCAAATTCGTCGGTCACTCCCCGGCCCCAGGTCAGCCCCTGCGAAGTGCTGCGGAAGATTTTGTACCCCTCAAAATCCATTTCCCCCGTTAGCGCGTCCCTGGAGCTCTCGGACGGCTCAGCGGTCCAATAGAGTGTGGCCGAACGGTCACCGGCCAGGGCGAATACCTCCGGCGGCGCCGGCGGACCCGAGCCCTGGTACTGGAGATTGTACATTGCGCTGGCCGTGCGCACATTCAGCATCAGGTCGGAGGTGTCGGGAGCGAAGGGAGTTTCGCCGGCATCTCCCATGATCAAGGCCAGCGAAAACGGCACAGAAGCGCCTGCCGGCAGGTTGAACGGCCCGCAGGAGATAATGTAGTCCACCGCCTGCCCGCCGAAAATCTCCCCTGAGTCTTCCTCCTTCCAGGGCGGGTAGAAGGCCTCCAGCGAGTCCTCCCCGGTATAGTCGATACGCGGGTCGTCGCCGTGGAAAAACAGGCTGGAGAAGTCACCGGTCGTATCGTATAGGGCCGGGCTATCCTTGTCGCTGGTCATGATCGCCCAGGCCAGGGAATCGGTCTCGATTCGTTTCTCGTGCGGGAAATGGTGGAAATCCGTGATCCCCAGGTCATAGGGGGTATCGAATACCCGGATACCCACCATGCCCAAAGGGTCGTCGGCATCGGCCCAGGTCCGGTTGCGCTGGTTGTTCACGTCGTAGACGTAAACCAGGTCTTGGCTGCCATCATAATCGGAATCGATGAGGTTGATATAATCATGATTGTCGTAGTCCGGCCGGAACTTGGCCAGCAACCCCACATAAATACCCTCCAGGTCGCTGCCCGAAGTGTTGCGGATCGTAAACTGCCAGAAAACCATGTCCTCGGCGTAGGGCCGGCCGTAACTGTAAGACGATTGCTCCACCTCGATCCCCACTCCCCCGGGCGCCAGGGCGTTCTGTGCGTCGTTATAGACACAGTATATATCCCGGTCGGACGTAAATTCACCCTCCGCCTCCACCAAGGTATCCGGATAACCGGGGTGGCCCACGTCGATGCGGAACGGCCCCGGCCAGTCCCGCTTTCCGGAAGCGACCCACTGGCCGGCCTCGTCGTAGTGCCCCAGTGGCCAGGTCTTCGAAAGATCGCTGGAGGCCAGGAACGGGGTTTCATCGGACACCGCGGTCACTTCCCCGGAGTACTCGTGCCCGGCGGCGTCATCCAGAGGCAGCCAATCCTCAATGGCCCCTCCTTGGGTCACTGTCTCGATCACATTACCGGGATCGATCCCCACCAGCAGGCCCAAACCGAAAGCATATTGGCGGTCATACCCAGCGCTGCGGGGCCAGTGGGCCGCATTAGTGAACCAGTAGTGGAAATCCGCCAGCAGGCCGAAGTTGCCGGTATTGACCTGCAGCTGCCCTTTGTCCAGCACCCCCACCGCTATTTCATTCAAGCCCATGGTTTTGCCTAGTGGCAGCGGAGGCGGCTGGTCGTGGCAGGGCCGGCAATCGGGTGCCGCCGGCAACCGGCTCAGCAGCCCGGCCAGGAGCACAGCAGCGATGAACTTACCAGTTGACATTTAATCCGGCCTTGATCTGCCTGGGCGTTCCCACATTGGAAGGATCGTGGTTGTAATCCGCCGCACCGATGGCCCCTACGAAACCGGGGTCGAAGGGCTTCCCGGTGCGGGAATAGACCCACAGCACATTCTGGTGGTCGGTCAGGTTGATGACTTGCAGCAACCCCTCCAGATTGACGCCACCGACACTTATCCGCTTCCGCAGGCGCAGATCGGCGCTGAAGGTATAGGGCTTGCGAGCTGAATTGATCGGCACCCGGAAGGTGGGGTCCACGTACGGTGTATACGGCAGGCCGCTGCCGGCGGTGATCAGCAGGTTGGCGGTGATGCCGCTAAAGACCGTCAACCGGCCGGGCGAAGAACCCCTGGTGTTCAGGTTGAGGTTCAAGGAGAAATCGTGCCGCTGGTCGAAATCGAGGTAGTATTCCTGGTGCGGGACTTCTTCCAGGGTGTAGGCTGAGAAATAGCCCCCGAGAGGATCTGAATTGTTTCCCTTGGCCACCGACAGGGTATAGCCCAGGGAACCAGACAATAGCCGGCTGCCCCGGAGCCGCAACGCCAGGTCGATCCCCTTCACGCTGGCGTAATCCGCATTGGTATAGACGATATACTTGCGAGACCGATACCGGACCAGCAGGGTAGACAACAGGTCGGTAATATCCTTGGACCAGGCCGTAACACTAACCGCCATATTGTTCGTGGGCGCATATTTTAACCCCGTCTCAAAGGCAGCCGTTTTCTCCGCATTCGCCGCCGGGTTCCCCACCAGGGGCAGGGTGGCCCCCAGGTCCCGCCCGGAGTTATGGGTGATGGCATCAAAGTTTGGGAATTGCAGGAAATGTCCATAGGAGAAATGAAAGATGGTCTTATCCGAAGCGGGATAGGAGATGCCCACCCGGGGGCTCCATTGGGTCCGGGGCGATACGTCGTATTCCGGGGCCGGCACCCAGTTCCCTTCGGCATCCTGCACGATATGGTGCCTGATCTGTTCCCACATGCTGGCGTTGGGATCCAGGTAATCATAACGCACACCCAGATTAACGATTATATACCGGTATTCGATCTTGTCCTGCACATAGAAGGCCCCTTCCAGCGGGGTAAAGGTGGTGGAGTCATTCAGATCGACCCCGTTGATCCAGGGCTCTTCCCGCAGATACAGATCCAGATTATGCCGTTTAACCGTGAAGCCGGTTTTCAGCTGGTGTCGCTGGTTGAGCTGGTCCACTAGGTCCCACTTGATCCCCAGGGTGGTACTCTGGTCCAGGCTGTACGTCTTGGAATTGCCTTTTATATAAAAAGCGTTGTTTTTATCGGTACCGAATTCCTCATATTCTTCCGGTCTCAGGTTGCGTACCCCCACCCTGGTACCCACATCCAGGCGCCACAACGATAAGGTGTAATACACCGGTGCCCCGAGGGTATGGGTCAGGGTCAGCGCCGCCCGATTGGTGGCCCGGAAGCGGTGGGCCTGGTTCTCCGGCAGGTTTTTCCACTTGTGGAGGTAGTCCTGCGATAGCCTGGAGGCCGATTGCAGGTGAGCCGCCAGCTTCAACTTGGGTGAGATGCGGCCGGTGAGCTTGAGCTGCACATCCTGGCCGATCCGCACCCCATGCGGCAGGTGGCTGTCGATCTGATCGTACTGGGCCGACAGGAAGTAAGTGGTTCTCGGCAACGGCAGCGGCCCGCTCAGGGTCAGGTTGGTAGTACCGGGAATGTTCAGGTTCTGCAGCGGGATGAAGGCCGAAGGATAGGTATTATTGGCCCGGCCCTCATCGTAATAACCAAGCAGTGGCTCCCTCAAATCGGTATACGAGTAAAGTGAGTCCTCCACGCCCTGGAAGGCGAATCGCTGGTGATAAGGAGAGGCCCCCAGGAAACCGGATATGTATTCCAGGCGGCCTTCCAGCTGCTGGCCGCCTTCGCGCGTCACTATGTTCACCACACTGGACATGGCCTCACCGTACTCGGCGTTGAAGGTGCCGCTGATAACGGTCATCTCCTGGATGGCGTTCTGGCTGACCGCACCGGTAAAATCGCCGCCCAACGGGTCCTTGACGATCATCCCGTCGACGATGTATAGAATCTCCTTGGCGCGGCCGCCCCGTACATGCAATTCTCCCTCGGCGTCGGTGGTGAAGCCGGCCTGGGTAGCCAGGATGTCCTTGAAATTGGCCACCGGCATGTTGATGATTTCGTCTCCGGTGATGATCACTACGCTGGATGTAATGTCCTTGCGAATCAGCGGTCTCTTCGCCACCACAACTACTTCCTCGGCTTCCAGGGTGGCCTGTTCCAGCGCAGCACTCAAGGCAGTGGTGAACTCGGTTACCACCAATACCTCCTCCTGAATCAGGGTCCGGTAGCCGATCATGGAAATCGCCACGGTATACCGGCCGGGAGGTATGTTCAGGACGAAATACTCACCGTTGGTATCGGTGGCCGCACCCAGGCCGGTCCCCTGGATAATTACATTAGCACCGGGCAACGGTTCGCCGGTCGCCGTGGTTACGCGGCCACTGATTTTCCCGCCCCCGGCTGCTAGTAGGAACGAAGTTACCAGTAGGGCCAGGCTCACTAAAGAGTATCTGGTATACCTGGGCATGATTGGAGGGGGCCGGCGGCCGCTGGAGACGGCTGCCGGCAATCCCCCTGGTGGGTACGCTATTTCAGCAATACCATTCTCTTGGAAATGCGCTGCGATCCATTGTTAAGGGTGTATAGGTAAACCCCGGAGGACACCAGTTTGCCGCTCTGGTCGCGACCGTCCCAAACGATAGTGTAATTATTGGGTACCAGAGCCTCGTTGAGCAATGACCGCACCTGGCGCCCGTTAATATCAGATACCACCAGGGAATACCGCCCGCCCTCCTCCACGCGCAATGGGATGTTGGTGAAAGGGTTGAACGGGTTAGGGTAGTTCTGCAACAGGGTATAGACCGCCGGCGTGAATCGTTCCATCCCGGGCTCCACTGAGTTAGTCGAACTAAAATCATAGACCGCGAGGTCATCCAATTTGATGGCTTGAAGGGTGAGTGCGAAGACGTCCCAGATATATACGCCAAAATAGCCGGAGTCGATGGGGGCGGCGGTTGTATCGGTAATCGGACCATCTCCCATCAGTTGGCCATCCCAGTAGCACCAGAATTCGTTGCCGCGGGCCTCCAATTTCAGATGGTGCCAACCGTCCTCAGCGGGCGCCCCTCCGGGAAGCTCCGAAGCCTCCCACTCCCCCAGGATGGTGATATCTTGGTTCTGGTTCCAATGCCGAAACCGGACCCGGGCGATGGGAGGTCCGCCGGGATAAAGGGGACTTGAGAAATTTGTCACCAGTTGGTATGCTTCCGCGGTCGATTCGGTGATCACCAGGCGGGACATGAGTCCTGAGTAGTAGGCCGAATCCAGGTCGACGTACACCTGGGCTTCCACCGAATAGTCCGCCAGGCCGGCCGTGCCGGCATAAGCCAGGCCCAGCCCCCCCAAGTAGGGCCCATCGGCCACCAGTTTCCCTACAAAATTATCCCCCCCGGGGGTGTTCATACCGGTGGTGCGCATGACACACAAGGGACTGTCCAGGGAATCAAAGTAGCCGGAGACCCAGGTCAGCTCCGTACCACTGATCGGGAAAGAGTCGGTATACTCCTGACCTGTCAAGGTCCCCGCCATCACCAGGTAGCCCAAAACGAGGGTTAACACTTTATTCATGTGGTTCTCCTTTTTCATTTTCGTGAACTCTCTTATCTAAATCCGAATCAAAGCTGCAAGGTCAACCTTACTATCTCTCCCCCCCGCAAGACTTGCACTTCCACAGTGTCCCCGGGATTCAATTCCCCCAGGCGGAACATGTAATCGCGAATATTTTTTATCTCACTGCCGTCAATAGCGATGATCACATCGCCTTTAAGCATCCCGGCTTTATCCGCCGGGCCCCCTTCCTTGGTCCCGTCGACGGCTAATCCATCCACAATTGAGGCATAGCCCGGTATGATGCCGAAAGTTACCCGGAAAGAGCGCCGGCTGGGCATGTCCGCCGCCACTCCGGCCTTGGCGAACGTGGGCCGCTCGTCCCGCAAGTTGAAATAGTGCGCCACGTCGTAGGTCAATTCCGCCACTACCCGCAGCCCGGCCGTATCAACCTCCGTCCAGTCGTCGCCCGGTTTGTGGTAGTCCTCGTGAGCACCGGTGAACATGAACAGCACCGGGATATCCTCGCCGTAAAAGGACGAGTGGTCGCTGGGGCCGGGACCTTCGGCGCTCAGCTGCAGGTCCAGCTGGTATTTCCGGTTGAACTCCGGCAGTACCCGCTCGAACAGCGGTGATGTACCCGTGCCTCCCACCATCAACCGTTTATCCCGCAGCCGCCCAATCATGTCCAGGTTGATCATCAGGATGATACTATCCAAGCGCACCGGGGAGTGCTCCACGAAATATTTCGAGCCCAGCAGGCCTTGCTCCTCTCCATCGAAGGCCACGAATAGCATACTGCGCTTTAGCTCCTGTCCCTGGGCGACAAACTTTTGGGCCAACTCTATCACCCCTGACACTCCGGAAGCATTATCGTCGGCGCCGTTATGCACGGCCCGCTCCTGCGGCGCCATGGATCCCGAACCAGGGCCGCCCCAACCAAGGTGATCGAAATGGGCGCCGATAACAATATACTGCTCCCGCCAGGCCGGATCGGCCCCCGGCAAGTACCCCACTACATTGCCAAGTTCGCTGGTTTCATATTCCAGAGCTACCTGCGCGGTGATCTCCAGATGCGGCACAGGTGTGGGAGCAGTTTGCTCCCCGGCCAGCAGGGTCTTCCAGGCCGCGGTGACGGTTATTCCCAGGGCCGCCAAAAGTTCATTGCCAACACTGGAGGTGACATTCACGACCGCCAGCCCGGCGTCATGGAAGGCACGGTCATAGCGCACCGCCGGGAGCGTATCTGCCTCCGGCGAGGAAATAACGATCAGGCCCAGCGCCCCGGCATCCTTGGCATGTAGGACTTGGTGAACCAGTGAGGCGTCCCGGGATCCGTGGGGACTGGCCGCAGCGGCGTCCGGTGGCTGGAAAACCAGCAGCCACTGTCCGGAAAAATCCGGTTGTGCGCCGGAGGTGCTGTCCTCGTCGGCCAATCCAAAGCCCGCATAGACCGCGCCACCCGAAAATGTGCCTTGGGAGGAAAATCCCAGGGGTATAAAATCGATCCCCGCCTCCCATTCATGGGAGCCGGCTTTCAGCGCGCAATCGGTCCCCATCGAGACGCCACTGATCATGTCGAAGGTCTGCCTGTAGTCCGGCATTCCATCCGGTGGCAGCAAACCGCAGGCCGCCCATTGACCGGCAATATACTCCGCGGCTGCCAACGAACCGCTGGTCCCTGGGTAGCGGCCTTCTCGCTCATCGGAAGCCAGGTATTGGATGTGACCAAGCAGCTCCTTGGAGGTTATCTCAGGTTCCACAACCGTATGGCGCTGTGGCGTGCCAACCGCTGCACAGTCATGCAGGGTAAGGGAGCAAACCGCTATCGCAGAGATATGCTTAAGCCAACGGCCTACCGGCGATCTATAACTTAGTAGCAACCTGTCAACCCCTCAGTATAATGAAGTTTTAACACCTACGGGTCTTAATATTAAAGTTTTGAGACACCGAGAATACTGAAGATTTGGTTAAAAATCAATGAAAAAATTAACCGTTCGATTACCATTTATAGGCCTTCAGCAAGTATCCTGCGCCGTGGATAGCCTTGCTCACCGAACAAAGAATGAATAAGCGGCGATCCATTCGTTGCCATTTAGATTGGCGATCAAGGAGATGAGATGGCGCTCACGAAAATAGAACCCTATTTGCCAGGAGTATGTCTGCCTCGATTGATCGTCGAATGACCTGTTGGCCGGATCGAATACCGGGCTGGTTTCCGCAGTCCAGATTAAACCGAGATTTGGGGTTGAGATTCCATTGAAGCGGCTATCAGGAAATAACTTGAACACCATCAGCGTTTTGAATCCGATACGGCTCAACTGCCCGGGATACATCTCTATTTGCTGGTCGAGGGAGACAAAAAATATCGATACGTCCGCGTTTCGACTCTCATCAGTAATGGTCATCAGCTGCCGCCGTCTCAAATTACTGTTTTCACGTATTCCCAGATCACTCAGGAAGATACCCTGGGTCATTCCCAAAGCGGCGGGTCTGACAAATAAGTTGTGCCGGCCATAGAAGAGGCCTGCCAGGTGAAAATCGTAATGCGTACGGTGTTTCCAGATGTAAAACAGCGCGGCCAGTCCGTCGGGGCGGAAGGGCGCCCAGCGGCCCAGGGCGATAGTTCGTACCGTCTCGGCGGGCGGCCCTCCCCGGAGCAAGCCACCGAACACGAAAAAATTCCCGGGTAGTATTCTCAACAGTGCTGCCCCCGACAGGCCCGGTTGGCCGGAATCTCTGCCGGTCCTACCGCTGGCCCCCGTCACTTGCCAGGAACCAAGGGCGAATTTTAGGGCGCCATATTGGACGTCAGTCTGGATGCTGCCGTTATCCTCGCCGGTGCCGTCTCGCAGGCCCTCAACACCGCCCCTGATCCAGAGCCATTTTTCCGGCCTGAGTGTAACCCTGCCCATATAATTCGATTGAATGGGGCTGTGTTTCGGATTGATCACGGAACCACCCAGCTCAAATTGAAAGCGGTCATCATTCCGGTAGGGAAACAGAACCAGTCCTCCGGTAAATTGCAGTTCTCCGGTGGCATGTCCCCGGTCATCCCGGGCTTCATGGAGCGAGAAAAAATGGGTCTTCTGGCGCTGATTCTTGCGGTAGAGGTTAAATCCCCCGATAACATCGGTCGGTTCCCGTTCCGCCGCCAGCTGGAACTCCCATACTGCCGGTTGAGGAGGACCATAAACCGAAAAACGGGAAGGTTGGTCCTGGGCGGAAGCAGTCGTAATCAGGGATAGGGATGACATCAGCAGACACAAACCCAGCGTCCTGCCTATGGGCTTAAGTGAGCTTAGTGCTATCGATCGCACGGCTCATCCGGCAAAATAAGAAGTGCTCAATAATCCCCAATATAGTGAACCAAGTCTCGGGAATGCAAATTATGTCATACAGTTTTAGCCCGAAAAGGTCTAAGCCGACACAGGTCCGGATGTGCGGGACCTGTTTCGAAGGAACAATTCCATGGATGGTGATAGCCTGGCTTTCAGCGCCATGCGGGTTAAAACTGTAACGTCAGGGTATAACCCCCGATGGTTCCCAGCAGTCCCATGTCGCGACTGACATAATCCAGGATCAATTCGAAGTTGTCGTCGGAGTGGTAGCGCACGCCACCGCCAATGGTCAGCCCCTTCTCACTGTCAACGAGGAACACTTCGGGTTGGCCAACCCTCAGAAAGACCATGCCAAGCCAGCTGTATTCGAGGCCCACATTTGAATACGGGTGCTGGTTATTAGGTTGTATGGCATCGGTGGCCAGTACCAGCTTATGCGATCCCGCTTGCAACAACCGCGAGCTGATCCCCACCCGGAAAATAAGCGGCAGAGGCCATCCCCAGGTGTCCAGGCTGCCCGCGATGCGATCATTATTGCCTGATTTATTCTCGTCAATGTCTACATAGATCTGTGTATCCCGGCCCTGCAAGCGCATTTTGGAGCCGAAATTAGAGATGCTCATCCCGATCCTGATGCCCCGGTTCTTGGTGGTGAACATGGTTCCCAAATCGAACGCCACATTGGAGGCCGACATGTGCCAGATCTGCTCATTGATGAATTTGAGATTGACGCCGAAACGGAAACGGTCGGTAAGATTTCTGGCGTAACTGACGCCCAGTGCAATGCTGCTGGCAGTGAAATACTCTCCGGTGCCGTCAGGTTTCTCAACGGTTCTTACTTTCATGTCGTCCATGGTCAGGCTGGTGAGGAAGAACCCCACGGTTCCCAGCCGGTCCAAAGGCACTCCGACGATGGCATCGGAATGCATGATGTCAGCCACCCAGGGCGATTGGTAGAAGAGGACTTGAGTCCCTTCCAGGTCAGCTAACCCGGCCGGATTCCAGTAGGTTGCCGTGATATCGTCAGCCTGGGCCACGAAAGCCCCACCCATGGCCAACGGCCTGCTGCCCACACCAAACTCCAGGAAAGTAGCTGTCGTTGTGCCGACCTTATTCACGCTACGCCCCCACTGTGCCGGCGCTACACCTGGCATAAGAGTGAGCGCTAAAACAGCTATTGGAAGCGCAGCTCGGAGATGACCGTTCATTTGATCACCGCAAATTTGCCAATGTGGTCACCGATGCCCGGCGCCTCCACGTGAAACAGATAAATGCCGTAAGCGATCTCCAGTCCATCGCTGGACAAAACATCCCAGCCCTCCGCGCCGTTTTCATCAGTAGACAGGTGGTCGATGGTAGTCAACAGGCTGCCCGATAAGGTGAAAATCCGGATGGTGCATTCCTTGGGCAGATGGATGAAATAGATCTTCCGGGCGCCGCGGCCCGATACAAACACATGCTGGGGCTCCCAGCTGGCGGTTACCACATATGGATTAGGGACCACTGCTATATCATCCAGCTGGCGCCGGGCCGCCTGGACATCGATGTGTGAAGCGATACTGGTGAATTGATATTTATCACCAACGGTGAACGGCTTTTTCGAATAAATCCCCAGAATGTCGCCTGCTTCCACCGGCTCTACCGGGACGATCACAGTATCATATACAGTGGAGTCGCTCACCAACCGCTCAGTAATCAGCAGTGAGTCTATATCAAAGCTGAGGGAAAAACTGTTTGAATTACTGTTTTCTTCGGCTAGAATGAAAAGCAGATCTCCAGGGTCCCAACGGCCGTTAACTGGGTTATCGAATAGGGCAAAGCGAGCTTGGATGCTATCGGAAATATTCCAGATTTCAAATGGTGCAGGAGTACTATTGAGTATATCGGCGGAAACACTATCCCCAATGGCACCATACCATCTCACTTCAATATCCGCCGGATACGGATTGGTCGAAAAATCAAACTTGGGGGTGTAGCCGGCGTCGCCGGCAATCCAACCGCTTTTTTCTTCCCAGATCGTTAGCGGGTCATTGTACACCAGCAAGCGCATGCCTTCAAAGATGGGGTTGAACGGCTCACCTGCCAGCAGGTTACTATTGAGTACCGGGTAGTACTGATAGCTGGCTGTATAAGCTATACCCTCGATAATTGTACTGTCGGCCAGGTTAATGCGGCCGATGAGGGTGTCCACTGTATAGTCTATTCCTTCTACAAATATGTTTGGCGAATCTGGTAGTTTCAACTGAAGTGACCCGGCCAGCAAGTTCTTATTGGCCAGGTCTGCCCGGCCATTCTCAAAAAAGATCGTGTCGGTCAAGGTCTCCTTGTTCAGGATAAAATAAGATAGTGTGCCTCCTTGGTTCTGAAAAGAAACCTCGTAGAGCCAGTTATCGGGAATAATGGGCGCATCCAAGGTCTGTACCACCAGATTGCCGGTCGCCCTACCGGTTGTATGCAGTACAAAATCAGTATCGGCATCCGGTGTATTAGGTGGCACATATCCCGCGGAGGGTGCATTTGGCGTTACCACGGCAACATTTTCGCCTGCACCCAGGACGTTGCCGCCGGCGTCAATATCAATAATGGTAGGGCTCTCGGATGGTTGCAAAGGCTGTAGGTCTTTAAACTCGGATAAACCGCGCTCAAAGAAATCATCGTCATATCCGCGGTCGAATGAAGCGATGGAATAGTAGTAGATCTGTCCGTTCTGGACCGTTGTATCGGTCCAGGAATGGCGCAATCCGGAATCCTCGCCCATGTCAAATTGTATGCCGTTGAAGGCGACGGGGTGAGGCCCGGTAAGGCCGTCCTCCAGATCAAAAATGGCCACCGGCTTGTTAAAGGTCTTATTGCCCCAGGCATCGGTGATAATCCAGGATTCGATGAACGCCGGCTCCGTGCTGCGGTAGATGCGGTAGCCGGCGAAGTCACGGCCATATATCAGGTCTCGCGATGACTCGGCGCCCTTATCCCAATACAATGTGACCTGGTGATCCCCGGCAAAGGCGGTCATGATGGGAGTATCGGGCGGCTTGGCAAACGAATAATCGGCATTATAAATGGCCTGCATGGTGACCGCATTGCGCAGGATGTCAGCACGATTTTCACCGAAGAGCATAGCCACCGCGAATTTTTTCTTTTCGCCCGGCTCAAGGGAGAAATAAGCGGAACCATAGAGAAAAGTTTGATCAATAGTCTGCTCGGGGACATCAAAAAATCCCGGCTTCATCTGTTGCCACATCTGTTCATCATTGTAAACGGTGATGGCCGGCCAGGCGGCGGCAAAGAAACTGGTCAGACCGATCTGGTCGGATTCATCGTTGTCGGTAATTTCAAAATTGGGTTCACCTACATCAGGCTGGCCATTGCCTTCACTGCCATCAGGGTCCGGTCCGCTGTAATCATCGTGCTCCGGGCCGATGCCATCCGAACCCAAATCATCTTTCTCAATATCCCAATCTCCATCGTCGTCGATGCCGTTAAACTGGCTCTCGTCAACCATGCCATCGAAATCGTTATCGATATCGTCGTTGGGGTTGCCGGGCGATTCTAAGAATTTCCAGCCGAAATAGGCCGGTTTAAAACCACCCTTGACGCTACTGTGATTGTCACTGTCCCATTGGTAGACGATGGCATTTTCCCGGTCAAAATCGGCGTTGTCATCACGCTGGTCGCCATCGTCACCCACATCGGCGTCACCGTACATGCCGAACACCACTGAATCGAGACGCTCAGTACCCCGGTTGGTGATCCAGTAGGTCCAGATAATGATATCTTCAGCGGCCACATGGCTCCACTGATATCCTCTGACCTCCAGCTCCAGTCCCAGACCGCGGCGGGAACTGTCGGTGGGATCGGGATAGAAAGCAAACTCATCGTTCAACGCGTCATCCATCACGAAGTAGGATTCTTGGTCAGCCCGATTGTACTTCCCATACTGCCCGTTCCAGAGGCCATCCCAATCTGACGGGCGATTGGGCCAGGTTTCCGGCCAGGAGTCGGGATCATCACTCATGGCGATGTTGAGCTGGTTGGGATCGGCATAGCCGGGCAAAGGCTCGAAGCCCCATTGGAAACCGGCCGGCGAAATATCCTTACCTCCACTAGCAACCATGCCGTCGGAAACGATATGAATCCGCTGCCCATTGGTGTCAATCACGCTGGCTGCTATCACAGGGGTGAATTCGGCGATGTATGACCGGCCACTGCCGATGGGGTAGATGCCCGAGTCGTAGCGGCCTGAAATGGTCCAATCGCCAATGCCGCCGAAGTTATAGAACCGGGTTAATATTTTATTGCCGTTGTGCACCGAGTATTTGCGGTCACTACGATCCATGGCGAACGCATACTCACCCTGCCGGGCACTCTTCCTGAGCACATCTGCCTTTGTTCTGGAGCCTGGTTGGGCTGCCGCCAGTGGTACCAGCAAACAAAGAAACAGCAGGGTAATGCTCCGGCAATACATTTTCTGATTTAGAAGCGTGTCGAGATTCCGATCTTTATTTGGCGCGGCGCCGAGTAATAATCGGGCCTGAGCAGATAAGCATCCAAAGTATTCAATCCTTGATCCGATGGATTATTAATGGAGGCCAGCGATGATCCGGCCCGGCCGGTGTCATCGTAGACCAAGACTTCGTTGCGCCGATCGAGCAGATTATAAACATTGGCTGACAGAGATACTCGATTATTGAATCTAGCAGGCCGCCAGACTGCCTTCAGGTCCAGATTATACTGTGGCGGTTTCCGCTCACTATTTTCAAAGTATAGCCGGGTTCCGGCCAGCTCCGGCGTATATGGCAGGCCACTACCATAGTTGCCGATCAGGGTAACGCTTGAGGACGGAGTTAATTGCAGCGACAAGGTGATATTGAGAGTATGCCGCTGGTCCCAATCCAATGGCACCAGTTGTTTCTCAGGTTCATTGCCCGTCTGGGCATCAGTATATGCCGCCGAAGGATCGGAAGCGCTGCCCTCAGCCACCGAATAAGTATAATCAAGGTGCCCCGAAATAAGCCCTCCAGGTCGTTTGCTCACACCCAGTGTGATGCCCTGGATGTTCCCGTATTCGCGGTTTGAGTACAGGGCATAGCGGGTCCCGGCAATGAAAGAATCCACAATCCGGGTACCCAACAGGTTACGGATGTCCTTATAGAACCCGGTAACCGTCACTCCGACATCGTCACCTACCTGCTGCTTGAATCCCACCTCGTATTGGGCCGTCCGTTCGGCTTCTAAAGCGGCATTCCCAACCCGGGTGAGGCCACCGTCCGGCAGATCGAAATCCGGGTTCGCATACAGGTATTGAAATTGGGGTATCTGGAGGAAATGACCATACGAGAAGTGCAGCACGCTAAGATCGGTAACCGGGTAAGCAATAGCCAGCCGGGGACTGACCTGCCAGATGGGAGGAGCTTCAACGAACCAGTATTCCAGACGATCAGCGTCGGTTTGCAGGTTATCGGAACGCAGCTCATCAATATCGATGCGACCATCGCCATTTTCGTCATGATACAGATGAATGGGCTTCATGGGGGCAGTGAAAGACAGGTCTTCAGGATCAGCCGGTGTGTGGCTGGCAACGTTGAACAGATCATATCGCAGACCCAGATTAAGGACCAGGTCGTTATATTCGACCTTATCCTGGGCGTATAGGGAGTATTCCATCGGATACTGTGTGTATTCGTCAAAATGAATACCGGTTGTGTCTATTTCAGGCTGGTAGTTAGTGCCGGAATTCAATTGGATAGTGAAATTCTTAGCATGCACGCGGGTGGCCCGGTGTTCAAATCCGGCCTGAACTTGATGTAGATCACTGATCTGGCTTACCAACTCGAACTTGTAGGTTCTAACCCTGGAATCGGAATAAGCATGACCCATGCGGGTGCCGCCGGCATAGAAACGATACCCTGAAAATTCGGAGAAAACATTGGAGTCTACATTATAAAGGGTATCAATGGGATTGCTGTAGACATAGGACTTGGAGTAACGCCCGGTTTGACTGAAACCCGCCACGATATAAGTGCGTTCACTGATGCCCTGGTCCAACTTGACAAAGAAACTTTCATTATCGCGGTAGCGTTTGTAATCGCCATCAGGGTTCCACTTAAACTTGTGGCTATAGGTGCGATAGTAAGTGTTACTGAGCAGATAATTGATGCTCACCGTTGAGCGGGCGCCAGGCTTCAGCGTCACCTTAGCCTGGTAAGAGGACTGTGTCTCCGGTGCCATGGGTACAAACGCTCCATTCCCTAAGGCGGTTGTATCCAGTTCCCATTGTGTGTCCTCCAACGCCATTGAGTTGGTCGTAAATTTTCTGATCCCATAGTCATGGCCCTCGCTGCTATACAATCTCCCCGATAGAAAAAAGGCCGCTTTGCCGCCGGTTAGCATCACCGGTCCTTCCAGAGAGAATTGCAGGTCTTGGAGGGACCGGGGGGCAAACTCTGCTAAAGGCTGTTCGTAAACAGTTGTATCCGTGGTGTAGTAATCGCCCAATTGGAGACTGGCCGTGCCGTGGAAACGCTTAAAGTCGCCCTGCTTGGTCACGATATTGACGATTCCCGACATGGCCTGTCCGTATTCGGCGTTGAATGTGCCTGAGATTATCTGCAGTTCCTGGATGGCGTTGTTCTCGATCTCCACGCCCATGCTCTGGAACATGGGATCCGTCACCGGCATACCGTCAACGAAATAGGCCAGTTCATTGCGGCGGCCGCCACGCACATGCAGACTGCCTCCAGCCCCCACCACAACGCCAGCCTGGAGGGCCAGGATATCCTCAAACTCCTCTACCGGCATATTATCGATCTCCCGGGCGCTGATATTGGCCTGGGAATAGGTCACGTCGGACTGGACTATAGGCGCCCGGGCTTGAGCGACTACGGCATCCATGACAATACTCTGGATGGCTAGCTCGGCATCTACAGTGGTAGTCAAGTCGATTTTGACCCGTACACCCTCGATAATCAAGTCCCGGTAGCCGATCACGGAGAATTGCAGGTTGTAGCTGTTGGGAGGCACATGCATAATAAGGTAGTGACCGTCAACATCGGTGGCCGCCCCCAGGCCCGTCCCTGCCAGAATGACATTGGCGCCGATCAGCGGCTCGTTGGAGCCTGCGATGGTCACCCGGCCCACTATCTTCCCGGTAATCCCGGCAGACAAGCTACTGATCAACAGCAGTATCGAGGTAACATGGCCTGTGTAACCGAGCACGTGATGGAATCCAACCGGCCTTGCGGGCCGTAACTTGTCGCTCACCCAACCCCCTTGAGGTTATCTCGAACTGAATACGAGTTGGAAAGATTAAATACTTGCTGCACTTATGAAAACAGTCCGTAATACAGGCACTCGCCATCGAAATATACGAATCGCGGAAGGGCATTTCAAATAGCATAAAATCAGGCCCGCCAACCCCAGCAATCCCAGGGAGGCATTCAAGATTGCCCTCGTTAAATAGGAGTAACCTGCGTCCACTTGGATGTGCTTGCTACACCGGTCAGTATTAATCCGGACCACCAAGATATACTGGCGGCCGCTTATAACTTGTCCTAAAAATCATTTTTTCGGTTATCGCAGAAAAGTTTCTGATATACCCACTGTCTGTTATTATATTTACCCCCCCGTTTCCCTGAATAACGCTTTCTGATAAGCTGAGAGTGAGGGGCAATTACGGGGATTTTGCGTAACACAATGGAGGTTAAGAACATAATGAAATTAATTGGTAGAAGTTTCATCGTTTCCGCCATGGCGATACTCTTCCTGGTACCTTTGGGCGCCCAGGTCACAGACAGCGTCGCTACTGGCTGGATAAAGACCTTTACCGTCACAAAGCATGCCGGCGCCACGTTGGATACCGTCCTGGTAACCGACGAAGTGTCCGCAGGTTGGGATTTTGACGGCGATGGGAATAAAGAGTTCCTGGTCTTCACCGATAACTCCAACCCCAACGGCGGCGGCACCGAATTCACATCCGGTGCATCCATATTCCTCTACGAAGGCAGCGCCTCAGGGTATGAATTGGTCTGGTCCTGGATGGACACCTCGATACATACTGGCGGCGCCAGCTTCCCCGCCCAGGCCGTGGGTGACCTGGATGGTGACGGCAACCTGGAAGTGCTCCTGGGCCTGCCCTACGGCACTGGCAATCCACCCGACGGCAGCGACCCCGCCCGGTTCTTCGTGTGGGAGGCTGACGCCAACGGTTTGCCGGCCTCTGTGGGCGGCGCTCCACCTGTTCCAACTGCCATCTGGAACTTTGGCGCTAGTGTAGGTACCAATACCCGCCCATCTAGTATGGCTACTGATGATGTAGACGGTGATGGAGCCAACGAGGTGGTAGTCGGTTTCCGGGCCTTCAGTGGCGCGGCCACTAATGATGCTGTGATTATCTTCTCCCTGAACGGAGACTTCGCCGGGGAGTTCACCCAGTGGACCACAGAACTGGTCGATACGACCAGTGAGTTTGGCGGCAGCATTTATGCCGCAGCGGTAACTGATATGGATGGCGATGGCAACAAGGAGTTCTTCGTACCATCATTTGCTTCAGACCGTGGCTATTTCTGGGAAGCTGCCGGACCCCCAAATATATACCACCCGGTGGTAGTTGTCTCCAGTAAACCCCATTGGTTGGGCGGCTTACACTCCGCTTTTGCCTATGATGTTGATGGCGATGGCGCCACCGAACTGTTCATCGGCAACGGCCAGAAAAATATCGCAATGATGCACAGCGTTAGCGATCTGTCCTTGATCGACACCAGCGAAGTCGATACCAGCGATGCCTTCGTCTCGGCAATCATTACCGGTTTACCCCAGGGCGTGCGCGGCATGGCCGTCGGTGATTTCGACGAGAATGGCAATGTGGATATCTTCGTGGGTGGCAACTACGCTCAAAGCGTACTGCACTACGAATATGACGGCAGCGGCGCCATAGCCGATGCTGGTAGCTGGATCGATCACGGTGTGGTCTATCAGCAGCACGCCTTTGTGGACGATACGCTGCAGACGTCGGGACCGTCCCGCGTTTATTCGGTGGCCTTTGGCTCTGCCGTTGGTAACCGGGGCGCGGCCGCGGCCAGCTCCGATCTGGACGGCAATAACCACGGCGACCTGGTGATCGGATTCGAGGATGGTGACAGCACTGCCACTTCTTATGTGGTGATAGTTGAGAACACCGGAACGTTCGTAGCGATTGAATTCCGCCCCGGTATTCAACTGGCCAACGCCTACCGGCTCTCGAAAAACTATCCTAACCCCTTCAATCCCTCCACGACCTTGGACTACAGTCTTACCAAGGCCGGCCGCGTAGAAATAGTGATCTACGATCTGCTCGGTCATGAGGTTAGTACCCTAGCTGCCCGCGACCTGCAACCGGGCGAGTATTCCGTCTCGTGGGATGGTTTGGATAAGGCAGGTAACGCCGTAGCCAGTGGCGTTTACATTGCCCGCATGAAAATCAACGGAGCTACCCTGACCACCAGGATGACTCTGCTGAAATAGTGCTTGATGTATGACAACAGGGGGGTGGGCTTTTAGCAAGCCCCCCCCTTTTGTTGTCAGTAATGTGACAGGTACCGAACGGAAAATGAAATGAAGCGCTTCACACCCTTGATACTATTATTGATTACATCGGCCCTCTTTGCCGGCACTACCGGCAAGATTCGCGGCCGCATAACAGATGCCAACGGCGAACCGTTGATCGGCGTGAATGTAGTGTTAACAGGGACCGGCCTAGGCGCTGCTACGGATGTCGAAGGGGCCTATTTTGTCCTGAATGTCAACCCCGGTACCTATACCGTGCAAGTCGGTATGATCGGGTATAAGACCCTCGTATTATCCAACGTAATTGTGGAGACCGACTTAACTACGGAGTTGAGTGGAGTGCTGGAAATATCCGCTGTCGCCGGCGAAGTAGTGGAAGTGACCGTCACCCGGTCGTTGGTCAAAAAGGATGCCACCGCCAGTGCCGTTGTTATCAGTGGCGCCGTATTCGCGAGTGCTCCTATCGAATCTTTCGAGGAAATAGTCAAGACCAAGGCCGGTGTAACAGTAGATCCCGCAGGCGCCCTGCACATCAGAGGTGGACGGGCCGATGAAATTCTCTATCTGGTTGATGGCGTACCGAATGTGAATCCTTTTAGCAATGTGGCCGGAGTTGATGTGGCTACCAACGCCATCCAGGAGTTGTCGGTAATCACCGGTTCCTTCAGTGCCGAATATGGCCATGCCATGTCAGGGGTGATCAATATAATTACCAAGGAAGGCTCCTCCAAGTACCACGGCTCCATGTCCTACATGGCCGGCGACCTATGGACCGATTATGACCTGGACGTCAGCCCAAAGGTCCAGGGTGAAGTCAACCCCTATGAGCTGGGTTTCAGCAATGAGATTGAAGCCAGTATCTCCGGCCCGGTTATCTCTAACTTAAATTTTCAGATTTCAATACGGCGCTACAATGATGGCGGGTACCAATACGGTGTTTCCAGGTATAATGCTTATGGAGCCGAAAAAGACTCCGCGGATTGGACACCCTTTGTCCAGAATCCCGCTAAAAAAACCAATTGGCAGGCCAAGTTGGCCTATAAGCTGACCAGTAATATTAAACTGATCTATACTTTCCTGAGCGAGGATAACTGGTGGCAATCCTACAGCCACACGCGGAAATATATTGAGGACGGCCATACCCAGTATAATAAGGATGCCAGGACGCACATCCTTAAGCTGACCCAGCAGATCAATAACAGCAGTTTTTACGATCTGAGTTTCTCCAATATTCAGAATGATTATAGGTCTTACGCTTATGCTAACGAGACCGATGCGCAGCTGGTGGCCGACGACTATTATGTCACCGACGCCAACTACGAGTTTTACACCGGTGGTACGGTTAATGACCGCGAGACCCGTCTATTGAAGACCACACTGGTAAAAATGATTTATATGAACCAGTTAAATAACCAGCATGAATTGAAGAGCGGTTTCGAAGCCAAGTTCCACGATCTCTATCTACATACTTCATACATGGCCGTAGACCAGCGCGCAGAGCCTTTTGAAGACGCTGACAATGATGGTGAATACACCGCTGGCGAAGTCTTTACCGATCTGGACGGTGATGGCAGCTGGGACGCCGCAGATGATGAGAACGGTGATGGGATTGACGGCAATATTATCAGGGCCGGCGGAGGGTTTGATATTGAATCTCATCCCAAGCCCAGCG
>CBDVAP010000036.1:0-23058 GCA_965372015.1 uncultured bacterium | reverse complement strand
CCCTTATAATTGTAGGACCGATACTTTTTTAGCTCTTCCAAGTGCTGTACTTTTGCTTTTATTTTGAGGTCAGAACTTGTGCTCATTTTATGACCTCCGCTTCTTCCGCTTCCTGGATGTGCTCCATAAACGACTCGCCCCCAATCCGCCCCCTGGTGCCGGGAGTCATCTCCTAAAGCTTTGTGCTCCAGTTGCTAGCCGGGTTGATAGGATATACATTGTTGGTCAGAGGAGAAATCGCAATAGCATCAGATACCAGAGCCTCACCCAGTGCGTATCCAGATGAGAAATTAGCATTTTTGACTAAATGGCGATCAAGAACACCTCGACGCAGATTACAGAAAGGTAGCATAAAAAAACTATACCGAACGAGCAATTGGTGCGATTATCGTATCGGTTTCAATCTCTGTAGTTTCCCGTGTATTAATGGCATCAACTTCCTGCTCTTTTGTATCGAGTAGTTCCGGCTGAGATAACGGATAAATAGCTTCCAGCACATCCACTATAGGAAACTCCCGCCTTTCCTCTAAAAATCTAGCAACTTGTCTCTCTGCTTGACGTGGTAAATAAACTTCTTTTGGTAATTTTGCATCCGAAGCTAGAAATTGTTGAACGACCACCCACCCCTGGTAAAACACTTCCATGAAATCACCATCATGAGGAAGTGGACAAATAACTAGATTTCTTTTGGAATCTAATCTGAGAGAATCACTCAGCCCTTGCCGTGCCGGTACGATACCTATTCTGAGACCCCTTGCACCTTCTAAATGTGTGGGATTAATCTTAACTGTTGTTTCGACCCACCGATCTATATCGGTATATCCTACAAAGAGATCACATTTCCATGTACCGGAAATGCTCCAAGGGAGTGCTTCACGTACTTCCTTCCTCCTAAATGCAGCGGCAATACTATCGATGTGGTGTTTCAATTTTGCCGGTCGACCACGAGTACCATAAAGAAGGCTTGATTCATCTGTTAGGCGATCTTTTGCTGTGTTAATTAAGTTTAAGGCGCCACTTTTTTCTGCTCCAAATAGAAGTGATGTTGGATTGTTTCCATTTATATTACAATATTTACTCAGCGCATCATTTACTCTTTCAACAACGGATTGATTCTCAGTGCTTAATGCGTCATGTACAGCATATTCAAAACACAAACCACAATCCCTATCACCTGGTCTATAAAGTCTCGGTAGCATTTTGAGCTTGATATTTTCATATCCTCCTACTTCAGAAACAACGTCTGATTTTAGTGAGTATAAAAGGCTTTTGATTATTGGCCTTACCACTGCCGTTATCGCTGAAACTTCATCAGCTACGGGGTTAAGTTGGAGTTCAAGCCGAAGTTGCATTGGATTGGAGACTTTTGCCATCACATGGTCCTTTTAAGATATTTTGAAAAAGCATCAACTGGGTGAGATAACTTAAGATACATCCTTGGATTCAATTTATCAAATCGAAAATTAAAATACGTTTTCTGCTTAAAATCTCATTCCGCATTAGTTATTTATCTCTCCTCTAATCCTAGGATCATTATCCTTTTACCCGACGCATCGACCTCCTCGCGTCCCCCCTCATGTGTTCTTATTTTCTCTGCAATTCAGTCAAATCTATCTTTCTCCGCCGGATCACATAACAACATCGGCTACAATCTACAATGCAAGCGCTAAGAAAGCAATTATATGTTATTATATCGCTATTTAATTGCCGCCGGATCATTGCAGTCTGCTGTCAACTTGGCGCACTTGGCGGTTAATCCTCTTGCTATCCGCTGAACGCTGATCCGCCCGCCGGCCCTAGAGTTTCCTAGCCAGCTCCAGGAAGCGCTTGTAGGGCACCGCGCCCCAGGTCTCGGCTGACATGGCCCCCTTTTCCATGGTGATCATGGCCACCTTGGCGGCTTCCTCCTGGTCGGGGGCCTCGTAGATATCCATGAAATCGTAGGGGCCCTACAGGGCGGAGCCCAACAGGGCATAGTGGTCGATCCAGTGGATGTCGGGACAGGCCTGCTTGACCGCATCCAGCCAGCGAGTGCCCATTTCCTGGCGGTCCCTGAGCCTGCCCAGGCTGTCCTGGGAGAGTTTGGTCATCAGTATGAAAGTCGGCATGGGTCACCTCCTGTGATTTGCTACTCAATATCGGTAATTGGATCAGGCATCATCCTGCGGCTGTGATAGTGGACGATCCGCCAGCTCGCGCATAGCCCGGCGCCTCAGGTGAACTTCCACCGGGCGTAAAAGTACGCCCAGCAGCCCAACGACCAGGACAGCCACAAGCAGGCGCTCGACTGTTGATGGGATCTGTGTGAGGCCGAGGCCGGTTGGCAATCCGATAGCGAAAGCTATGGCCCACAGCTGCCAGTACCGGAGGACTTTCCAGCGAGTGGCTACCCATATCCGCCTGCGCTCATCAGCTGGCAGGCCGGCAAATTCGGGTATGGACTTCGTAAACCAATAGATTTGCATGAGTGCCTCCTATGATTAGGTTCAATATCGCCATATAAATGCCCCAGGTCAAGCCCCGCTGACCGTTGCGGCTATCCGGGTTCAGCCTCGTTCTCCTCTATCGCCGTAAAATGGCCCAGCTTGTGTACTATTGCACGCAAGCGTTGGATATCCGGGTCGTTTTTCGCATATTGGCTCGCCTGCAGCAGTGCTGATTTTGTTGCGGCCGAGGTTTCCGCTATCTTCCCGATGTCCTCCTCATCAAATGATCCCAGATCAATGATCGTCCTGATGCTGTGCAGGCGTAGATCCTTCACCGCTTCGCCGAAATGAACACACAACTTCGCCTGGAGAATCCAATCTAGGAGCTCGCGTGCCCCGTAAGGCGTATTGATCATAAGCGGAACGAAATCGGTATTGGCCAGATCGAAGCAGTTATCAATACCTAGTTCGTCCAGACGCAATCTGTCGTGGATCGTCATACCTTCGATCATTTCGAGAGGTCTTTCACTTACGGTAGAATGAGACTTTGAAGAAAATATAGAGAGTCGGTCCGTAAGCCAATGCAACCCTCTTTGTGGAAACATGCCGATCAGGAAAGCCAGGACCGGCCAGATACTAGTCGTGATTCCTTCCACCGTAGCACTTCTATCGGCAATGGCATTGTAAGCATTAAAGATCAAAAGTGCAATTACGGCAGCCAAGATCATCCTGATGCTGAGGGTGTAGTAGACGCCGGGAGTCAGATCGTTCATTGAATACCGTCGCAAGACATGCTGCAGCCCCCACAAATAAGCACCGAGGAATGCCATACTGAATATAAACCTTGATCCGGATTGCGGAAACTGCACAGTGCCGATCAATATAGTTGGGAATTCATCTAACTTCATCCTGCCTCCCAAGAAAAGCAGTGACAGGCCAGCAATTGAAATCATCACCGCATATCCTACTGCCAGAACCATGTAGCGGCCGCGCTGTTTGGCATCATGATCGAAGGCTTTCTTATATTCCGGGTCAATATCCAGAACTTTAAATATGCGCTGGACTTCAGCTTCTCGTCGACCTCGTCGGAAAAAGTAGTACGTCAGTGCAGTAAGTGGCAGGAACAAAAGAAACATTATAACAACAATGTACGGAGCAATACAGGTGAAATCTGGCATAATTAAGCCGTCCAATCTCCATTTTTATAAAGTTGAGGAGTGTATATCATCCCCTGGCTCCCGAAATTTTTCACTCCCTCACTCACCCCATTAGTGACAACAGGCAGTAAACCTCAGCCCTTCACGCACAGCACCCGGCGCAGGGTGTAGACCTCCTCCAACAGGTCCTACCGGTTGGCCATCACCCGGTCGATGTGGAAACCGGCGCTACGCTAGGCCCCTATCACTAGTCCAGTCTCTTTTTCTCCGCCGGATCGCAGAACAGGATCGGCTGCAGGACCACTGTCCGGGGAATGCCGAACTGGTCAATGAACTGGGCGTTAATGCCGAGTGAATCCCTGCCGATTACCTGATAGCATTTAAGCGGTTTCTGCCCCGGCAGGTCGCCCTGTTCGTTCTTCAGCGCCGGTTCCGCCAAACTGACCACTTTCCACAGCTGAAGTTCCAGCGTACCGAACGCATCTCTGGTGAAGATGGTCAACGAATCGGCCGGGCTGTCCCCTTGCAACTTATACACCAGCAGATGGCTGGGATACTTTTTCCCGCGCAGGTTCTTTCCCCCGAAGTCCATGGAATCTACCGGGACAGCCAGAACCACTGCCGGTCCGGCGATGAAATCCCCCTCGCCGAACTGGTCCTTCAAGTGCACCTTGTAGATCGTGGAGTCGTACGTCCCGACATCATAACCGGTCAGCGGCAGCACCTCCGGCGCGCAAGAGGGCAGGTCCGCCCGGTTGTGGACCTTGTAGGCCGGCATACCGATGTTGGTCAGTTTACCGACAGTGATTACCGTATCCAGGCCGAACTGGGTTTCGACAGCCACCGTGGCCCCCACGTCCAGGTCGGACTGCACAGCGTAGACCACCAGCGGAGTCTCGGCTTTCTGCTCAACTGGTGGACAGCAGCAGCCCGAGAATAGCGACGCAAAGATGAGTATGGTGGTTGCGAGTAGATAGCGTATTTTCATGGTGGGTCCCCCTTTAATCAACGTGACAACTATAACAAATAGTACTGTTGCGGCCACTCAAAGAACGTCTATAGCAACATTCTCTGCTTTCCAGCAACAAGGATTGCCAGCGGCAAACACGATATATGCGCCGAAAATGCAATCCGTCGCTCCCACAAATTATGCATTATATATAAAACAGTCGATAACCGCTTGGATGGTAATATAAGCGCACGGACCGGGATTGACAACCCCTTTTAAAAGCCCCCAGCCCCATCTAGCCCTTGACGCACAGCACCTGGCGCAGGGTATGGACCACCTCCACCAGGTCCTGCTGGTTGGCCATCACCCGGTCGATGTCCTTGTAGGCCTGGGGTATCTCGTCCAGGACGCCCTTGTCCTTGCGGCACTCGATGCCCTTGGTCTGGCGGGCCAGGTCGGCGGGGGTGAAGCGTTTGCGGGCGGCCTTGCGGCTCATGGTGCGACCGGCGCCGTGGGCGCAGGACTGGAACGACTCGGGGTGGCCCTTACCCCGCACGATGTAGCTGTGGGTGCCCATGGAACCGGGGATGATGCCCAGCTCTCCCTCCCGGGCTCGCACCGCCCCTTTGCGGGTGACGTAGACATCGCTACCGAAGTGGCGCTCCCGGGAGACGTAGTTGTGGTGGCAATGGACCTGATCGCTGAGGGGCAGGCGGCGGCTGAGCAGGCGCTCCAGGATGCGGTGCACCAGGTCGAGCATCAGCAAGCGGTTGCGGCGGGCGTAGTCCTGGCAGAAAGAGGCGTCGTTGATGTAGCGTTCAAACAGCTCCTGGTTGCGGTCGATGTAGGCCAGGTTGGCGTCGGGCAGGTCGACGTGGGCCTCCCGGCTGAGACGCTTGGCCGCCTTGATGTAGATGTCGGCCACCGTATAACCGATGTGGCGCGACCCCGAGTGGAGCATGATCCACACCCGCTCTTCCTCATCCAGGCAGACTTCGATGAAGTGGTTGCCGCCGCCCAGGGTGCCCAGCTGGCGCGCCCCCCGCTCGATGATCTCCCCTTTGATCTGCCCCTTACAGGCCAGCTCCTTGAAACTGTAGTCCGGCAATACCGGGTCCCGGTGGGAATGGAACCCCAGGGGGATGGCCCGCTCGATCTGGCCCCTGATCTCGACCAGTGAGGGGGGCAGGTCGCCGGCTTGGAGTTCGGTGCGGGCGGCCAGAATGCCGCAGCCGATGTCCACCCCCACCGCCGAGGGGATCACCGCTTGGTCGGAAGCGATCACGCTACCGATGGTGGCTCCCAACCCGAAGTGCACGTCGGGCATCACGGCCACGTGGCGGAAAATGAACGGCAGGCTGGCGGTATTGTGTAGTTGCCGCAATGCCTGGGGCTCGATCTCCGCCAGGTCCCCCACCCAGGCCTTCACCGGGTGCCGGCTTTTGTCATACACCAACATTGGCTCCCCGGTGAATTTAACACCTCAGCAGGTTTGCCGTTCCCGCTACCCCTGCTACTGCCACTGCCACTGCTACTGCTTATGCCCGCCTCGCCGTGCCCGGCTACGGGCAGGCCTCTCCCCCCTTGCCTCGACTCAGTTTTAGTCTTATTATTAAGGTATGGAAAATCAAGCGATTGTCTCTCTAGACGGCACCTTGATCGCGATTGCAGTAGTGCTGTTCGTGGTTTCGGTGGCCCTGTTTCTGTTTGCTCTGTTCCGGGTATTACGCATGGATGAGAAGTGGACCTTCCTGAAACTGCGGGTCATGGAGCGTACCACCAAGTCCACCAGCTTCACGGATAAACAGGTGGAAGTGCTCACCGACCTGTCCGGGCGTATGGAGAACACCTTCCAAGAACTGCTGATTTGGCTCAAGAGCGAGCGGTCCGCCTTATCCGGGATGGTGGACGACAAATATAAGCACCTGTTCCGCAACCTGGACCACCTGACGGACTACTATCGCTCGGTGGAATTCTTCGTCACCGATGATATCCTGCGCCAGGATATGAACGAGTTCTTCCGGCGGGCCTACGAGTCGATCGTGTTGCGAATGTCGGCGGAGGTATCCGGTCCCGACTACGACCAGAAGGGCCTACCGGTGGCCATCGACACCCTGACAGGCTACGAGACCATGTTGCTGGAGAAGATAAAAAGCGTTATCGAGAAAATCGAGTCGCCGAGGTCGAAGAAAAAGAGCGCCTGAACAGCCCCAGCCCTCCTTTGCCCCACCAGCAGCAGCTATCCGGGGAGCCCCAGCGCATCAGCCCTTTAGTAGAATAAATATCAGCCGGAACCGGCAATCTGCTCCAAAAACGCGAACAGCCGCTCATTGAAGTAGTCCGGGTTTTCCAGGTTGCTCATGTGCCCGGCCCGGGGAATTTCATACAGTTCCGCCCGGGGCAGTCGCTCGGCCAGGGCCTGGGCGGCATCGGGCGGCGTGAGGCGGTCGTGCTCCCCCACCAGCACCAGGGCGGGCAGGTCCATCTGCGGCAGGGCCGGGGTAGTATCGGTGCGGGCGGCCAGGGCCAGGAGAGTACCGCCGATAGCCCGGGGGTCGGTGGCCCGGATCAGCTCCTTGACCAGGTCCACGGCAGCCGGGTTGGATTTGAAGGTAGCCGGGGCGAATACCAGCTGCGCAAAATTGTCGGCAAAGGCAGCGACACCCTCCTTGGCCAAGGCCCGGATAGCCGTCGCCCGGTTCACCCGCGCCTGGTCGTTATCGGCCTCGCTGCGGGTATCACACAGCACCAGCGCGCCAAACCGCTCCCCATGGCGCTCCACGGCCCGCAGCGCGATGTAGCCGCCCATGGATAACCCGCACAACACTACCTGCTCCAACTCCAGGTGGTCCAGCAGGGCCATCAGGTCGTCCACGAAAAACTCCAGCGAATACAAGCCGTCCCCCACAGCGCTCCGGCCGTGCCCCCGGATGTCGTAGGCTATGGCGTGGATCCGCTCCGGCAGGGCGGCCAGTTGGGGCTGCCACATACGGCAATTGAACGGGAAGCCGTGGATGAATACCACCGGTAAACCGTCACCGGAGCCCTGTTCAATATAGTGCAACGAGTGATTGTTTATCTGAACCAGCATTGGGCCACCTCCAGACTACAGATTAGCATGGGCCAGGCTCCATACACCACCATTAAATTACCCCTGGACGGCTAGTAGTGCGATAATCGGCCTATACATCCGGTTTCCGGTGATTTACCCTTGGTTATGGCGCCACCAGTCCTTATGTTAGACGGTGTACCACCAGGCAGCCAGCCTAAGGGCGTCCAAAATAGATGCGGTTCTTCGTGAAAATGTAAAGTTACCGTCGCAAAACGCCGATACTATATTAGATGAACAATTCTGAAATAATAAAGATTCTGGCCCAGCGTACCGGCCTGACCTTGAAGGAGACCAAACAGCTCTGCAAGCAAACGGTAGAGGTATTCAGCGAAACCCTGGGCCATTACGTGGGCTTTTCGATCCCCGACCTGGGGACCTTCGGCACCCATATCCGGGAGGCGCGCCAAGCCTACGACCTTAACCGCAAGTCGCACGTGCTCCTGCCGCCCAAGCGCCTGGTGTCTTTCAGCCCGGCCGTGGGACTCAAGGATGAAATCAAAGAAGTAGTGGTGGAGCCATCCGCTCCCCGGCCACCGGCGGCCGCCAAGGAAGCAGCGCCCGTAGCGGAAGTCTCCCCGGAGGACCAAGAGGCCACACCGGAGGACACCAGGGAAAGCTTGCGCCGGGAGCTACAGGCCGAAAAAGCGGTGGAGACCGCTGAACAGACTCTGGATGATGCGCCCGCTCCTCCTGATGAGGTCGCTACTGAGGAGGCTGCTCAACCGGAAGCATCACCGCCTGAACCGGCCGACGCGCCTGAGCCAGCCGGCGATCAGGACCAGGTTACTAAGCAGCAGCCCGAATCCAGCGCGACGACGCCAGACACGGCAACCACCGAGCCGGCGGCAACCCCTGAGACAGCCAGCCAGGGCGACCAGGCCGCCCCCCAGCCGCCGGAGAGCACTAAACCAGGTCCCGAGGCCGAAAACCCCGAGCCCGGGAAACAGCCGTGAGCGATAAGATCACCTATAACGAGCTGCTTGACCAGATGGCGGTTAAAATGGACCGCCCCAAGGAATTTGCCAGCGGCTTTATGAAGAACCTGGTGACAATCGTCAACGAGGGGCTTGAGCGGGACCAGAAAGCGCGGCTGGCCGGATTTGGTATTTTCGAGCTGCATCATATCCCCGAGACCACCGGCACCAATCCCCGTACCGGTAAAGTGATCCCCATCCCGGCCCATACCAGGGTAGCCTTCCGGCCGGCCGGCGCCATTGAGCAACACGTCAATCGGAGTTACGCCCATTTTCCCACTGAAGTCATCGAGCAGCCCGCTGCCCAAGATGTTGAGGAGCCAGAGGAAGAACCCGTATCCGAACCGGACGAAGAACCGGCATCCGAACCGGTCGCCGAACCGGCCCCGGAGCCGGCGCCCACCCCGGCCGAGAAACCCGAGGCGCAACCCGAGCCCCCTGCGCCTCGCCGGCGCAGACTTTGGGGTGGCCTGGCGGCAGCGGTAGTACTGGTAGCCGCTGTAGTTATAGCCAGTCGCTTTTACGGCGAGCGGTTGCCGGAGGTCGGGGAATCGTTGCTGGAATTGAAGGACAGCCTGGCGGTCAAATTGGGAGAGCTATCGGCTAAGGTTACCATCGTTATTGATCATGTGGCGACCGTGGCCGACAGCATGGCCGAGGTATACTTTCCAACTGCCAGCGATTCCCTGGAGGTCACCCCTATGGCGGAGGTTGAACAGGAGCCGGAGGAAGTGGTATTCGCCGGGGAGGATGACGAGCCCGCCGTACCCTTGACCACCCACACAATTCCGGCCTCGCCACCTACCACTACCCGGTTCCAGTCGACCGGGGCCATCCAACATCAGGTAGTGCCGGGGGACCACCTGTGGAACCTGGCCCAGAAGCACTACCACAAGCCGCTGTTCTGGGTGCACATCTATGGGGCCAATATGGGCAAAATCAACAACCCCGATTCGCTGCCCTACGGTGAAACGATCATCATCCCGACCTTCGACGGGTCTCCCTCAGCCCTTACGCTCCGGGACTCAGTCAACCTCTCCGTGGGGGCGCTGCAGGCCCACGAAGCCTATAAGACTCGCAACCAGGAATGGGCCGCCTATTATCTGCGCATGTCCCGGCGTTACCAGCCGGCGGCAGTCACGGCCGGCGCCCAGTAGGCCGCCCCCCCTTCTCGGGAAACTGCGACAGCACATATTCCGCCAGGGCCGTAATGGTCAGGCTGGGGTTCACACCCAGGTTGGCCGGTACAATGGAGCCATCCACCACGTACAGGTTTTCGTAGCCGTGGATTTTTCCGCTATGGTCAATGACCCCTTTCTCAGGTGAATCGGCCATGACGCAGCCACCCAGTATGTGCGCTGTGGAAGAGGTATCGAACACGACCTCCGGCAGAATGCTATAGCTCCGCCCCCCGTTCACTTTTGCGGCCATGCGCCGGGCGAAGTCGTTGGCCACCGGGATGTATGACGGCACCGGCTGGCGGGTGTGCCAGTTGGAGTTCATACTGCGCCCACCCAGCCGCCACCAACGCCGCCGGTAATCCAGCCTCAGCCAGTTGCTGATCTTCTGCATGACCAGCAGGATAGTGCCGCGCTCAGCCCGGCCAAAAGGCCAGAAGGAGGTGAGAAACTGGACCGGATGGCGCAGCACATTGCCCAGGAACCGCAGGGGCCGGGGCCAGGGTTTTCCCCCACCGGTGAGCACTGTGCCCAGCATGAACATAAGGGTCTGGCCCTGGGCGTAGCGTAACGTCTCAATGTGCGTGTCGGCATCGGGATAGACGCCCGAAGTGATCGCCAGGCCCTTAGAGTAGTCCACGGCCTTACCCCGCGCCTGGATACCGACGAACGCCTCGCTGTTGGTCCGCACCACGTGGCCCAGCTGGTCGGAGATACGCGGCAGCGACCCCCTGGCCTTGCAGCGGTGGAGCAGTTTCACCGTTCCCAGGGTGCCACATGCGAAGATGACTCCTTCGGCGTGGTAGTCTTTGCGGGGACCTAAAATTCCGGTTACCCGCCGGGTGGATACATCATACCCGCCATTGCTTGATGAGGGTTTCACATCGAAAACCCTGGTCTCCGGGATGACCTCTACCCCCAGCCGTTCCGCCAGGTAAAGGTAATTCATGTCGAGTGTGTTCTTGGCCCCCTCGCGACAGCCCACCATGCAGCCGCCGCACAGGGTGCAGCCGGTGCGGTCGGGTCCTTGGCCGCCGAAATAGGGGTCGGGCGCCGTGACCCCTTCCTCACCGAAGTAGATCCCCACGTCGTTGACGTGGAAGGTGTCTCCTTTACCGATATCGGCGGCGCATTCCCTGAGCAGTTCGTCGGCCGGGGTGATAACCTCATGCGGGGCAGCACCGAGCATCCTACGTGCCGTTTTAAAATGAGGGGCCAGTTTCTCCTTCCAGTTTCCCCCGTGCCAGGCAGGATCCTTATACACCTCATCGGGCGGTACCAGCAGGTTGCCGGCATACACCAAGCTACCGCCGCCTACACCGGTACCGTGAAAGATGAACACGTCCTTGAGCAGCGTCATGGCCTGGATGCCATACAAGCCCAGCCGGGGCATCCAGAGGTACTTACGGAGATTCCAGTTGGTTTTAGGGAAATCTTCGGGCCGATAGCGCCGCCCCTGCTCCAGCACGATTACCGAATAGCCCTTCTCCGCCAGGCGCAGGGCGGCCACCGAGCCGCCGAATCCGGACCCGATCACAATATAGTCCCACCGTGCGGCCAAACTATAGTCCCGCTTGGGTCAGGGCGCCGCTTCCGCCCAGGGACCGGACCACCGCGTTATGAAAATCGCGCCTGATACCCTTGATGTGGTTGTTTTCCCGGCTGGGGTGCACGCGGTTGGTCAGCAGCACCACGATTAGCTCGCGGTCGGGATCGATCCAGAGAGAGGTGCCGGTGAAACCGGTATGCCCGAAGGCCGTCGATGAAAACAGGTCACCAGCATGGGCCGTATTGGAGGCCATTTGCCAAAACAGCGCCCGGCCGGACCCTGGTGGCAGCTGCTGAGGCTTAATGAACAGATCCAGGGTCTCAGCTTGAACCAACCGGCTGCCGAAAATGAGTCCGCCGTTGAGATATAACTGCCCCACTCTGGCCAGCTCGCGAGCGGGTGCGAAGACCCCGGCGTGGGCTGAGACTCCGCCCATGAAATAGGTGTTCCGGTCATGGACAGTGCCCCGGGTCAACCCCTTCCGGTAATCTTGATAGACCTCGGTGGGCACAATCCGGCCCTGCCAGTCCGCCGGGGGATTATACGCCGTGTGCGCCATCTTCAAAGGATCAAAAACCCACTCCCGGGCCAGCTCCTCGAAGGGCCGGCCGGTGGTCAGTTCCGCCAGGGCGGTATAGAGGATCATTCCCAGGTCGCTGTAGACGAATTCAGTGCCCGGGTCATATTCCAGCTCGGTGGCCAATATATCCTCCAGTACCGCCTGCGGCTCGATGCCCAGGGTCCAGAACTTTTTATAGCGCGGCAGTCCCGATGAGTGCACCAACAGGTGGCGCACGGTGACCTGGTCCTTCCAGCGGCCGGTGAAGCTGGGAAAATAGTGGGCCACCGGCTCATCCAGCACCAGGTAGTCATCCGCCACCAGTTTCAGCCCCACCGTGGCGCCCACCAGCACTTTGGTTACCGACGCCAGGTCGTAAATGGAACTATTCGTCACCGGCTCAATTTTATCGTAGGTAAAGTAACCGAAGGCGGTATCGGCCAGTACCCGTCCGTTTTGGGCGATGAACACCTGCGCTCCAGGCGTTATCCGCTGGTCGATGGCGTTATCCAGCACAGCGAAGGCCCGGGAGAGGTTCGGCGGTCCGCTAGGCGGCTCGAAAACGCTGGTCAGGCCGCTACGCTCCAGCCCATGTCCGCGGCGCAACTTCGGGTCCAAAGTCACCGGTAGACGGCCGGTGATGGGCGCCCGGCCGAATATAGCGTCGGCCATGGCCAGCATGCTCCCAGGGGTATAGCTGTAACCCGCCAGGTAGGTTGGTACCCGTTTCAGTGAAGGCAGATAAGGACTGCCGAAGGTGACCAGTGTATATTTAACCCCCGCCTTGCCCAGGGCGTCGAGCAACGACTGGTGAGACGGGTCGATGCTGCTCTCCCCCTTGTCCATGTGGATTCGCACCAGGGCGGTAACCAGGGTCTGCGAGGAGCCCCGCGCCTCCTTGACCAATTCGGTGATGCGGCGTTTAGCCAGCTTTTCATTGACAAAAATGTTTTGCACCCTTCTGGGACCGATGGTCCGTTCCACCTGTTGCCAGAAGGGCCGGGTGCGTTCCTTTAAGTCATCGTCCATGGAGATCAAAATGTGGGTGTAGGCCTGCCGCCGTCTGGGATGATAGGGGATCAACCCGGGCCGATCCTTTACCAGGGTGATCGACTCGCGCGACACCCCCCGGGCGATTTCCCCCGAAGAGATCAAGCCAACGGAGCGTCTCACCTGGTCCCGAGACAGGCGACCCCGCTCGGCATACAGACCCAGGTCCTCCTTAAGCCGCAGTATCCGGTTGACCGATTGGGCGATCCGCTGCCGGCTGATACGGCCATCGAGGACCGCCTGTTCGATGGCGGCGATGGTCGGATCGACATAGGGCGGGAGCAGGACCATGTCGTTTCCGGCCTCGATGGCCAGGATGGCGGCCTCGCCGCTCCAGCTGGCCCCGGTAATAGCCCTCATTTCCATGCCGTCGGTTACAATTAAGCCCTTAAAACCAAACTGCCCCCGCAGGAGATTCTCCGTTATCAACGGCGATTGGCTGGCGGCCCGGTTGGAGGGGTCCAGTCCCGGAACCGCGATATGTCCAACCATGATCATTTTCACCCCAGCCTCGATGGCCGCCTTGAAGGGCGCCAGCTCCATGGCCTCCAGCGCTTGGCGGTCGCCAGGGATCACCGGCAAGCTGGTGTGGCTGTCGGTGGCGGTATTACCGTGGCCGGGATAATGCTTGGCACAAGCCACGATACCGTGCTCTTGGGCGCCCCGGATGAAGGCGGCCCCCATGCCGGCCACTACCTGCGGGTCATCACTGTAGGCCCGAAAGTTGATGATGGGATTGCGGGGGTTGTTATTTACGTCCATCACCGGCGCGAAGGTGACGTGCACCCCCATGGCCCTCGATTCCAGGGCAGTGATGCGGCCCTGCTCATAGGCGTTATGCTCATTGTGGGTGGCCGCCACGGCCATATTGGAGGGAAACATGGTGGCGCCCTTAATCTGCTGCCCCACTCCCCGCTCGAAGTCCGCAGCCACCAGCAACGGCACCGGGGCCAGACGCTGCAAGGCCTGCAGATTAGTGAAGGTGCCGTCCACACTGCCGCGGAAGGTGATCACCCCGCCCACCTGCTCACGGCCCACCCACCTGGCCAGATCACTGCGATATTTACTATCACCACTGTAATAGTAGCCCTCCACCCGCACCATGATCATCTGGGCGATCTGCTGGCGAAGGGTCAAGTCCTCGGCCCGCGCGGGCCTGGTATGCCAGATTTTAGGCCGGGGCGCCTGGCGCTGGGTGGGCACACAGGCCAGCAGTACCAGACCCAAAACTCCCGAAAATAATAGCTTACTAATCCTCCACATAGCTCCTCCCAACTCGGTTACCAATTCGAACCAGTAATTCATAGGGAATAGTCCCAGCCCGTTGGGCCTGGTGTTCCACCCGCAGCCGGGGATCATCCGCCCGGCCCCAAAGTAAGGCCGAGGCGCCCACCGAATGGTGGTCTCCGGCCAATTCAATGTTGCAAAGATCCATGGAAATCCGTCCAATCAGGGGATATACCCGGCCATCGATAGCCGCGTAGCCCCGGCCTGACAGGGACACGGGCAGCCCGTCGGCATACCCGATCTGGAGCACGCCGGTACGGGTCTTTTTAGGGGCCCGGTATTCCCGGCCGTAGCCCACCGGAGTCCCCCGCTCCAGGTCGCGTGTCAGCACCAGGGGGGCCTTGAGGTCCATCACCGGCTGCGGCTCGAAAGGGGGCTGCACATCCGGCGAGGGCGATACGCCGTAGAGCAGCAGGCCCGGCCGCACCATGTTGAAATGGCTGGCCGAATCGTTGACGATGGCGCTGCTGTTGGCGGCGTGGAAAAACTCCACTTCCAGCCCAATTTTACGTACTAAGTGGACGAACTGGTTGAAGCGCACCAGTTGGTAGCGCAGGTAGCTCTGGTCGGCCTCGCCGGCGGTGGCGAAGTGGGTGAATATCCCCTCCAGGTTGATACCGGGCTGCCCTTTGATCTGCTCCAGGGCCTGCACCGCTTCGTCGTACGGCACACCCAGCCGGCCCATACCGGTGTCCACTTTCAGGTGGGCGGTGATCGCACTGCCACTGGCGGCGTGGCTATCCGCCAACACCTGGATGTCCTCCAGCCCATGAATGCTCGGGAGGATGAGGTGCTCGGCATACAGGGGCAGGGTTTCAGGGTCAAAACGGCCCATGTGCAAAACCGGCTGTTTCAGCCCCGCCTCGCGCAATGCCAGCGCCTCCGGCAGCAGCGCCACCCCAAAGCCATATGTTCCAGCCTCAGCCAGCGCCCGGGCCACCGGTACCATCCCGTGGCCGTAACCGTCGGCTTTGACCACCGCCAGCACCTTGGCACCGCCCACCATAGCGCTCACCTGCTTGAAATTGGCCTTCAGCCGTCCCAGGTGGATTTCAGCCCAGGGACGGTACACTGTGCTCATTCCAGTTATGCAAAAGTGTTTCCCTATCGATTTCCCACCCATTCATCCGGGCGGCTATCAGGCCAGCGCCGAAAACCGGCGCCAGGGCGGGCGGCTGCCAGGTTATCTGGAAGTCGTAGCTCAGGGCATCGCTTAGCAACCGCCGGAATAGGGCGCTGCCCTCAATTACGCCTCCCACCGTCCCGATAGTCAATTCCGCGGCCCGTAACCCGGCCGCATCGATAACCTGGGTCAAGTCTTCACTGAGGCCCTGGGTCCCTTCCTGGAGGATAGAAAGCGCCACTTCGTTGCCACTTTCCGCCAGTTGGCAAATCAACTTCCCCAGCTGGGCTACCGTGCCCACCTGATCGGTACCCTCACCAGCCAGGCGGGCCGCCTCCTCGAAGTTGCCGGCCTTAAAATGATCAACCACTGCCTGGCGCAACTCGTCCAGTTCGGTATCGCGGGCCTGTTCGTTCATGATCAGGCTCACCATAGCATTGCGGCCCATCCAGTAGCCACTGCCGGGATCGCCCCCCAGAGCCGGCCCCCGGCCGGAGGCGCGATGGGTCTCACCGCCCTGGTCGCGAGCCCAGCAAATGGCGCCGGTGCCCACACAGGCCAGCACCCCCGGCCGATCACCCCAGCAGACCTCGTAGGCCGCCTCCACATCCGAAGTCACCATAGCCCGGTCCGTCAGCCGCAGCCGGTCCAACTCCTTGAACAGGCGCTCGCGGGCATCGAGGTTGGTAACGCCGGCCACACCGAGATTTACCGACGGCACAGCATCCAGGTCCAGCCCGGCGGCGATTGCCAGATCGACTATGAAAGCAGCCAACACCTGCGGCGAGTCGCCTTCAGGGCGGGACAGCGACGTACCGCCGGTGCGGCTATGGTGCAGTATTTGGCCGTCGGTGGTGAACACCACCCCCCGGGTGCGCGAGGCCCCGCCATCGATGCTGATCAGTATCCGCTCACCGGTCACAAAACCGCCACTGCCCTGTCAGTTTCTAGTTTCTAGTTGAAGAGAACAAGGATGTATTTCTCCTAACTGCCTACTGCCTACTGCAACTGCCACTGCTACTGCCCCTGCCACTTCTTCAATGCGCCTGGTACCAGGTGGGGCCATAGCCGGTGTCCACTTTCAATGGCACATTCAGCCGCACAACCGATTTCATTGTGGTAAGCAGCACATTTTCAGTCATCTTCCCCCTCAATTATCGCGAGCAATTCTTTCTTCAATAAGGGTAAATCGGTTTTTACTACTTCCCAAATCCTTTTTAGGTTTATGCCAAAGTACTGGTGAATGAGAACATCGCGCAATCCAGCAATTTTTGCCCAGGCAATTTCAGGGTATTGGCGTTTGAAATCCCCGCTTATGTACTTAACGGCCTCACCCATCATCTCTAGTTTTCTGATTACAGCGTCCTGAACCAGGCTATTATTAAGGAATTCCTCCTTCGTAAGTCCTTTGGTATACTCCTCGGCCGCCAGTAAACTTTCCCAAATATCCTGTAAATAAACACGCACATCCCTTTTCATAATATAGGTACCTCTTCAGCCAGGATCCTTTCCCTTAGCAATGGCTTTATCGTATCGTATTCGACCAGATCAACCTTTCTGCCAAGGGCATCTTCAAGTTCCAACTTGATCCCCACAAAATCAAGGAGGCTGATATCATCTCTTTCTATCTCTACCAAGATATCCACATCACTATCCTCCCGTAGCTCACCTCTAGCAATGGAGCCGAAAAACCCGGCCTTTTTCAGATTATATTTTTTTAATACGGGTAAGGCTTTTCTCTTAATCTCGTTAATAGTCATTCTCGTCTCCTTCATCTAATACTAATAAACAAAGCAAATTGCTGATATCCAGCAATTTTCCAGCATCCTGACTCATAATATATGCCTCGTTCTTAATGATCATCTGTTCTTCGTTTTACATTTTGCACTTTGCATTTTGCATTTTGCAATCAGGAATCCCTGCTACTGCCCACTGCCCACTGCCCACTGCCTACTGCCAACTTCTTCAATGCGCCTCGTACCAGGTGGGGCCGTAGCCGGTGTCGACTTTCAAGGGCACCGACAGCTCCAGGGCCGTTTCCATCTCCCGGACCACCATTGTTCGCAAGCGCTCGAGCTCCTCTTCCGGGGTCTCGAACAGCAGCTCGTCGTGCACCTGGAGGATCATCTTGGCCCGGAAGCCGTCGGCCTTCAGCCGGTGGTGAATCTTGATCATGGCGATCTTGATTAGCTCCGCCGCCGTACCCTGGATGGGGGCATTGACCGCCATCCGTTCGTCAGCCATGCGCAACCGCTGGTTCTTCGACATCAAGCCGGGTACGTTACGGCGACGGCCCAAAAGGGTGGACACATAGCCGTCCTGCCGGGCCTGATGCAAAAGGCGGTCCACGAACAGCCGGATACCGGGGTAGGTATTGAAATAGCGGTTGATCAGTTCGCGCCCTTCCTGGATGGTGATATCCAGCTCCTGGGCCATGCGAAAGGGCCCCGCCCCGTACATGATACCAAAATTCACTACCTTGGCTGTCCGGCGCTGGTCGGCGGTCACTTCGTCAGGCGGCACACTGAAGACAATGGAGGCGGTCAGGGTGTGGATGTCGCGGTCAGCGCGGAAAGCCTCGATCAGGGCCGTCTCACCGGCCAGGTGGGCCATCACGCGCAGCTCGATCTGCGAATAGTCCGCCGAAAATATGCCCCAGCCCGGTTCCTGGGCCCGGAAGGCCTTGCGAATCTCGCGCCCCAACTCGGTGCGGATGGGGATATTCTGGAAATTGGGGTGGCTGCTGGATAATCGCCCGGTGGCGGCCACCGTCTGGTTGAAGGAGCTGTGCACCCGGCCGGTTTCGGGTTGCACCAGGGCGGGGAAAGCATCGATATAGGTGGACTGGAGCTTCTTGATCAGGCGGTAGTCCAGGATCAGGCCCGGCAGGGGGTGTTTGGGCCGGAGAATCTGCAAGACGTTCACGTCAGTGCTGCGCTTGCGCACCTGGGGCAATCCCAACTGATCGAACAGTACCACCCCCAGCTGTTGGGGGGAATTGATGTTGAACTCGGTGCCGGCCGTCTCGTGGATGCGCTGCACAAACACCTTTAGGTCCGCATTCACCTGCCGCGACATCTCAGCCAACAGTTCCAGGTCCAGATAGACACCGTTGCGCTCCATGGCGGCCAATACCGGTATCAGCGGCACTTCGATATTGGCGTTGGTTTCGTCGAGCTGTAATTCTTGGAGCCGCTCACTTAGAAGCGGATACAAAAGGGCAGTGATATCCGCGTCCTCCACGGCGTAGTCGGCCACCTGCTGCACCGGCACATCCGCCATGGACAGTTGGCCTTTGCCCTTTTTCCCGATCAGCTCCTCAATCGGTACCAGCTCATAATTGAGGTATTTCAGACTAAGGTTATCCAGCTTATAGCTGGTGGTGTCCGGTTCGAGCAGGTGGGCGCCGATCATGGTGTCGAAAATGATACCCTTGACATCGATGTCATAGCGCGCCATGACCTGCAGGTCGTACTTGATGTTCTGCCCCACGATGGGCCGCTCCGGGTCCTCCAGAATGGGACCTACCGCCGCCAGCACCTGTTCCAGCTCCAGGGACGGGACAGTCCCTTTTTCGGGGAACCGCACCGGGACATACCAGCCGTGGTGCGGCTCTGTAGCGAAGGCCAGGCCCACAATCTCGGCCTGCAGAGGATTCAGGGCAGTGGTCTCCAGGTCAAAGGAGAACCAGGGCGCGGCCGACAGCTGGGAGCATAAGTGGTCCAGCTCCTGCCCGGTGGTCACCATTTCATAGTGCTTCGGGGGCCGTTCCACCGGCATTGGGGGGGCCTCGCCCGCCAGGGCCAGTAAATCGTCGGTTATGGCCCGGATCTCGTACTCCTGTAACTTTTGGCCCCCCGCCAGCGGGTCCAGGCCGCCGATGTTCAGCGCCTCCATGTCCAGATCCAACGGCACCTGGCAATCGATGGTGACCAACTCCTTGGAAAGCAGCGCCAGTTCCCGGCCGTTCTGTAAACCCTCCCGGGCCCGTTTGTTGCCCTCCTCGGCGGCGTGATTCAACGCTTCTTCCAACCCGCCATATTTCAGGACCAGCTTGAGGGCGGTTTTGGCCCCTACACCGGGGACACCGGGTATATTGTCCGAGGAATCGCCCATCAGCCCCATTAAATCAACCATCTTCTCCGGCGGGACCCCCCAGCGCTCCTCAACTTCAGCCCGGCCATAGATCTTCACCGGATTGCGCCGCTGGGCCGGGACGTATACCAGGGTGTGCTCGGAAACCAGCTGCATCATATCTTTGTCGCCGGTCACCAGGTAGGTCCGCCAACCGAGGGTTTCGGCCCGGCTGGACAGGGTGCCCATCAGGTCATCGGCCTCGAAACCGGGCACCCGTAGCACCGGTACCCGCAGCGCTAACAATATTTCTTCCAGCGGTTCCAGCTGGGCCGCCAGTTCATCGGGCATTTTCTCCCGGGTGGCTTTATACTCGGTATACAGCTGGTGGCGGAAAGTCTTGGCCCGGTCATCGAAGACAGCCGCCAGGTAATCGGGGGATTCCTTTTGCAACAGCCGCACCAGGGCATTCATGAACCCGAATATGCCGGAGGTGACAAACCCGGTGGAGGTCATCAGGGGATTGTTGATCAGGGCGTAATGGGCCCGGTAGAGCAGGGCCGTGCCATCCAGGACGAATAAGCGTTTGGGGTCATCCATAGCTGGAAAAATGTTAGCCCTGTTCGCCTTCAACGACAAGGGGGTATTACAACAGGAGTTCACCCGTAATGATCAGTTGGCAGTCGGCAGTGAAGTGACGCGTTGCTGACTACGGAGGCGGGTTAGAAGCGCAGGCTCAGGCCGGCGAAATACCCCCGGGTGGCGGCGGGCCAGTATACATCCACCCGATAGGGGTCCTCCTGATCGTCCCAGTAGTTATAGCCGAAGGTTTCGTAGAGTGTGTCCAGCAGGTTATTGCCCTTCAGGTATAGCTCCAGGGACTTGAACGGCAACCGGCCGCCACCGAGTTTGACAGTTAGCCCCGCATCGATCACGGTAGACGGCACAATGGCGGCCATTTCGGTATTCTGGCGGTCGATATAGATTTTCCCCACATAGCGGCCGTCGGACCACAGTTCCAGCCGCCGGCCGGTCCACTTGAGACGCAGGCTGCCCAGTGTGCCGGGGTGACCCGGGATCACCCGGTCTTTGTGATTCACCTCGGCCCCGTTGCCGCTATCTGCCTGCCACTCGAAGGTCACGTAGTCCACGAAACGGTTATCGGCCATCGTAAATGACCCGTCCAGGCTCAGCCCAGCGGCCAACTGCTGGCTAAACTGTACTTCCAGCCCCCGATGGATGGTCAACTCGGCGTTGCCGTGGATCGGCACCCCATCATCAGTAATGGTGCGATAGTCCAAGGGCACCAACTCATTGTGAAACCACATGGAATACAAGTTGGTGGTCAACGCCAGGCGGGCGGATTCGTAGCGCCACCCTACCTCCAGATCCCACAGTTCCTCCGGCTGTACCAGCGGCCGTTTCAAACCGCTACGCTGATCCGGGGCGCCCACCAAAGCGGGAGCCGCCCAGGGATCGTCGGCGTCGTAGATATCGGAATCAGCCGGCTCACGTTGCGCCCGGGACAGGTTGATGAAAGCCGACACTTGTTCGTTGAACTTGAGCATCAAGCCCAGCCGGGGGTCCAGAAACTGGTAGACCAAGTCGTACTGATAGGGATTAGTATAGGCGCCGATGGAATCCTGCCCGAAAGTATAGGCGTGATAAGTATATTTCAGGTCGAACATCAGGTTGACCCGCGAGCCCATGGCCACCAACTGGTGCAGGTAGGCTGAAAGGGTTTGTTTATTGGTGGCATATCGGTAGTATTCCACGGGACCGTCGATCAGATCAAAGCCGTCCACCTCCCGCACCCGGCCGTAATGGTCCGCCTGGTACAGCCGCAGGTCACCGCCCAACACTGTCGTGCCCCACGGTTCGTCCAGCGTGTATTGGGGTATGATCCCCCAGTAGCTGTTCTCCAGCCATTTCCGCCGGATCAGGTCTACCGCCCCAATTATTTCGGGTACTACACCTGTCAAGTTGTATTCCAGGAGATCTCTCCCGCCCTTGAACTGCTCGTAGTAGCCCTGGCCGCTCACCCGGTACACCGACACGGATAAAATACCTCCCCCGGCCAGTTTTTTGGCGTGTTGCAGGGAAGCTAAATTCTGGAAGAAAACATCCTTGTTGGCGTTAGCGCGGCCGCCATTATAAGCTGGGTCGGCGTAATAGTTATACCGGCGGGCAATCCGGTTGCCCAGATCATACCCGTACAGTGGAATAACCCCGTCCCAGGAGAAATGGGTCACCTGATAGCCGGAGATCAGTTCCAGTTTCACCGCCTGGTCGGGCTGGAGGGCCTCGCCGATCAGGTGCAGGGCATCCTGGCTGGTGCCGCTGCCCAACCGGTAGCCGTCGGAGCGAATGCCGCTATAGCGCCCGTAGATGGTGAACGGTTGCCCGGACCACGGCTGCCCGCTCCACTGCAGGGACAGTTTGCGGGTGGGCGCGGAAAAGCCGCCGGTGAAATCACCGTAGCCGCTCTGGATGGTCAGCCCCGGTGGGATGGCCCGAGGACTGGTGACCAGGTTCACCGAACCGCCCACCGCCGAGGCGCCGTACAGGGAATTGCCCACCCCCCGTTGCACCTGCACCGACCCACTGCCCGCTAATATATCGCCATGGTCCACCCAGTAGACCTGGTGGCTCTCGGGGTCGTTCAACGGGATACCGTTGATCATCACCCCAATGCGGTCCTGGTCGAAGCCCCGAATCTTGAGATAGGTATAGCCCACACCGTTGCCCGCGTCGGAGAAGGCGTATACGCCGGGCAGTCCGGCCAGGGCCATAGGTACGTCCTCGACCGGCGCCGCTAGCGCCAGGTCCCGGTGATTCAGGCTGGCAAAGGCCACCGGAGTGCGGTCCTCGCTGCCCCGGGTGGCGGTGATGAAGACCTGCTCACCCAGCAGCAATCGCGGTTTGAGGGATATGGTAATGATGCTATCGCGCTCCCGGGGAACGGAAAACTCGAGCGGCTCGTAGGCGATGTGGGTCACCTCCAGCAGTTCCCCGGCAGCCACCGCCAGGGAGAACTTCCCCTCGGAATCGGTGGTGACTCCGCCGCTGGCACCCACAATAACGATGTTCACTAGCGGGATGCCCCGGCCCGATTCGGCATCCACCACCCGGCCACGCAACGGCCCCTGAGCGGCAAATAATGAAGAGGCAAGTAGGAATATTATCGGGGGCAGGAGCCAGTACTTGTTCAGGCAAGCGTTCATAATTCCCTCCGCTGGCATTATCCAGGTCAGGTTCGTAGGGTGTGTTCTCAGCCTCCCGGTCGTCGGGGGAAGCACCCCGTTTGCGGCTGTAAATTACTGCCGGCGGAGACCGTATCAAAGGTTCTCCGGCAGACTTACCCGTTGCCTCATATTAAAAGGTACACAAGTCAGGCTGTTTTCCTAATATTGATTTCCTGTTGGATTGGGGACCGCAAAGGTATGTTCATTTTCTTCTAGAAAGAAAAACGAACCAAAAGAAACTTTGCGAACTATAAACTCGTTCCTATAAAATTGCGGAACTCAAACATATAGTTCGCACTTGCCGCCTGGGGCGGCAAATTGGATCGGAGACACAGGGAGGCCGTAAATGACCACGCGCTTCTCCATTTTTCGGTT
>CBDVAP010000035.1:0-23288 GCA_965372015.1 uncultured bacterium | reverse complement strand
AACTCGTTCCTATAAAATAGCGGAACTCAAACATATAGTTCGCGGTTGCCGCCTGAGGCGACAAATTGGATCGGAGCCACAGGGAGGCCATAAATGACCACCCTGAATCCCGAAACTTCGGGGCGGTTTTATCCTCCGCCGACGGCGGGGCCAGAGGCGGGGTTAGTGGGACTAGCGGACCGAAAGGATATGTTCATTTTCTTTTAGAAAGAAAACGAACCAAAAGAAACTTTGCGAACTATAAACTCGTCCCTATAAACATAACGGGACTCAGACATATAGTTCGCATTTGCCGCCTGGGGCGACAAATTGGATCGGAGCCACAGGGAGGCCGTAAATGATCATGCGCTTCCCCATTTTTCGGTTATCCCGATGCTTTGGGAAGGCAACGACCCCGCAGGGAAATCCCCGCGGTTACATATAATTTGATGCAATGCGGAATTCCAAAAACCTCAAATTCCACTTGCCAAGGGTCCGTGTGCGGAGCTATAATTGACCCATGTCAGGCTACGAAATTTTCGGAATTGGAATGCGACGAATGCCGATGATCGCTATGATTATGTGCGCCCATAGGTGGGGCCAGGAGCGGATGGAGTAGCCCAATTCCAAAACCTGCTTTCAAGCCCCCCTACCGAACACGTAGTGGGGGTTTTTTTTAGGAGTAAGGAATGAACCAGGTTCTGCGATGCCGGTCTTGTGACTACAAGACCGAGTTTAAACCGGACACTGTCTGTCCGGAGTGCTTCAATCCGTTGGAGGTTGAATACGACTATCCGGCCCTCCGCAAGCGGCTGAGCCGGGAGGATATCGCCCGTCGGCCGACCAGCATGTGGCGCTATCACGAACTGCTACCAACGGTTGACAGCGGTGTACCGGAGACGCCGGTAGGCTGGACCCCCCTGGTGCGGGCTCGCCGGTTGGGCCGGGTGCTGGACATGCCCAACCTGTACCTCAAGAACGATGCGGTAAACTTCCCTTCCCTGTCGTTCAAGGACCGGGTGGTCTCGGTGGCTCTGGCCAAAGCGGTCGATTTCGGTTTCGAGCAGGTAGGCTGCGCCTCCACCGGAAACCTGGCCAACGCCCTGGGAGCCCAGGCGTCCATGTTGGGGCTGACCAGTATCATTCTAGTGCCGGATGACCTCGAGCAGCAGAAGATTGTGGCCACCGCCTGCTACAATGTTCACCTGATCAAGGTGCGCGGGACTTACGATGATGTAAACCGCCTGTGCACGGAACTTACTTATCGTGAGCGCATCGGGATTGTCAACGTGAACCTACGGCCATACTATTCCGAGGGCTCGAAGACGGTGGGCTTCGAGATCGTCGAACAGTTGGGCTGGCAGCTCCCCGATCAGGTGGTGGTGCCCATGGCCGGCGGATCGCTGATCTCCAAGATAGGCAAGGCCTTTCGCGAGGTGGTGCAGGTGGGCTTGGCAGACGAGCGGCCCGTTAGCATATTCGGCGCCCAGGCCAGCGGCTGCGCGCCCATTGCCACCGTAGTAAAGACCGGCGCCGGGGAGATTCGCCCGGTTAAACCGGATACGGTGGTCAAATCGCTGTCCATCGGGGCCCCCGCCGACGGGTTGCGGGCAGCCCGTACCATCAAGGAGTCGGGTGGCTGGGCCGAGGACGTGAGCGATGAAGAGACCATTCGCGCCATCGCCCTATTGGCGGAAACCGAAGGGATTTTCGCCGAAACCGCCGGGGGGGTAACGGTGGCGGTGACCGAGAAGCTGCTGGCCCAAGGCAAACTCGACCGGGAGGCGGTGACGGTACTGTGCATCACCGGCAACGGCTTGAAGACCGCCGACCTGTTGGCTTATCGTACGGCTGATTTACCGGTGATCGAACCCAAATATTCGGCTTACCGGGAATGCCGGGAACCAAAAATTCAAACGGAGGTTAATCGTGTCAGTGCAATTTGAATTTCTAGGCCCACTGCGGCAAGTGGTCAACGGGGATGACAAAGTGCTGGTGGCAGCCGGCACCGTCGGTGAGGCGTTGGCGGAGTTGGACCGGCGCTACCCGGGACTGACCGGCCGGCTGCTGGAGTCGGAAGGCACCCTGCACCGCCATATCAATATATATATAAACGAGGAAGATGTCCGTTTCAAGGAGCAGCTGGCCACCACTGTTAAGCCGGGCGATTTGGTAACCGTCATATCAGCCATCGCCGGAGGTTAGAATGGTTATCTCTGCCCAAGAAACAGACCGGTCCCTGGATTGGTATAACCGCTATGCCCGCCATATCGCCTTGGACCAGGTTGGGGAAGATGGCCAGCTGGCCCTGAATGCGGCCCGGGTGCTGGTGCTGGGGGCGGGCGGACTGGGCTCGCCGGCGGCCCTTTACCTGGCCGCTGCCGGTGTGGGTACACTCGGTCTAGTGGACTATGACCAGGTGTCCCTGAACAACCTACAGCGGCAGATACTCCATGGTACAGCTGATGTGGGACGGCCCAAGGTTGAGTCGGCGGCAGATACCTTGCAGGGGATCAATCCGGAAATCGAGATTGTGCCGCACCCGGTGAAACTGGACAGTGGCAACATCTGGGGCCTGCTTGAGGGTTACGATATCGTCGTCGATGGCAGCGATAACTTCGCCACCCGGTTTTTGATAAACGATGTCTGCCACCAGGCCGGGAAGCCCTTGGTTTTTGGCGCGGTGCTCCAGTTTTCCGGACAGGTGACCACCTTCACTAGAGAAGCGGATTGTTGTTGCTACCGATGCATCTTCCCCTCCGCCCCGGATCCGGAGCACGCCCCGAGTTGCGTGGAAGCCGGTATTTTCGGAGTGGTCACCGGCATTATCGGCTCACTCCAGGCGGCCGAGGCCTTGAAACTGATCCTGAATCGAGGGGGCTACCAGATAGGGCCGACATTAAAGAACCGGCTCTTGCTATACGACGGCATCGATTCCACCTTCCGGCAATTGGGGATCAACCGGGATCAGGGCTGCCCGGTGTGCTCCGATCCGCAGTTCGATTATCGGCGGGTGGAATATGTGGATTCTTGTGCGGTAGAGCCCCCTGGCAAAAGTCCGGCGGGTAGCACGAATAGCAGCGCCGGTTCGTAAGCCGATGGTATTACTCCTTTATGGCTTAAGCACGGCTCCCTGGCGCTGATCGATGGTAAGCCTCCCTGATAAATACCCCTTGTTCGACCCTACCCAGTTTCATGATGCCTGCGGGACCGGCTTCATCGCCGAACTCTCGGGACAACCCAGCCGGCGGGTGGTTACCGGGGCGCTGCAGGCGGTCGCCCGTCTGGCCCACCGGGGCGCCCAGGGCGCTGACGATAAAACCGGTGATGGCGGCGGCTTGCTCACGGATCTGCCCCAGGAGCTGTTTCAGCGCATCGTTCAAGATGAACTGTCCAGCGAGCTACGCTCCGGCGAGGAGCTGGCGGTGGGTATGGTCTTCACCTCAAAAAAAGGTCTGGCAATTCTGGAGAGCCGCTTCCCTGAATTAGCGGCCGGCTACGGCTTCCGCTACCTGGGCCGCCGGTCGGTACCCGTTAACCTGGAAGCTCTGGGCGATCTGGCGCGCAGCAGCTGTCCTGAAATCATCCAGATATTCTTAGCCTGCCCGGGGCTCCCCGTGGGGCCTCGGCGGAGCCCTGGCCGTAAACGGCACGGGGAGGCCCGGTACGGCGAGCCTCCGCCCAGGGCCGGGCTGCCGCGTCCGGTGGAATCCCAGCTGTTTTTATTGCGCCAGGCCTTCATGAAGCACCACGGCAACGGTGATGAGACCTTTTTCTGCTCGTTATCCACTAAAACTATCGTCTATAAGGGTTTGATGAAGGCTGAACAGCTGGACCGCTTCTACCTGGACCTGATCGAACCCGGTTACGTAGCCCGGGTGGCCCTGTTCCATGAACGCTACTCCACCAACACCATACCTAACTGGGCCATGGCCCAGCCCTTCCGGTTGCTGGCCCATAACGGTGAGATCAACACGATTAAAGGGAACCGTCTGTGGATGCGGGCCCGAGAGATGGAATTAGGTTCCGATTTCTGGGGAGCGGAGCTGGAAAACTTGAAACCGATTACCGCTCTTTCGGGCAGCGATTCCTTCAGTCTGGACAATACTCTGGAATTCCTGATGCGTAGCGGACGGGGCATGTTCCGCAGCCTGATGATGCTATTGCCTGAGCCCTATACGGACAATCACCTGATGGAGCGTCCCTTAAAGGACTTTTACATGTTCCATGAGAACCTGATGGAGGCTTGGGACGGTCCGGCGGCCGTGGTTGTGACCGACGGCAGCTTTGTGGGCGCCAAGATGGACCGCAACGGTCTGCGCCCCCTGCGTTATACCGTCACCCGGGACGGCCTCTTTATCATGGCGTCTGAAGCGGGGGTGATTGATGTGGCGCCGGATAACTTGCAGTTCCATCACCACATGACCGCTGGTGAGATTTTTTCCCTGGCTCTGGATGGGCGGGGAATGAAAGAAAACGACGAAATCAAGAAGTTGGTGGCCAGCCAGGCGCCCTATTCCAAATTGATGGATGATAACCTGAAGATTATCCCCAGAGGTGAACCGGAAGAAGAGTTCGGTGAGTTTCCTGAGCCGGTGGGTGAACAGGGTATCCGCCAACGGTTGGCCCTGGGATGGGACCTCGAAGACCTGGATCGCTATATCATGCCCATGTCCCGTAGCGGACGGGAGCCGGTGGGCTCCATGGGAGATGATACGCCACCCGCCTTTCTTTCCAACCGACCGCAGCGAATGTACGACTATTTCAAACACGCTTTTGCCCAGGTAACCAACCCACCCATAGATCCCATCAGGGAGCGGCTGAATATCAGCCTGTACAATTATCTGGGCAGCGAGGAAAACCTGCTGGAGCCCAAACCTCCAACCTTCCAGGGCGCTCTGCGCATCGAAAGCCCGGTGCTTTCACCACGGGAGGTACAAGTCCTCAAAGACAATCCGATCCAGTTCCCCTATCGCGAATATCGCGGCATTCTACCAGCAGGCGGTGATCTGGCCCAGCGGTTGGAAGAACTGGCGGCCGATTGTGAAGCGGCTGTACTGGGCGGCTGTAAATTATTGCTGATCAGCGATGAAGAGTTGGAGCCGGGAGAGCTGCCGATCCCCATGCCGTTGCTGGTCTCAGCCCTGCATGATCATCTCCTGAAAAAACGGGTCCGCAGCAAAGCCTCCATTATATGCCTGGTTGGGGACGTTGTCGAAGACCACCATGTGGCCTGTCTCGTCGCGCTGGGGGCCAGTGCTATTTATCCCTATCTGGCCTACCAAACTATACGTGAGGAATTCGCTGACGACGATTGGCCGGAGAAAATGAGCAACTACCGGTTGTCTCTCGAGAAGGGGCTGGTGAAGATCATGGCCAAATCCGGAATCGCCACCCATACCAGCTATCATGGCAGTATGCTGCTGCATGCCATCGGGCTCTCTCCGGAATTACTGGAGCGTTACTTTCCATCGATCCAGTGCCGGACCGGCGGCATCGGGCTTAAACAGATCACCCAACAGCTGCTGGAGCGCTCCAAGCGAGCCTTTACTGCTAACCCGCAATTACCCGAGCAGGGTCGCTTCCGCTACCGAAAGAGTGGCGAGCGCCATGGATTCTCACCGGCGGCGTTCAAGGCCATCCAGAGCTCCACTCATAACAGTTACCAGGCAGCCCCGCCCCAAGGGGATGGGCCGATTTATTTGCGGGACTTACTGGCTTTGCGCAAGGTGCAGGCAGTTCTGTTGGAGCAGGTGGAACCGGCCGCCCAGATCTTGCCACGCTTCGGAGCGGGAGCCATGTCCTTCGGTTCGGTCTCGGAGGAAGTCCATCGCGCGTTGGCGTCGGGGCTATATTTAACGGGCGGCCGCAGTAATACCGGTGAAGGCGGCGAGCAGCCTGACCGTTACGCCCCCACCAATCCGGACAAGTCGGTCAACTGCACCACCAAACAGATCGCCAGTGGGCGTTTTGGGGTAACCACCGAATACTTGGCGTCCGCCCGGGAAATCCAGATCAAGATTGCCCAGGGCGCTAAGCCGGGAGAGGGGGGCCAGCTACCGGGCCACAAGGTCACCGTGGGCATCGCCACTGTGCGGAAATCAACGCCGGGGGTACCGCTGATCTCGCCACCGCCCCACCACGATATTTACAGTATTGAGGACATCGCCCAGCTGATTTATGATCTCAAACAAGTAAACCCCCGGGCAGCGGTGTCGGTGAAATTAGTGTCCCAGCCCGGCGTGGGCACCATCGCCAGCGGAGTGGTAAAAGGAGGCGCGGATATAGTCTTAATCTCCGGGGGTGATGGCGGCTCGGGCGCCAGTCCGCTGGGTTCGCTTAAACATACCGGCTTACCCTGGGAATTGGGGTTGGCGGAAACCCACCAGGTGCTGACCGCCAACGGATTGCGATCGCGGGTGACCCTGCGAGTGGACGGGGGCCTTAAAACCGGCCTGGATGTAGTAATGGCGACCTTGCTGGGAGCGGAAGAATACGACTTTGGCACCACGCTACTGGTGGCCCTGGGATGCGTGATGGCGCGGCAGTGCCACTTAAATACCTGTCCCACCGGTATCGCCACCCAGGATGAGAACCTTCGCCGCCGCTTTAAGGGCAGTCCCAAAGACGTTGCCCGCTACCTTACCGGCGTAGCGGAGGAGGTGCGGCAGATTATCTCCTCGCTGGGGAGCTATGCTTTGCGGGACCTGGTGGGACGTACCGATCTACTGATGTATAACCGGAAGCACAGGAAACTGATTAAAGCGCAGGGGATTGATCTGGGTGCTATCATGAATCCCGCTGCCCCCCGGGGCCTGCCGCTGGAGAGTGAGGTCAAGCTGAAGCCGGCGGCCCCCAGGGCGGGAACAAACATCGACGAGGAGATCATCAACGAGGTGCGCCCGGCCATCATGACCCACGACCAGGTGGTAGTGCACCGCAAGATCAGCAACACCGACCGGGCAGTGGGCGCCCGTATTTCCGGCGAGCTGGTCTTCCTGTATGGCAAAGGCAACTTCACCGGTAATATCCAGGTTCGACTACGGGGCATCGCCGGACAGAGTTTTGGCGCTTTCCTCACCGATGGGGTAGAGCTTCGGTTGCGAGGGGTGGCCAACGATTACGTAGGCAAGGGCCAATCCGGCGGGGTGATCTCTATCCGCTTCGAGAAAGCGATCCGTGAGCAGCACCCCTCACAGACCATTATCGGCAATGTGGCCCTGTACGGCGCCACCGGTGGTACCCTGCTGATCGGTGGAAAGGCCGGCGAGCGGTTCGCGGTACGTAACAGTGGGGCGGTGGCCGTGGTGGAGGGAGTAGGTAACCACTGTTGCGAATACATGACGCGCGGCACGGTGCTGGTACTGGGGGATTTCGGCCGGAATTTCGGCGCCGGCATGTCGGGCGGAGTAGCCTTCATTTACTGCCCTGACCGCGATAGGCTGCCAGGTCTGAACAAGGAATTCGTACGTACTACTACGCCTTCCAGCAGTGACGAAAACCTGATTCTGCGGCTGCTCAGGCGGCATAAGTTTCACACCAGGTCGGCCATCGCCAAGTACCTGATTAGCGAGTGGGAGAGTGAAAAGGAGGCGATTATCAAGGTGGTGCCGCTGGCCCTGGATATCATCGACTATGAGAAAATCTACAATCAGCAGGTGGCCGTCCGGATGGGAATATTGCTCAATGAATAGGCGGCTCAAGCTGGCCCCTGAGCGACCGATAAGTGGAACAATGCCATAGGCGGTCCGCGAGTATTGGAAGCTGAGTTGAATTTGTGCTTGCCCCGACCCCCGCAACCGCATTACTATCGGCGAACAATTTTCGCCTCCGGGCGGAAAAGAGAGGCTGAATGTACAACTGGTCCCCATATTACCCCCAGTGCCGGTACACCGGTGAGAGTCCGGTGGGTAGGGTGCGTGTTTTAGCGCCCAGGGCGGACGAACTAGTACTATCTCTCGGCCTTATTATTGGGATTATTGTCCTGCTAGTCGGTGTAATTATACCGGGCTAGCACCCAGGACCGTTAATCCCAATCACACTCCAAGACTAGCCCAAAAAAACCTGATTCGGAATTAACGGTCCTGGACTGACTGCATCGCAGTTGTGCCTAACAGGATGGTGTTTAATGACGGGTCTGACATGAAATCGGATACAATCAAATCGGGATTTATTCGGGCGCCGCACCGCAGTCTTCTGCGGGCTACGGGAGTCATCAAATCGGAGGAGGATTTCGCTAAACCGTTCATCGGGGTGGCGAATTCATACACTGATATCATCCCGGGCCATGTCCATTTGCAGCGGCTGGGCGCCGTGGTGAAGGCAGCTATCCGGGAAGCGGGGGGTGTGCCCTTCGAGTTCAACACCATCGGTGTGGATGACGGTATCGCTATGGGTCACCTGGGCATGCGCTACTCACTGGCCAGCCGGGAGCTGATCGCCGACAGCGTTGAGACAGTCATGGAGGCCCATTGTCTGGACGGCATGGTCTGCCTGACCAACTGCGACAAAATCGTTCCCGGGATGCTGATGGCGGCGGTGCGGCTCAATGTACCCACCATTTTTGTGTCCGGCGGACCGATGCAGGCCGGGCGCACATCCACCGGGGAAAAGGTGGACTTGATTACCGTATTTGAGGCCGTGGGGCGCTACCAGGCCGGCGAAATCAGCGAGCAGCAACTGAGCGACTTAGAATCCACCGCCTGTCCGGGTTGCGGCTCCTGTGCCGGTTTGTTTACCGCCAACTCCATGAACTGCCTGCTGGAGGCCCTGGGGATTGCCCTCCCCGGCAACGGCACCATTCTGGCAGTGGATTCCCGGCGCACCGACCTGGTTCAACGGGCAGGGCTACGCATCCTGGACTTGGTTGAGCGAGATCTGCGGCCACGGGATATCATCACGGCAGAGAGTATTCAAAACGCCTTCGCCCTCGATATGGCCTTGGGAGGCAGTACCAACACTGTGCTGCATACCATGGCTGTAGCCCATGAGGCCGGTGTGGAGTTCGACCTGGCCCAACTAAATAAGATCTCCGACCGAGTCCCTAATCTTTGCAAAATCAGCCCGGCCTCACCGGATGTGCACTTAGAGGACCTGGATGCCGCCGGCGGGGTTTCGGCCGTGCTGGCTGAGCTGGCCAGCCTGGAAGGCGTGCTCCAGACTGAGTGCAGCACTGTCACCGGGCAGACGCTGGGCGCTAATATCGCCGGGGCTAAGGTTAAGAATCGGGCGGTGATCCGCTCGGTGGAAGAGCCACACTCACCGAACGGCGGCCTGGCAGTACTATTTGGCAACCTGGCCCCGGATGGAGCGGTAGTTAAGACGGTAGCTGTGGAGACGGGTATGCTGACCCATTCCGGCCCTGCCCGGATCTACGAATCGCAGGAGGAAGCCCTGGCGGGTATCCTGGATGGCGAAGTACAGCCCGGCGAGGTGGTGGTAATCCGCTACGAAGGTCCGCGGGGCGGGCCAGGTATGCCCGAGATGCTGGCGCCCACCAGCGCCTTGATGGGGCTGGGTCTGGGCGATTCGGTAGCCCTGATCACCGATGGGCGGTTTTCCGGGGGCACTCGCGGCGCTTGCGTGGGACACATTTCACCGGAAGCGGCCGACAGGGGTCCCATTGCGGCACTGGTGAATGGGGATATCATCCATGTGGACATCCCACAGCGCGAGCTGCGGGTGGAATTGAGCGCAGCCGAGTTGCAACAACGCCTCAAAAAGCTGCCAAAGTTTGAACTGAAAATCAAGCACGGTTATCTGGGACGGTACGCCCGGATGGTCACATCGGCCAATACCGGCGCGGTGCTGGGTGACCCGTAAACGGGATATATGAGGAATCGAAATGGCTAAAGCCAAACGAGAGCTAACGGGGGCGGAGATTGTCTGGGAATGCCTGGTGCACGAAGGGATCAAGACCGTATTCGGCTATCCCGGTGGGACCATTCTGCCGGTGTACGACGCCCTGGCCGATTATCGCGACCGGATACACCACGTCCTGGTAAGGCATGAACAGGGGGCGGCCCATATGGCTGATGGTTATGCCCGAGCCAGCGGAGCAGTGGGAGTTGCCATGGCCACCTCCGGCCCCGGGGCGGTTAACCTGATCACCGGAATAGCAACAGCCATGATGGACTCCATCCCCATGGTTTGCATCACCGGCCAGGTGCCTATCAGCACTCTGGGCTCCGACGCTTTCCAGGAAACCGATATTACCGGTGCTACCCTGCCGGTCACCAAGCACAGTTACCTGGTGATGGAAGTGGATTCACTGGCCAGCGTTATACAGGAGGCGTTCTACATTGCCCGTACCGGCCGGCCGGGACCGGTGCTGGTCGATATCCCCAAGGATGTGCAGAACGCCGTCACCGCGTTCGAATATCCCACCGATCCAATCGACTTGCCGGGATACCACCCTCCGGAGCGGGCCACGGATGAGGAGGTGGCCGCCGCCTTGGAACTGATCAACGGCGCCGACCGTCCTCTAGTGCTGTCGGGGCATGGAGTACTCATGTCCGGGGCTCGCGATGACTTGATAGCTATAGTAGAGAAAGCCGACATCCCGGTCACCACAACACTATTGGGGAACGATTCCCTGCCCCACAGCCACCCTCTCAACCTGGGGATGATGGGTATGCACGGGAACGCCGCCGCCAACCATGCCATCCAGCAGGCGGACTTGATCATAGCCTGCGGCATGCGCTTCGACGACCGGGTCACCGGCAAGCTGAAAACTTATTCTCCCGACTCACGGAAGATCCACATCGACATCGATGCCTCGGAGCTCAACAAGAATGTGCGGGTGGACGTGGCCATAAACGCTGACCTGGCTACTGTACTGGGACAGATCAAGCCCGGCGTCAAGCAACGGAAGCGGGCCAAGTGGCTGCAAACCATCAAGGCCTGGCGGGAAGATGCTGCTCAGCGGGATGTACTCCAACTTGAGTCCGAGACACTATTAGGAGCACATGTGATTCGATCGATCTGTAAAGCCGTACCCGAGGATTCTTTGATCGTCAGCGATGTGGGCCAGCACCAGATGCTGGAAGCCCAATATTACTCTCATGAACAACCCCACACCCTGATCACTTCCGGTGGTCTGGGTACCATGGGCTTCGGATTGCCGGCGGCCATTGGGGCCAGCTTGCACAAGAAGGACCGGGAGGTATGGGCCATCGTGGGGGACGGCGGCTTCCAGATGACCCTTCAGGAACTGGGCACGGCGGTCCAGGAGCAGGCTAACGTGAAAATAGCCATTATCAATAACGGCTACTTAGGGATGGTTCGCCAATGGCAGCAGATGTTCTACAACGCGCGCTACGCCGAGACCCCCATCTCCAGCCCGGACTACGTGAAACTGGCCGAGGCCTACGGAGTGCCCGGATACCGGGTTGGGCGGCAGGAGGATATCCAGTCGGCCCTTAAGGAGGCCCGGCGGCACAAAGGACCGGTCCTGATAGAATTCGTGGTGGAGCAGCACGGGATGGTCTTTCCCATGGTGCCGGCCGGTGAGGACCTGCAAAACATGATCCGCCGGCCCCACCCGGAAGAGCAACCACCTGACGCGAGAGGGAGCAAAAAGTCATGAAACAAGTACTCGTAGCCTTAGTTGAGGATAAGCCCGGCGTGTTGAACCGGATTGCCAGCCTGTTTCGACGCCGGAATTTCAATATCGAAAGCATTGTGGTTGGGCACAGCGAAACCCCAGGTACCAGCCGCCTCACAATCGCCACCGATGAGGAGGAGCACCTGCGGCGTACCATTATCCGGCGCAACCTGCTCAAGCTGATCAATGTGATCGAAGTGGTGGATGTGACCGACACACCCTGTGTGATTCGCGAGCAGGCCCTGATTAAGGTGCAGGCCGACGGCAGCACCCGGGGGGAGGTGGGGGACTTAGTCAAGATCTACCGAGCCCGGATCGTGGACGTGAGCACCGCATCGCTGATTGTGGAGGTGACCGGTGAACCGGACAAGATCGATTCCCTGATCGAGGTGCTCACCCCCTTTGGGGTTAGGGAGGTCATGCGCACCGGCAAGGTGGCCATGACTCGGGGAGCGGGCAGCTTTTCCGATCAGGATGAGGTAATCCGCTGGAAAAACAGCAACGGCAAGAGCCCTAACCAGGCAAAAAAATAGGAGTGCTGGAATGATTACCATGTATTACGATCAAGACGCCGATCTGGCCGTTTTGAAGGGCCGCCGCCTGGCAGTGCTGGGCTACGGCAGCCAGGGGCATGCCCATGCCTTGAACTTAAAGGACAGCGGCCAGGAGGTGTGTGTTGGTTTGCGGGAGGGCAGTTCCTCCCGCTCTGAGGCTGAGTCCGCAGGCCTGAGTGTAAAAACCGTGGCCGAGGCCACAGCCTGGGGCGACATTGTGATGGTGCTGATCCCCGACCAGCACCAGAAAAAAGTTTACGAGACGGAAATTGCGCCGCACCTGGAAGCTGGCAACTCCTTAGCCTTTGCCCACGGATTCAATATCCACTATGGCCAGATAACACCGTCGCCGGAGGTGGACGTGATTATGATTGCGCCCAAAGGTCCGGGCCATCTGGTCCGGCGCACCTTCGAGGGCGGCACCGGCGTGCCCTGCCTGATGGCGGTGCACCAGGATGCCACCGGACAAGCCCGGCGCACCGCCCTGGCCTGGGCCAAGGGGATCGGTGGTACCCGGGCGGGAGTGATCGAGACCAATTTCAAGGATGAGACCGAGACCGATCTGTTTGGCGAACAGGCGGTGCTGTGCGGAGGTTCGGCGGAGCTGATCAAAGCGGGTTTTGAGACCCTGGTGGACGCCGGCTACCCTCCCGAGCTGGCCTACTTCGAGTGCCTGCACGAAATGAAACTGATCGTGGACCTCTATTACGAGGGCGGACTGGCCCGGATGAACTACTCGGTGAGCGACACCGCCGAATACGGTGGCCTGACCCGCGGCAAACAAGTAATCACCGCCCAGTCGCGGGCAGCGATGAAAGAAATCCTCAAAGCGGTGCAGAATGGTGATTTTGCCCGGGAGTGGATCGCCGAGAATGAACAAGGCCAGCCTAACATGACCCGTTTGCGCCAGGCCGAAAAAGACCACCCGGTCGAAAAAATTGGACGGCGGTTACGTAAAATGATGAGCTGGCTCTAAGGGACATTGAGAGACTGACAATGCCGAAAGCATTTAAGATCACCGCTCTACCGGGCGACGGCATTGGGGCCGAAGTGATGGAAGCGGCCCTGGCGGTCTTGGAACATGTAGGCGCCTCGGCGAAACTGGCGTTTAAGGTGACCACTGGCCCCATTGGCGGGGTAGCGATTAAAGCCCATGGCCAGCCCATCGATGAGGCCACGCTGGAGGACTGCCGCCGGGCCGACGCAGTTCTGCTGGGGGCGGTAGGTGGGCCCCAATGGGACAGCCTGCCTACGGACCAACGACCGGAGCGGGCGCTGCTGCGGCTGCGGGAAGCGCTGGGCCTGTTCACCAACCTGCGGCCGGCCAAGGTATACGCTGCGCTGGTCCCGGCCTCCTCATTGAAGGAGGAAGTCGTGACCGGCACGGACCTGGTGGTGGTCCGGGAGCTGACCGGCGGCATCTATTTCGGTGAGCCCCGGGGGTTAGATGATCAACGGGGCTGGAACACACTGGTCTATACCCGGGAAGAGGTGGAGCGCATAGCCCGCGTGGCTATGGAGCTGGCCTTGAAACGGAGCGGCAGGGTGACCTCGGTCCATAAGGCCAATGTGCTGGAGAGCTCCCAGTTCTGGCGGGATGTTGTTCATCAGGTAGCAGAGGATTATCCCGGTGTGACGCTGGACGACATGTATGTGGACAACGCCGCCATGCAGCTGGTGCGGCAGCCGGGCCAGTTCGACGTGATCCTCACCCAGAACATGTTCGGCGATATCCTCAGTGACGTGGCCGCCATGATCACCGGCAGCCTGGGCATGCTGCCCTCGGCATCGCTGGGGGATCAGCATGCTCTATACGAGCCGGTGCATGGCAGCGCCCCCGATATTGCCGGGCAGGGGCTGGCCAACCCGCTGGCCATGATCGCTTCGGTGGCCATGATGCTCACCATCAGCCTGGAGCGGCCTGAGTTGGGGGCGGGCCTGGAGCAGGCCATTGAACAGACTCTGGCGGTTGGATACCGAACGGCGGATATTGCAACCTTAGGAACGCAGGTGATCGGCACCGCCGAAATGACCCGCCAGGTGCTGGAAGCCTATGACCGGATCAACACCGATACCCAGCGCCAACAGGAAGATAACTAGGAGTATTGAAATGGGTGATAAGGGAGAGCGTATAATTATTTTTGATACTACCCTGCGGGACGGCGAACAATCTCCCGGAGCAGCGCTGAATGTGTCGGAAAAGGTGGAGATCGCCCGGCAATTGGATCACCTGGGGGTGGATGTCATCGAGGCCGGGTTCCCGGTATCGTCCCCGGTGCAGTTCGAGGCGGTGGAACGGATCGTCGATTGCGTTGACGCGGTGGTGGCCGGTCTGGCCCGGGCAGTCACGGGCGATATCGACGCTGCCTATGGCGCCCTGAAAAACGGTGAGCGCTATCGGATCCATACCTTCATCGGTACTTCCGATATTCACATCAGCGAAAAGTTTCGCGACAAACGCTACGGCGTCTCGTTGAAGGAGAAACGAGCCTCGATCCTGCGCATGGCCGCAGAGGCGGTGGCCTATGCCAAGACCTTTACCGAGGACGTAGAATTTTCGGCGGAGGACGCCGGCCGCACCGACATCGGTTACCTGGCCGAAGTGATCGAGGCGGCCATCGAAGCCGGAGCCACCACGGTGAACATCCCCGATACGACCGGCTATACCATGCCGCTGGAGTTCGGGGCCAAGATCAGCGAGCTGCGGCAGCGGGTGAGCAATATCGGCCAGGCGGTGATCAGCGTCCACTGCCACAACGACCTGGGGCTGGCAGTAGCCAATTCCCTCAGCGCCATCCAGGGTGGTGCCCGGCAGGTGGAGGGCACCATCAACGGCATCGGCGAGCGGGCCGGAAACGCGGCCTTAGAAGAGATCGTCATGGCCTTGAAAGTGCGGGAGGACCTCTGGGACTTTACCACCGGCATTAACCTTAAAGAAATCTATAACACCAGCCGGATGGTCTCGGCCTTTACGGGCATGGTGGTGCAGCCCAACAAAGCCGTGGTGGGCGATAATGCTTTTTCCCACGAGGCGGGCATCCACCAGGACGGCGTTTTAAAGGATCGCCGCACGTACGAGATAATGACCGCCGAATCGGTGGGGGTGCCCAAGACAAATATCGTGTTAGGGCGGCATTCCGGCCGGCACGGCCTTTCGGTGCGCTTAAAAGAGCTGGGTTACCATGTCAACGATGAGGAGCTGGCCCAAGTTTACGGCACATTCGTAGAACTGGCGGATAAGAAGAAAGAGGTATTCGATGAGGACCTGCGAGTGTTGATGGGGGATGAGATTTACCGCCACCAGGAGTATTACCAGCTGCAGTCCTTCCATGTCAGCGCCGGCACCACTACCCCCGCCACGGCCACTGTCCTGATCGAGGTCGAGGGCCGGCACCACCAGGAATCGGCCATCGGTGACGGCCCCGTGGACGCCTGCTTCCAGGCCATCAACCGGGCGCTGGATGTGCATACAAAAATTGAGTCGTACCAGGTGCGTTCGGTGACTGCCGGACGGGAAGCCCAGGGCGAGGTGATCGTGCGGATCAGGGAAGAGGGCGGGACCTTTACCGGCCGGGGCGTGTCCACCGATATCATCGAGGCCAGCGTCAAGGCTTACCTCCAAGCCCTGAATGAGCAGCGGGCAGCCCTGGCGGATACCGAGCAGCAGGAGCCGGAACCTCAGGAACCGGACCGGTAGGAAGGCCATTGATGGGACTGACACTAACTGAGAAGTTGTTGGCGGCGCATACCGTGGCCGGTGAGGCGCGGGCCGGTAACCTGATCCAGGCCCGGATCGACCTGGTCATGTGCCATGAGGTGACCACACCGCCGGCTATCCGCATGCTGGCCGATCACGGCTTAAGTGGGGTCTTCGATCCGGAGCGCATTGTGGTCACACCCGACCATTTCGTCCCCAACAAGGATATCGAGAGCGCCGAGCTGGCCCGCAGTCTGCGGCAATGGGTCCGGGAGAACGGCATAAAGAATTATTACGAGCTGGGACGCCACGGCATTTGCCACGCCCTGCTGCCCGAGCAAGGACATATCGTCCCGGGCCAGACAGTGGTGGGTGGCGATTCCCATACCTGCACCTATGGGGCCTTCGGTGTTTTCTCGGCCGGGGTAGGCTCCACCGATCTGGCGGCGGCGCTATACAGCGGCGAGCTGTGGTTCAAGGTGCCCGCTTCGATTAAGGTGAACCTAAAGGGCCAGCTGCCGGCAGGGGTGTATAGCAAGGATATAGTCCTGGAGCAGATCCGCCGGTTGGGGGTGGATGGGGCCCGGTACCAGGCCCTGGAATATCACGGCGAAACTTTGGCCGAACTATCGATGGAAGCGCGCATGACCATCACCAACATGGCTATTGAGGCCGGGGCCAAGTGCGCGGTGATGCCGGTGGACTTAGTAACCCGCGATTACCTGCAAGGCCGAGCCCGCGAAAACGATTGGGAAGAGTACTTGGCGGACGATGATGCCATCTATGTCCGGGAGATCACCATCGACGTATCGCGATTGGAACCGCTGGTGGCTTTGCCCGGCCTGCCCTCCAACGGGCAACCGGTGGCTTCCCTGAATGGTAAGAAGCGGGTACCGGTGGACCAGGTCTACATCGGCTCGTGCACAAACGGGCGGATCGAGGACCTGCGGCAGGCTGCGGCGGTCCTGAAAGGGCGCCGGGTGGCCGCCGGTGTGCGGGCCATCGTGGTACCGGCCACCAGCACCATCTGGAAGCAGGCCCACGACGAGGGGCTATTCGAAATATTCTACGAGGCGGGCTGCGTGGTTTCCACCCCCACCTGCGGCGCCTGCCTGGGGGGGCACATGGGAGTGTTGGCGGCGGGAGAAGTGTGCGTCTCAACCACCAATCGCAACTTTGTGGGCCGCATGGGCCACCCGGAGTCCCTGGTGTACCTGGCCAGCCCCGCCACCGCGGCAGCTACCGCCGTAGCCGGGATTATCACCGACCCCAGAGACTATTTATAAGGGACCGAACCGATGCAGGGGCGAGTACACCTTTTCAAGCGCGATCACATCAACACGGACGAGATCATTCCCGCCCGTTATCTGAACATTCACGACGAGGCCGACCTGGCAGTACACGCCATGGAAGTGATCGACCGGGAATTCGCAACCCGGGTGCAGGCGGGCGACCTGCTGGTTGCCGGGGAGAATTTTGGCTGCGGCTCCAGCAGGGAGCACGCCGTCTGGGCCCTGCGAGGGGCTGGGGTGCAGGCGGTGCTGGCCGATTCCTTTGCCCGGATCTTCTACCGCAACGCAGTCAACTGCGCCTTCCAGGTGGTGGAAATTCCCGGCATCAGCGGCCAGGTTCGGGACGGTGATGAACTGGAAATTGACATGGAGCGGGGTCTGATTACCAATCGCTCGCAGAACGAAACCTATTCATTCCCGCCCCATTCACCGTTTCTTAAGGGAATCTATGCCGCCGGTGGGCTGCTTAACAGCATAGCCGCGAAGAAAGACCGGCAGAAGGGTAAGCAATGAAGGTGGAACTGTTCGACACCACCCTGCGTGACGGCACCCAGGGTGAAGGGGTCAACCTTTCGGTAAGCGATAAACTGCGCATCGCCCGGCTGCTGGACGAGTTTGGCATCGACATTATTGAAGGCGGTTGGCCGGGCAGCAATCCACGTGACGAGCAGTTTTTCCGTCAAGTGCGGGACTTGCAGTTACGGCAGGCGCAAATCTGTTGTTTCGGCTCCACTGCCCGCCGCCCCGGTGAAGTGGCCTCCGATCCAAATCTCAACACACTGCTGCAGGCGGAGACCGAAATAGTCACCATATTCGGCAAGACCTGGCGGGCCCATTCCAGGGTCGGGCTGGGGCTGGAAGATCAGGCCAACGAAACTCTTATTCACGAGTCGGTGCGCTTCCTGAAAGACCACGGCCGCCGGGTGATTTTCGATGCCGAACATTTCTTCGATGGTTACAAGGATGATCCGGCTTTCGCAATGGCCATGGTCAAGGCCGCGGAGGAAGCCGGAGCGGATACCATTGTGCTGTGCGACACCAACGGCGGCTCACTGCCGGCGGAAATCAAGACCATCCTGACCAAGGTGAAAAAGCAGCTACAGGCCTCCCTGGGCATCCACGCCCATAACGACGGTGAGCTGGCTGTAGCCAATACCGTGACCGCCGTGGCTGCAGGAGCGGTGCACGTGCAGGGGACCATCAACGGGATCGGGGAGCGTTGTGGTAACGCCAGCCTATGCAGTGTGATTCCTACGCTTTTGCTGAAAATGGGTTACCAGGCCGGGAACGACCTGGACTTACAGCGATTGTCGGAACTGTCGCGCACGGTGGCGGAAATTGCCAACCTGGCACCCAACCCACGGGCGCCGTTTGTGGGCCAATCGGCTTTTGCCCACAAGGGGGGGATTCACGTCAGCGCCGTGCTGAAGGATGCCACCTTATACGAGCACGTGGCCCCGGATGCCGTGGGGGCGCACCGGCGGGTGTTGATCTCCGACCTGTCGGGCAAGAGCAATATCCGCTATAAGGCCCAGGAGCTGGGCATCGATCTGGACCGCAATGGCGAGGACCATCTGGCTAACCTGGTAAAGAAGATCAAGGCCCTGGAGTATGAAGGCTACCAGTTCGACGGCGCCGAGGCCTCGTTCGAGTTACTTCTGCGGCGGGAGCTGGGCGAGTTCACCCCTTTCTTTGAGGTGCTACACAGCCGCATTCACGTGCGCTACGATCATGACGGGAACACTGAGACCGAGGCGGTCATGAAAGTGCGGGTGAAGGGCGAAGAGGAGCATACCGCCGCCGAGGGCGCCGGGCCGGTAAATGCCCTTGACCGGGCCCTGCGCAAGGCCTTAATTCGCTTCTATCCCGAACTGGCGCAGGTTAAGCTGGTGGACTACAAGGTGCGGGTGTTGGATGAGAAACAGGGCACCAGCGCCAAAGTGCGCGTGCTGGTGGAGAGCAGCGACAGCAAGGAGTCGTGGTCGACGGTGGGCGTATCGGAGAATATCATCGAAGCCAGCTGGCAGGCCCTGCGGGATAGTCTGAATTACAAACTTTTCAAAACCGCCAGCACCGCTCAAGCAGAGCAAACGCCGGCGTGAATCAGTAGGGAAGGATACTATAATGGCTCAGACCCACACCCCCACTATCTGGCTGGATGGAGGGCTTAAGCCTTGGGCGGAAGGCACCACCCATAGCATGTCCCACACCCTGCACTATGGGAGTGGCTGTTTCGAAGGGATCAAGTGTTATGAAACCGCCGACGGGCCGGCTGTCTTCCGGCTGGAGGACCACATGACCCGGCTGCACAGTTCCGCCTGGGCCTTCGAGATGCAGATCCCATATTCCGTTGAGGAGCTGGTACAGGCCGCCATCGACGTGATTAAGGCCAACAACTTGCGAAGTTGCTATATCCGCCCCATAGCCTACTACGGTTATGACAGCCTGGGGGTGCATCCCAACAATTGCCCGGTGCAGGTATCGATTGCCTGTTTCGACTGGGGCGCCTACCTGGGGAAAGAGGGCTTGGAGAAGGGTATCAGGATTACCCTCTCGCCCTGGATTAAATCCCACTGGTCAAGTTATCCCACCACCGCCAAGGCCAACGGCCAGTACTTGAATTCAATGTTGGCGGTTCAGGAGGCCCGGAAAAGGGGTTTTGGCGAGGCGTTGCTGCTGAACATGGAGGGCAACATCGCCGAAGGCTCCGGGCAGAACCTGTTCCTGGTAAAAGACGGGACAGTCTATACCAACGACGAGAAGTCCTCTATCCTGATGGGTATTACCCGGGAGTCGATCATCGAAGTCTGCGGGGACCTGGAGATCCCGGTGGAAATCGATATCATGACCAAGGAGATGCTGCGGGCGGCGGATGAAGCCTTCTTTACCGGCACGGCCACCGAGGTGACCCCTATCCGGGAAATTGACGGCCATATGTTTGGTACGGGCCAGCCGGGACCGATCACCGTCCGGCTGCGGGACCTGTACTTCGATATCGTCCAGGGGCGCCGGCCGGAGTACCGCCACTGGCTGACGTACATCACGGCGGGGGGGCAGTAAGCAGTAGCAGTAGCAGGCCTCGGCGTAGCCGGAGGCAACGCCTACGGCGAGCCTGGCAGTGGCAGTGGCCGGAGGACCAGGGGGCTTGACGCTTGGGGCTGGGGAGATTAGCCGCTAAGTACGGTAAGTAGCGCTAAGGCGGGACATACATTCAGCCGGCGAGATTGCCACATCCCGATAAATCGGGATTCGCAATGACATGACGGGGGCGCTGTCGTTCGCCTGGTGCGCGGCGCCTAAGATGCGTCCCCGGTAGCAGGGGCGAGCAGGCGGGCGAAAATGTAGCCGGCGGGGACATTCTGAAAGAAGACCTCTATTACGTGATAGATCCGCAGGGCCGCCGGCCAGTGATAGGCCCCGGCCAACAGGGGCGCCAAGCCACCCAGGATGAACAGGGCCGCCCCGGCCCAGAGACCTACGCGCCGGGTACTTCCTCCCAGGCCCACCAGTAGGCCGGATAGACCCACCAGAAATAGGATAGTGCGAAACGGCTGGATTTTGGCGATCAGGGCCAGGCCGCCCTCGGGGAGGGTCAGCTCCAGACCGTAGGCCGGATCGGTGTAATAGGGTCCCGTGAACTGAAAGGCGATCCCCCCGATGACGAGGTAGAGTAGCAGATAGGCCAACATGGCGGCGACCAGTCGCCACAGCCAGGAGAACAACTTTCGTTGCCGCAGCCAGCCTGACAGGGCTGATCCAAACCGGGAGGATTCCGTGTCCGGCCTGAACATCCAGGCGATCAGAACGGCAGCCAGTCCCGCGTTAACCAGACCTAATCCCAAGTTCTTGATGACGAAATCTAATGTCCCCGCTGAGAAGAAGTAGTATTCTATGAGGCTGGGTACATTCTGGACAAAATAGTATAGCAGAAACAGGGCCATGATGCGATCGCTCAGGGGCCAGGGCCACAGGCTGGACAGGGCCGCCAGGAGCAGAACCATGACCCCCACCCCGGCGATGGTGGTCAGGACATTGATGGCATTCAACGTTATTCCCTCGGTCGCGGCGAAAATCAGTTGCAGGCTGGAAAGGACGATCAAGGGAATCAGAAAAGCGATAATCGGTTTGGCAGGTGGGCGCATGCTAGCTCCTATAATTATATGATTGCGACTACTGAAAGTAAACCGGAAGGGAAAGCGGGGCAAGGTAATAGGGGATGGGCAAGAGTAGCCGCCAAGCCCGCCTTCGGACGGGCCTACGGGGCGCAAAGTACGCGAAGGTCAAAGAGAAACCCTCACCCTGTCCCTCTCCCCAAGGGAGAGGAGATCTTTAGGCAACACAGGGGTGCTAAGGCGGGATATACATTCAGCCGGAGAGATTGCCACATCCCGCTTGAGCGGGATTCGCAATGACAGAGCGTTGTCGTTCGCCGGGTGTGCGGATAGCGGTCAGCAAGAGAGATTCCTCACTGCCCCTTCGCCAAGCTCAGGGCATGGTTCGGAATGACATGGCGGGGTTAAAGGCAGGCCCCTTCGATCCGCCAGCTGGAGGACCTGCTGGGCATCCGGTTCCAGGGGATAGTAACTTTCCCAAAAAAGGGGGGACATATGCCGGAATATCACAATCGGGGCAACCAGGGGATCGGCTTGGTGATCGCTCTGCTAGGCATCTTATTCCTGTTTGATCATTTCAATATCCTGAACTTCGGCTCCATTATCGGTACCTGGTGGCCGCTGATCCTGTTGCTGGTCGGTTTCCTGAAGTTTACCGGAGACGAGCGCAACGGCGGAATGGTGCTGCTGGTGCTGGGCTGTGTCTTCCTGCTGGCCAACTTGAATGTCCTGCACTGGCACGATATTCTGGGGCTCTGGCCGGTAATACTGATCATCGTGGGCTTGTCGATGGCCTTCGGCGGGCGCAGGTACTTCGGTCATACCGATCTGGAGGTGGCCGCCGATCAGTTCGACGTGAAAGTGGTGTTTGGCGGCGCCGAGCGGCGGATCACCAGCCAGGGCCTCAAGGGCGGCGAGATCATGGCCCTATTCGGTGGCGCCGAGGTGGACCTGCGGGATGCCTCCCCGGCCCGTGACTGCCGCATCCGGATCAACGTCATGTTCGGCGGCGCGGAAGTGCGGGTGCCCAGCGAGTGGCGGATCATCATCACCGGCACGCCTATCCTGGGCGGCATCGAGGATAAAACCCGGCAGGCGGGGGATCAAGGGCCGGTAGTGCGGATCCACTGCTCGGCGATGTTTGGGGGGATTGAGATTCGGAATTAGGGGGGAGAACTCACCCCGCTCGCTTTGCGAGGCCCCTCTCTTGAAATAGAGGGGGGCGGCGGCTGTTCTGGAAGAAACCCTTCCTTCTCGCTGGCGCGAGTTCCTTCCCTTATTAAGGGAAGGAGTAGCGGTTAATGGTGATTGCGTGTAATAGCTGCCACATCTGGTGACGCGGGCATTTAGCACGGCACAATCCGGCATTCCCTCCCTTCAAAAGGGAGGGACCTCGCAGAGCGAGCAGGGTGGGTTTATTTCGCCGGCCGGCGGCTCCGGCACATCAAGGTGACGGTACAAAAAGGCTTATAATACCTGATTGTGCGTAGTTTGATTATGGTATTATCGTTGGATCATAGTCCAGAGAAGATTAACATCGGGTACGGGTACAATTGCGATAACCGGATTTAACGGCCCGGTGTATTTCTACACAAATGATAGTGAAGAAGTCGGAACCACAGAATTAAGGAATAGACTGATGACGGATGAGAACCTCCCTGCAATAATTGGGGATACAACACCAGCTCTCGCTGTCTTGACGGAAGCGCTCGGTGTGTCGAGGGATATTTTAGCTAGTGATGAAGAAATTGAATCGGCATGGAATAACCTTCCACGAGTCCTTAATAAAGTACCGCTAGAATTAAGAACAGATGATCTAGCAAGAATGTGCGTTGCAGTTGCTTCAGGCCTTTTCGATAGCGCTTTGAACTATGCATGGAATACGGCAGTTATCGAACTTAGAGAGAAAGTCCGTCGTTTTGGATTGAGCGTAGTTCAGCAAGTTACTGGCAAAACGGATTTTGATGAATCTATCTTGTTAGATTTAAAAGATGCCGAGCTACTGAGCCTTTGCCTAAGTCTTAACCTTGTTACGGAAGAAGGATTCTT
>CBDVAP010000034.1:0-23784 GCA_965372015.1 uncultured bacterium | reverse complement strand
TGATAATAACTTCAGTGTCTTCCGGGCAACGATTCAAACAATTGGAGGTGAGGCTTGTCCCGTACCGGCCGCAAGAAACTGATCCGCACCTGGCACCGCCGCCTGGCTCCCATAGTAGGCGTCCAGCTATTTCTATGGTCTCTGGGAGGCCTCTATTTCTCCTGGGTGCAGCTGTCGAGTGTCAAGGGAGAGACGGAAACTGTCGCTGATCTGCCCCCCGATTTAAAATTCGAAAACTTCCTGGCCGAGCTGCCGCCCCTGATGCGTAACAGCTCCCTACTGGTAATGCGCGATATCAGGTTGGGGAAGCTGCTGAACCTGCCAGTCTACCGCCTGATCATGGACGATGGGCATGCCGAGACCTACAACGCTATCACTGGTCAATTGATCTCTCCCATCAGCCGCACCACGGCCATCGCAGTGGCCCGGGCCGATTTCCTCCCCGAGTCAACAGTTCGCCAGGTCGCCCTGGTGGAACAGCCGGTGAGTGAATATCGTGGGCCGTTGCCGGCCTGGAAGGTAACCTTCGCCCACTGGAAGGCTCCGGCCATTTATATCAGTACCCAAACCGGGGAAGTAACCGCCCGGCGCAATCGGCTGTGGCGAGCCTATGATTTCCTGTGGATGCTGCATATCATGGACTTTGGCGACCGCGAGAACTTCAACAACTGGCTGCTGCGGCTCATGTCATTATTGGGCCTGATTACTATCGGGTCAGGTTACTATTTGTTTTATTTGACCTCTATGCCTCCACCCGTCCGCCCCCGCCGGAGGGCAAAAAGGCGTTAATCCACGCGGCTGTTCGCAGCGCTCCGCCGCCGCCGGCGTACGCTAGCGCCCATAGAGTACCACCTGCCAAATGGCCGTGTGGCCATGGAAGCGCGGCTGCAATCCTTGCTTGCGCACCACGGCATCCACTGCCGCAGTGGCATGCACAAACATGCGAAACGGGTTGCGGCTGAGCCAAAGGAAAAAATTGAGGACGGGACGGGCGATCTTAAACCATAGATTGTCGCGGGGATATACCGCCCCGTAATATTTTGTGGCCCGCTGGCTTGACAGACCAACCAGTGCTTCCATATCGGGGTAGCAGCAAATGACCCGGTCGAGGGTGACAATATCGGCCGCTGAAATCTCCGGGGCCAGATCAACAAAGTCACCATGCTGATAACTCACCCGGTCGCTGTGACCACGGCGTTCACTTTCCTCTTTCGCCACTTCGATGTAAGCCGTTGAAGCATCTACGTTGGTGGCCCTGCTCGCCCCGGCAGCCAACAGTTCATGCCCTATGGCCCCTATTCCACCGCCAATATCGAGCAGTGTCATCCCCTGGACACCCTCAGCCTTAAGCGCGTCGATCAACATGCCGGTCGTCTTGGTCGGTCCTTTCCGGCGATATTTTTTAAGTTCCTTTGCGGCAACCTTGTGGTTAAAGAGCGTCTCAATACCATCGCAATGGCAGCAATTCATACTTTCCTCACTGTTTGGGGCCCTACTTTTTCCTATTCACAAATCTTGTGGCTACCCATCCAATAAAATCTTCACGCAATCGCACCTGCTGTCAGGTAGGCACGCCTGGAGCCTTCTCCAGCTCCACCAACAATGCTCCCTGGTCCACCGCCTGCCCCGGCGCCACGTGCACGGCCGAAACGATTCCCGCCTGGGGGGCGCTGATCTCATTCTCCATTTTCATCGCCTCCAGGATCAACAGCCGATCGCCGATCGCAACGGTGTCGCCCTCCTTGACCGCCACCTCCGTGATCAGCCCCGGTATGGGCGCGGCGATCAGTCCACCACCACCACCGGTGGCCTCTTTCATTCCCAGTTTTTCAATAGTCAGGTCCAGCTCACTGCGCAGCCGAATATGATAGGTCTGCTGCCGCAGGATAACCAGGTAGTCGTCCCGGTCAGGGTAAATCGACAGGTGGTGGGACCGGCCGTCCAGCAATAGCGAATATGAAAATGGTGAGAGTCTAACCAGGTCCACTTCCGGTTGGTGCCCGGCTATTTCCACCACCGGCCGGCCGTTTTCCGAGCGAATCTGCAGCTCGATAAACTTTTCTCCAATGGCGGCCTGAAATATCATTACGACTGCTGGTTTTCGCGCCCTTTCAGCAGCCAGGGGGATTCGGCCAACCGGCCGGCGCGGCCATCGGCCCCGGCCTGGTGCTCTCCGGTGGCGAACAGGGCCGCTCCCAGGGCTGCCGCCTGGTGCAATTGCTCCCGGGATTCCCCGCCTGCGGCCTCCAACTCCGGCAGGTGATCACTGATGAAACTGGTGTTGTAGCCACCCTTCTTGAAAGCCGGATGCTGCATCACCGCCAGGCAGAAAGGTGTGGTGGTGCGCAGTCCCACGATCCGCAGTTCCTCCAGGGCTCGGGCCATCCGGGCGATGGCCTCCGCCCGGCTCCGGCCCCAGGCGCACAACTTGCCCAACAAGGGATCATAGTAGGGTGTGATCTCCAGGCCGGGGCGCAGGCCGTGATCCAGCCGCACCCCCGGGCCCCCGGGGGCGCTGAACTCCAGCACCGTACCGGTGCAGGGGGTGAAATCACTGAAGCCGTCCTCGGCGTAGATGCGGCTCTCGATGGCGTGCCCCTGGGGCCGGATGTCGGCTTGAGTGAACGACAGTGCCGCACCGTCCGCCACCCGCAGCTGCTCGGCCACCAGGTCCAGGCCGGTGACCATTTCGGTAATGGGATGCTCCACCTGTAGCCGGGTGTTCATCTCCAGGAAGTAATAGTTTTGCTCCCGGTCCACCAGGAACTCCACCGTGCCTGCCCCCTGGTAGTCACAGGCGGCCGTGATTTTTATCGCCAGTTCGTTGAGCTCGAGGCGCACTTCCGGACTGATGAAGGGTGACGGGGTTTCCTCGATCACTTTCTGGTAGCGGCGCTGGATGGAGCATTCCCGCTCACCCAGGCTGACCACATTACCGTGGCTGTCGGCAAACACCTGGATTTCCACGTGATGGGGCTCGGCCACCAGCTTTTCCAGGTAGACCCGATCATCGGCGAAGCTGCTGGCGGCCTCAGAGCGGGCTCGCTTAAAGGCGGCATCCAGCTGGTCCGGCTCCTGGACAGTGCGCATCCCCTTGCCGCCACCGCCGCCGGCCGCCTTCACCAGCACCGGGTAGCCCACTTCCAGCGCGATTTTCCGGGCAGCCTTAATATCACCGAGCGGTTCGGCGCCCCCGGGCACTATGGGCGCTCCTACCTCCAGAGCCAACTTCCGGGCGGCCACCTTATCGCCCATTTTGACAATGGTGTCCGGGGCGGGACCGATCCACACCAGGCCGGCAGTTTGCACCGCTTTAGTGAAAGCGGCGTTTTCGGACAGAAAGCCGTAGCCGGGATGGATCGCGTCGGCGCCACTTTTCCGGGCGGCTGCCAGGATAGATTCCATATCCAGATAGGACTCCTTGGCCGGGGGTGGCCCTATGCACAAGGCTTCATCGGCCAACAGGACATGGGGCGCAGTGCGGTCGGCCTGGGAGTAGACCGCCACGGTGGCGAGGCCTAACTCCCGGCAGCTGCGGATCACCCGCACGGCGATCTCGCCCCGGTTAGCTATGAGGACTTTGTTCAGCACGGTGACGGAATTTTAGCCCTGTGCGGCCAGGAAAGCAATGTAATGAGGGCCGCGTTCGCCGGGACGACGACGACGACGACTTCGTTCGCCCCTAGTTATGCAGACGGCGCCCCCCCCGCCCCAAAACTCGTAACCCGTAACTAGAAACTCGTAACCAGAAACTAATGATTTGCCCTCAGCCCCCCGTCTCCTGCCGCACCTGCTGCTCCACCGCCGCTTTCAAGCGGCCTGTGATCCGGTAATCCGTGGGCTTGAATCCCTCCCAGGTGACCGGTAGGATCCCGATACCGGTGCTGGAAATGAAGGCCTCGTCCATTGTGTTAACATCGGTCGCTGAAATGGGGGCCATATCCACCGCCAGGCCCATGTCGGCCGCCAGTTCAAGGATCAGGTCCCGGGTAACCCCCGGCAGAATACCTAAATCGGTATCGGGCGTGTGCAGGGTGTCCCCCTTGATGAAAAAGACATTGCGGACCGCGCATTCGGTGACCACCCCGTCCCGGTTCACGAACACCGGCTCGAAGGCCCCTTCGTCCACCACATCCCGGATGGCCAGCATGTTACCCAGGTAAGTCATCGACTTCAGGGCCGGGACCATGCGGGCTATGGGATAATCCTCCTCGGCAACGAATTTTACCTTCACGGGTAAGGGGGGTGGTGTTCCGGCATAGCGGAAACCAATGAACAGGTTGGCCGGGCCGGTGAATTTCCAGGGCGCCCCGGATAAAGTACCCCGGGTGCACATCAGGCGTAGCAGGGTCTCCCCCAGGCCGTTGCGTTCCACCGCTTCCTCCATCAAGTGCACTACTTCGTCGTCGGAGACCGGAAAATCGATCTTAAGGATGCGCATCCCGGCATGCATGCGTTCCAGATGCTTCCGGTGGCGGAAAATTCTGCCGTTCGCCACCAGCAGGGTCTCGAACAGGCCGTCACCGTACCAGAAGCCGCTGTCCATAAAGGGCACCGTGGCCTCGCTCTGACGCACCCAGACGCCGTTGCAGTAGATAATGGGATCCTCGGGGACTAACGGGTAACTGGTCGGTTCCATTCAAACCTCTTTCGGAAATACGGTAAAATTTAGGCTGCCGGCCCCGGTGATTGCATAGGAAATGGCGCCCTTCCCGATCAGGTTTCCCGGGAAGTTGCGCCCGGTTACTTCGGCCAGGGCCATAGTCTGCCTTTGGCCCTCAATCCGCTCTGTGATGGCCGGGGGCCGGGGAGGCAACCACTTCAGGTGCGTCCCGGCGAAGGCGCTCACTTTCAGGAACAGATCCTCCTCCCAGTCGGGATTGAACTGCAGGTTCAGCCCCGATACCCGCCGCTGGGAATTGCCGGCAGTACCGTCGGCCGGACGACCGGTGAGACGCTCCAGCGGGGCCAGCAGCTGGTCACGCAGCCGGCGCTCGAACAGCTCCCTATCAACCTGGGTGAACAGCCACTTCCAATCGTAGCCGGGGAGTCGTTCCCGCCATTGGAGGCAGTTCTCCCGGTCCTGCCGGATATTCATCCAGGCTGATTCGGCCGCCAGCACCAACAGCCGGGCCACCAGGTTTTTGCGCACCGGAACATCGTGCAGCCAAAGCAGGAACATGATCGTTGAGAACGGGTAGCGCGGCGCGATCCGGTCCGCCCCTATCCCCGCCATCAGGTTGGGATTACAGCACTGCCTGAGCGCGGCGGGAACTTTCTCGCTAAGGGCCAGGACCCCGTGACCGATGGAACGGCTGCCGGGATGGCAGGTATCCAGGTCCACCCATACCAGCCGGCTCCATTTCTCCCGGGCCGCCCTTGAGAGCCAGAGGGTCTCGTTATCGTAATAACCCACCAATCGCCAACCCAAATGGTGGTGCAAAAAGGTGGCGGACAGCATCCCGTCCAGCCCTGGAAAAATGATCATGGACCGCTCGCGGTCACGCACCCAGGGGTGGCGCTTAAAAATGTCCCGGCGCGAGAGAGGGGTCAGCTGTCCCACGGGACAGGCAGCTGATCGACGGCTGGACGGTCGCCTTTGCACAGCACCATGATCCGGTCGATGGCGGTGGCCCGGCCCCGGGTGTGGTTCCAGATCTTGGTAACCTTGCGATGGTCAGCTATGGGGTCGGCCACCAGATCCAGCAGCCGCAAGTTGCTCTGGTCCCGGACCGCGTCCCAAACCTCCAGCGCCAGATTCAACGGGGCCTGCCCGTTCTGGGCCACGTCGCCGATCACCAGCGCGCATACCCCGCCGGGTACCAGCAGCCGCTCCAGCTGCGCAACGGTTTCCCGCATAAACGCCAGGTAGGCTTCCAAGGCGTGGGCATCGTCCAGCGCCCGGTCCACCTCCTGGTGCGACACACCCAGGAACCACAGCCTGATCCAGTTATACAACCCATACTTAACTACCTTGAGGTAGGGGGGCGATGAAACCACCAAACTGATCGATTCCGGCTCCACCCATTGATGCAGCTGCCGCACATCCTGCTGGTAGGCCCGGCCGCGGGCGGGGGGCGCTCCCCGGCGGAACAGGCGCTGCAGCCGCTGCCCGGTATTTTCGAAGACATCCAGTGCCAGGTAGACCAGGCCCTTTTTCTTCACATAGCGACGGATATAGCCAGGACTCATGCTGAAGGTGTTGGGCATGTCGATGCTCAGGTAGATGGAATCGCTGCCGCTGCGCCGATATTTCCCGTGCAGGATACCCACGATGGTTGCCTTGATGAAAGTGTCATTCCGATCGTCCGTTAATATTCCTTTGAGGAACAGCAGCTGCCGCAATGTCTCCCCGTGGAAAACCGCCCCGATATCACCGGCAGTATCGGGCGGTGAGCCGGGATTCTCCCGATATTCCGCGGCCAATTGAGATAGACGGGCCACGACGTCGGCTTCCTTTGGCGGGTCCACCTTGGCCCGGGAGAGAACATAGGCCAACGGGTTCAAATCATTGGCGATCCCGATCCGGCCATCGACACAGGCCTGGGTGGGGGTGGTGCCCCGCCCGCTGAAAGGGTCCAGGACTAAGTCGCCGGGGCGGCTGAAACGCTGGATGAAGTAGTACGGTAGCTGGGGTGGGAACATGGCCATGTAGCTGCACATGGGATGAAAGGGGTGCCCCCAGTTTTTGGAAACCTGCTTCCATTCTGGGGTGATGGGAATATCAAGATTGACCGCCGGAGCCTGCATGGCGGGGGAAATGTAACCACGCGGGGCAAGCGGGTCGAGGGCGAAAATTGCGCCATTCGCAGACAGTATAAAAAGGGGGCGCCCGGAGACGCCCCCCTCTGATCAATAACCGTTCGGCGGCGATTTACCGCAAGGTAAGCCCTATACCCACAGTTGTGGCGCTGTATTCTCCGATGCTGTAATCACCATGAAGACTCAGCAGCAGGAGCTTTAAACGGAATCCGATAGTGGTGCGGAAACTGTTCTCACCATCCAGGGAGAATGCGATGGGCACTTCTCCCAGAGCTTCATCTACGAAAGTATAATCCACCTCGATACTGGAATTTTCAATTCCAAATCCGCCGTAGATCGTAAGGAACGGCACGCTCTTGCTGGCTTGTAACGTAATGATGCTATTGTTGGCCGTCACGACCCCTCCAAGGTCCAGGTTGGTGGCATAGAAACCTACCGAAACGGCCGGGAACACCAGGGGAATGGTGGGTATGAACTGGTTTAAACCAACCTTGGCCCCAAATCGGCTGAATGATATATCGCTCTCGCCGGCGGTCATGCTGAATCCGCCCAGAGTCACCTCCGTACTGAATGGCAAGCCCACAGACACTTGGGGAATCGGCATGAGCAGCGCCGGGAAATCGATCCCCGGGGGAGTGAGGAGCGTCAGGTTCTCAGTAATGGCACTCTGGATCGCACTGGCGGCATTGTCAATCACTAATTGGGGCACCTGACCTTCCAGGGCACTCTGTACCTGGTCAACGGCATAACTGCTGTTGGGTACAATGTCGAAAACGGAATCCGGCCCAAAAAAGGTGGCGGACCTAAAGTTATTGCCCGCGTAAAGGTCTGCGCCGTTCATGACGATATCGAAAGTCTGGTCCACCGCGGCAATATACAGCGGCAGGGTGATCTGCTCCGGCACTATGAAATCGTAGAACTGTCCTGACTCGGGGACAGTCGCTACCGCTATGTTAATTGTGAGGTCGAAACCGAGAACTTTGTGGGGCTTGGCTCGGTGATAGGTGCCACTATTAACCGCAGTACCAAAGGCGGTGCTGATTGGGCCCATATAGCCGCGGGCATTATCTTCCAATAGCGACTTCAGAGTTTCCGCAATACCCTGTCCTGCCGCCGGCACAGCGAACGTAAAGGACAGGGCGATGGCTAGCAGCCGGGTTGTGTGTTTCTTCATCTTCCTTGACTCCTTCTCAATTAAAAGATTCCACTACTGTTGAATGCTTATCCTAAATATATTGGGGACAACTTGCCGCCCCCACTGTTACTGGGCAAAACCACGCTGTTTCAGGCTATTAATTGTATGAGCTAAACACATCAAAAACAAGTCCAATCCTCAATTTAACTGTGATTGGGGGCACATTTTTCCGGCTATCTTACTAGAATCAGCCGCTCCACCCGCTCCCAACGTTGAGTCGAACCGCCATCCACTGCCTTGAACACCAGTAGATACTGGCCGGTTTTGTAGCGCACCGGGTCCAGGGAACGGGCATCCCAGGTCACCTCGCCGATACCGGGCAATGGCCCGCCATTATAGACAGTGCCGATGCGCCGCCCGGCCAAATCGTACACAGTGACGTGCAGGTTAATCGAGGAAAACGGTGTGCTGTAAGCCAGCACCAGCCGGGACTCGGGCCGGTTGATGCGCAATGGGTTGGGATCCAGGGTCAGGTCCTCTTCTCCCGGAGCGGCCGGAGCGGCGTTGGGCCGGCCGGCGGTATGCCCCCGGATGTCCGGCGATGGGTGCCAGTTGGAGGGCTCATTCGAGGGCGCCTGGGGGGAAACCCGCTCTAAGGAACGACCGCTGACGGACAAGTCCATCAGGCTATAGTCCACCCGGTCGACGATTACACCGCCGGGATCGCTGAGAGTGACGATGTCTCCGGCATTGTTCAGCGCCGGGAACCCGGACACGACCACTAGCCGGGCCCCAGGCGGCAGCCCCGGCGCCAGGGACGAATCGCCGCTGATCACTACCAACATGCCCGCTTCCCACTCCCCGGACGGCAATCGGGCGCCCCCGCTGGAATCGGCCAGCTGCCAACCCGCCGGATTGACCGGCCAGGTGGTGTTCACCAACAACTCCACCCACTCGGAGCCCTCTGCCGGCGGCGCAAACATGATCTCATTGACCAGCACCACGGCCGGCCGGGCCGGTACCAGTAATTGCACCAGGCCACTATCATTGGCAGCATTATAATCCTGGGCAGCTTCGATCCACACTGCCAGTTCCAGCCAACCGTAATGCGGTGGCGGCGACCAGGGAAAGCTAACGGTCTGGCCGGCGCCGGGGTTTAGCAGATTAATTTCGGCCCTCTCGCTCCCGTCAGCCATCAGCCATCCGCCGGAGGATTCCAGTCCAGGATTGGACACAAAAGCAGTTACCTGGAAGCGCACGGCCGCAGCATCGAAAGTCCCGGTGAGGCTATCCAGTGCCAGATCGATTACCTCCCCAGCTACCGAGTTGGGAGCCCCCGGAGTACCGTGCAACTGCCGGCTGGGTCGCCAATTCCCCTCCAGGTTTTCCCCGGCAAGAACGACTTTCTCCAGAGAGATACCGGCCGCTGTCTGCGGGAACGGGGTATAGTCCAGTTGGTCGATAACAACGGAGTAGGGATCGGTGATAATCACCTGGTCGCCATCATTATTGAGGATCGGGAAGCCCGCCGGTGTCACCAGGGCGATGCCGGCCGGCCAGCCGCTGATGGCACTGGAATCCGACGCCAGGACCAGGTATCCACCGGGAGTCAAGTAGTACTCCGGTAACGCAGCGCCTTTGGCTTGATCCCATAACTCCCACTGCTGGAGATTGATGACGCTCCCCGAGGGGTTGAATACCTCCACCCATTCCGGGTCCAGAGATAGAGGTGTATACATGATCTCGCTGATCCGCACCGCTGCCGCCGGGGCCGATAGGTAAATCTCTATATCCAGAGAATCGTTGGATTGGTTGTAGTCCCCCGTGGCGGTGACCCAGATGGTCTTGGAATAAAACCCCAGCAGGGAGTCGGGACCGGTCCAGCCGAAGGTCACCGGGAACGTAGCCCCCACCGCCAGCTCAGGGACCACGGCCATTAGACCTTGCGAGCCGTCTAGTTGCGCCGTCGAAGCCCTTAAACCCCGGTTGGCCACGGTAGCCGTCAATTCGAAATAGTTGGGTGAGGATAGCAACCGCCATGACAGGGAGTCCAGGGACAGGTCGATTATCTGTCCCCTCACGGAATTGACATCTCCGGGGGTACCCAGCGGCTGGAGACTTGAGCGCCAGTTACCGGGAGTGGCGCAGTCCCCCAGGCAGGACCTTCTCCAGGGTGAAACCCTCAGCCGGTGCTTCGGACCATCCCATCCTATCAATAACGGTGCCGGCGCTGTCCAGCAGAAACAGGCTGTCGGCGCTTTTTGCCAGACCGTTGCCGATGGCATTGTCATCCACAAACAGTATGTGAGTCCCCGGCGGCAGCAGATCTGCGTAGGCACCGCTGTCGGATGAGTAATCACCCTCGAAGATCACGGCATATTTACCCGGCCACAGGATCAGGCTATCAGTGGATAGCTCATCTATGGAGCTCAGGTCACCCAGCCGCCAGCCGGTGAGATCTACGGACTCGGTGCCAATATTAGTCAGCTCCACAAACTCATTAGGGCTATCGGTCCCCTCGGGGTCGATCATCACTTCGGAGATCACCACCGGACCACACAGTCCCAAAATTGCCAAGAGCAGGGGAATCTGAGCCAGCAAAGGTGTTTCCTTTCAACCGGTTAGTTGCAGGGGATGATCAAAGTACTGCCGCGGAGCTGGGCGGGCAAGTGGTGAATCGGGTGGTTGTGGGAGATCGAGCTTCCGGGCTAATTTAACGCTGCTTATGGATAAACTGCTGTCGTATCAGACTTTCGGCGACTACCTGGCAATTACGTGGCAGGACGGCCACGAATCCTTGCTGTCACAAGAGAGTTTGAGGCGGGCCTGCCCCTGCGCGAACTGTCGCGGCGAACCGGACCTGTTGGGGAGACGTCTCATGCCGGCTGATAAAACGGCCCTCACCACCCAAAGCTACCGTTTGTCGGGGTTGAAAGCGGTCGGGAACTACGCCCTGCAGCTGTTCTGGGCTGATGGCCATTCCACCGGCATCTATACTTACGATTACCTGCGCAGTCTCTGTGATTGCGATTTATGCCTGAAAAATGCTGCGCCCGGCGACTAACCGCCCAGGTCCAATTTCCCCCAGCCGACACTAGACAAGCCGTATAGAAGTTTGTACCTTCAAGGCCTCGGATAGACCCCTAATAGCAGCCGAATACTAACTGTTCATGAGCCACACCAAACACAGCAGATCAGCGCTGGCCGGACACCAACCATTTGATGGATGGCCCCACCGGTGGAGAATGATCACCCGGCGATTGGTCTGGATCCTGGGTTTGATGGCCACCTCCGGTCTGATGGCCCAGGAGCCCGGGGATGGGGATACGACCGCCGCTAACGAGGGGGAATCACTCCTGGAGGAGGTTTTCGAAGATCGCATTTCGTTATTACAGGACACGTTATTCCTGCGACAGGAGCAGTTGGAGGCAGCCAACTTCACCCTGCGCCAGCTGGAACAGAGCGTGGCCGGGTTGACCGATACTCTCGCGCAAGTCCAGTCTGAGTTGCAGCAGGCGGCCGACAGCCTTTCCCGTCAAGGAATCCTGTACGACCGTGCCGAGGCCGACAACCGCCGATTCATTGTGCAGCTCAGTGTTCTAAGTGATTCCCTGGCCGACAGTTTTCGCCGTGGACAGGAACTCCAGTCGCGTCACGACTCGCTGGCGGCTCTCGGTGATTCCATCCTGGTATTGCTGGGACAGGCTCAATCCGACCTGCTGGTGGCCGACAGCCTGGAACGTGCCGTCACTGATACGGTGGCTGCCCTGAAAGTCATCCTACAGGGTTTGGAGGGGAAATTATCCGCCAATCAGGAAGGCCTATCGGGCATGTACGAACAGCTGAAGACCACTATGATGGCAGTCGAGGAGGAAGCCGTTGACTCCACCACCGATGCCCGGTACTTAGCTCACCTGCAGCGAATGACGGATTATTCGGTCAAGAGCCGGGGCTTCTCCCGCCTGTTCAGCGGTGGCGGCGGAGAGAATCTGGTCCGTTACAAGCAGGACGAATTCCGGCAATATCTGCGCTGGTCAGAACTACGGGGCCACACACCCCAGGTGCTGAACCTGCTGGCCGATACCTACTATGCCCAAGGTGACCAGGTGCGGGGAGCGCTGACTTATCTGAAAACCGTTTTCCTGTATACCGAGTCCGAGTCCGGGTTACATGCCCGGGGACAGCTGGAGGAGCGGCTGGGTAAAAATGATGAGATCGGCCGGTTGTATTACGAGGTGGCGCTTAACTCCGACTCCATGAATGTGGGGGAGGAATATTTTTACCGTTATTTGCACTTCCTGAACTACATCCGCACCCTGCAGCACATAGATGCCCGCCGTTATTTTATAGCTGAAACACAGCAATTCCTGGCCCTGTATCCGGCTGTTTTCCAGGCGGACCAGCTGCACGTGTGGGTAGCCCAGACCTATCATACTTTGGGCGAATTCCATACGGAAATTCTAACTTATATAAAGATTCGGGCTATGTACCCTGAAAGTGAGTTCCTTCCCCGGATCACTTTTGCCCTGGCCGAAGTCACCGCCGCAGATCTGGAGATGCCGGAGCTTGGTGCCCAACGGTATGAAGAATTCCTGGCGGAATTCCCGGACCACGAGCAGGCCCCCGCCGCCCTGATGGCCGAGGCCCGACTGTACGAAACCCAGCTGAAACGTCCCAAACTGGCCGGCGATCTGTACCGTCACTTGGCCGATACCTACGGGGCCGACCCCTTGGCGCCGGTAGCTTTGTTCAGCTTTGCCCAGCTGCTGCGCAACAAACTGGCGTCGCCGGCCGGCGCCTTGGCGGTCTACGAAGAAATTCTGGCAACCTACGGCGAGGATCGGTCAATCGGTATTCCCACACTTGAGGGGCTGGCTGTTATCTCAAAAGAGACCCGCCAATATGATGCCGCCGTGGCTTACTACCTGGATATTTACCAACGGTATCCAGATGCTAATGAGAGGGCTGTGGCCGGCATCCTGAAAGCTGCGGATATCTATCAATCGGACCTGAAAAACCTGGACGCCACCATCCATACTCTGCACATCGTGCTGGATAATTACCCCAAATACCGTGGTTATAAGTCGGTGCAGAGGCGGGTGCAGAAGCTACAGAAGAAAAAGGGCTAGCATACCACCCGCCGTAAATCATAATAAAAGGCCCCGAAAATACGGGGCCTTTTATTATGCCGCTTCTGTGGGCCGGCTTAGCGGTCCGACCAGATTTGCGTACGCACCTGCAACCGCATTCCCGGTTTCAGCACGCCGGAGTTGGAATTAAGCAGCTCCTCATTGTCCCAGAACAGGATACTCCAAGCCTTGCCGTCAGAGTACTCTTGTACCGCAATGGACCATAGGTTTTCGCCCGGTTGTACTTCGTGGATGATGAAGTCGACGATTTGCTCTGTGACCTGGGACTCAGGCTTAAACAGGTCCAGCTCGTGGTAGGGGTATATCAAGTTAGGATTTGCCCCGATCGTCTCCCGGTTCCAAGCGTAAATCCGGCGCCAAACCCGAGGGTTACCATATTCCTGCAAAGCAATTTTGGATAACCAGTCGTTCGGGCGGATCATGTAGCGGACCAAGGCGCTGTCGGGATGTAATCCACGCTCCACGTCCCGGACCGGCGTTTCCAGTATTTCAATGGTCGCCGGCGGTATTTCGGTGGTGAACTCCTCCGCCGGGGCCTCCACCGGTTCTAAAGTCACCACTTCGGGGGTCGGTGTTTCTTCAACAACTTCCTTGGCGCAACCGTTCAAAACCAGCAGACCAGTAATTGTAACAATGCATAACCGTTTTGCGTTCATGGGATATTATCCTTCTATAATCTCCATCTGGCCGAAGCTTAGGCAAAAAATTGTCTACAGTCGAGAACAAAATTGCCCCAAATTCCATATTGTGATTTGGGCCACTTACCATGGAATACTTTCCTCTGGTTCCCCTATCGGCCGTTTCTATCGATTCTAAACTGGAAGTTCGCATAAGTTCCAATAAATCTATTATTTATGTGCCTGAACTACTCTTCCATCCCTGCCTGCCCGGCCGTATCTGCGACCATATAATTCATATTGAAAAACCAAGAAAAGGACATGCCTAATTACTCCCGGATTAAATCCTCCGATGGAATTTCAGAGTACCGGCTGAAAACCAACGGTTTAACGGTGCTGTTGCTTGAGGAGCATTCAGCTCCGGTGGTGACTTTTATGGTTACATATCTGGTGGGTTCCCGTAACGAGGCCCTCGGACATACCGGGGCTACCCATCTTTTGGAACACCTGATGTTCAAGGGATCGCGGGCCTATAACAAGGATAGCGGAGATACCATCTGGACGCTATTGCAAAATGTGGGCGCCCGCCTGAACGCCACCACCTGGTTGGACCGCACCAACTACTTCGAACTGCTGCCTAAAGAGCACCTGGAGTCGGCCGTGGCGGTAGAAGCGGACCGCATGCGCAACGCCCTGCTCAAGGATAGTGACCGCCAGCCGGAAATGACCGTGGTCCGTAACGAGTTCGAGCGGGGGGAGAATGACCCCTGGGAGTCGCTGGAAAAAAGCATGTGGGCCACGGCTTACCAGGCTCATCCATATCATCATTCTACCATCGGATGGAAGTCGGACATCGAAGGTGTATCCACCGAACGCCTACGGCTGTTCTATGACACTTATTATTGGCCCAACAACGCCACGGTAACCGTAATCGGCGACTTCCGGGCCAAACAAGTTCTGTCCCTGATCGAGCGCCATTTTGGCCCCCTGCCTTCCTCCCCGAAGCCGATTCCGGAAATGTATACCACCGAACCGAGACAGCAGGGGCCCCGGCGGTTCATCATCAAACGGACCGGGGAGGCCGGCATTGTTGGGGTGGCCTATAAAACCCCGCCGGGGTCGCACCCGGACAACTACGCCTTGGCCGTGCTCAACAACCTCCTGGGCAGCGGTAAAACCAGCCGGTTCTACCGGGTGCTGATCGATAGTGGTCTGGCAACCAATATCCACGTAGGGAGCCATCCTTTCAGGGACAATGGCTTGTTTATGATCTATGCTTTCCTGACACCTGACACCGGCCACGAGCAGGTGGAGAGCCTGATTCTGGAGACCTTGGAGCAGGTGAAACAGGAAGGGGTTCAGGACCAGGAAGTGGCCCGGGCTCAAGCTATGGCCAAAGCGGGAGTAGCCTTTTCGCGGGATGGTTCTTTTTCCATTGCCGCGGCCTTGAATGAAGCCATTTCCCTGGGCGACTGGACCCACTACACCACCTATTTAGACCGGCTGGCCGAGGTAACGGTCACCGAGGTGCAGCGGGTGGCGCGCCTCTACCTGGAGGAAGATCAGAGTACGACCGGCTGGTTTGTGCCTCAGGCCGACCATAGCGACGAAGCCGGCAGTGAATGAGTCTCCAAAAGTGAGTGCTCCAACCGTTTTGGCGGACAGGATGACCAGCACGGAAGTTGCCCCGGGCCTACGGCTGGTGACCGTGCCTATGGGTGTCCCGGAGGTAGTGACCATCGTTGGCAGCCTGTACGCCGGGGAGGTTTTCAATTCCAGCGATAACTCTGCTCTGTCCGATGTGACCGCCGCCATGTTGGACAAAGGGACCCGGCAGCGGGACAAGTTTGCCATCAGCGGGTTGCTGGAGTCAGTGGGCGCCCAAATTTCCTTCAGCTCCGACGACTACCGGGTGAACTTCTCCGCCCGCTGCCTGCGCGAGCACCTGCCCCTGGTGCTGGAACTGCTGGCCGAACAGTTACGGGAGCCGGCCTTCAAGGAGGCTGACCTGGAATCCCTTAAGAAACGCCTGCTCGGTAATCTGCTGCGGGAACAGGAAAGCACCGAAGAGCAGGCCCGGCTGCGTTTCAGTCAGCTGGCCTACCCTGAGGGGCATCCCAATTATACGCCGCCGCTCGACCGGCAGAAAGAGGATGTTAAGCGCCTGACCGGACCGCAGCTGGCTAAGTTCCATGGCCGCTGCTATGGCCGGGGCAGCCTGCTGGTGGTGGCCTCCGGGGATGTGGATCATGGCCGGGTGGCGGATGCCCTGCTTTCCGGCTTCGGCGACTGGCGCCCGGTACAGCTTCATAAGCCCTCAGAGGACCGGCTGCGGGGTCACCGGGACCACCCAGCGGCACAAGAGGTTGTGAATGTACCTGATAAGACCAGTGTCGACTTGATCCTGGGGCAGGTGATCCCTATCCACCGTGAGCATCCCGACTTCCTGCCACTGTATCTAGGAATCTATATTCTGGGAGGCAATTTCGCCGCCCGGCTGATGACCACCGTGCGCGATGAGGCCGGTCTGACCTACGGTATCGGCTCTGGCCTGGGCGGAGCCGGCGAGGGTAAGGACGCTTTCTGGATCACCAGCGGAACTTTTGCGCCGGAGCTTTTAGAAACCGGCCGGGCTGCCGCCATGGATCAGATTACCAGGTGGGTCGAGTCCGGCGTCACGGCCAAGGAATTGGCGGCCAAAAAGACTACTATCACCGGTACCTTCAAAGTGGGCCTGGCAACCACAGGAGGAATGGCGGCAGCCATACTCGACGTCATTGAACGGGGCCGGGAACTGGACTACCTCGACGAGTACCCCCGGGAGATAATGGGATTGACATTGGCTGCGGTGAACCAGGCGATCAGTAAATACATTCGGACCGGGAATCTGCTGGCTGTGGCCGCTGGCAGCCTCGACGATCAGGGCCGGCCGCAAACGGAGCCTTAAACCACCACATCGAACACCTATTCCAGGTATAGCAATTATCGGCAGTCGTAAGCTTCAACGCACTTTCAATCCCTTAGCCTTCCGCCTGCTGCGGCTGGTACTGGCGCCCTTGCTGCGGTTCATGTTCCGGCCCCGGTTCGTGGGCCGCGAAAACATGCCGGCTGGTGGTCCCTGCTTTATCATCACCAACCATTCCCAGGTTTACGATGCCTTCATGGTCAATCTGGAGTTTTACGACGAACCCACTGCCGGGCTCCTTACCGAGGAATATTTCCGGGGTGGATTTGTAACCTGGCTGCTCCGGAGCGTCGGGGCCATAGCCACCCGCAAATTCCAGCCCCAGACCACGCCGGTACGGGAAGTCTTGCGCCTGGTAAAAGACGACCGCATGGTGGTCGTCATGCCGGAAGGGGGGTGCAACTGGGACGGCGTGACCCTCCCGACCATCGCCTCCACCGGCAAGCTGTTCCAGCGGCTGGGGATCCCGGTACACCCGGTGATCCTGCACAACAATTACCTTTCCTGGCCCCGCTGGGCCCGATGGCCCCGGCGCATCCGGGTTACCATAGAGTTCAAACCGCCGCTGACCTTTACGCCCGAGATGACCGATGATCAGGTGGCCCGCATGGTTGATGAGGCTATCCTGTGGTCGCCGGATCAGGGCCGGGCCCAATTTTCACCCAGGGTCCCCCGGGGATTCCGCCCCGCCGCCGGCCTTACCAAGTTGATATTCCGCTGCCCCACCTGCCGCGACGATGGCTCTCTAAGGGAAAAACGGGGCCGCTATCTGCTGTGTGATGCTTGCGGCTCAGGCTGGAGGGTGGGCGGCGATTCCTTCCTGACAAATATGCACTCCGGCGAGCGCTGCTCGTCAACGGAACATTTTCGCCGGATTTGCGCCCTGCCCCGCGAGGTGCGTGATTTTGGGGTGCACGGCCCAGCCTACCTGCGGGCATTGAACCTGCCGGTCTACCGGGAAACCGATTCGCTCCACCAAACCCGGTTGGGAAATTATCACTGCCTGCTGCGGGAGGATCGGGTGGAGCTGGTCCCCAACGGCAGCGGGCCGCCGGTGAAGATTCCCCTCGAGGATATCCAGACTATCTCTATTGAGAGGACATACAAGCTCCAACTGCGCACCGAGCAGTGCCTGTACCAGCTCAATTTTGGCCCCGGCAGCGCCCTGCAGTGGGAATATTACTTGCGCTGCATGCAGCCGGCGCTGGGCAGTATGCTCTACCGGCGTGAGAACAACCCTGCTGTAGCGGTACCGGTGCACTGATAGATTGACACAATTCGGGATATGACCAGATGACCACCCCCTGGGACCTGGCAGCCAACCTCAAGGATGTAGTCCTCGATATGGCCTGGCTGAGCCTGCTGCTGATAGTAGGCGCCGGCCTGCGTCGCTATGTGCCCTTCTTCCAGCGTTTCCTGGTGCCCAATAATGTCATCGCCGGTTTCGTCGGCTTGGTCGTCGGTCCCCAATTGCTGGGGTTGGCAAATATCTCTCCTGAGCGGCTGGGTATGTACGTATACCATCTGCTGGCCCTGACCTTTATCGCTTTCGGCTTGCGCCAACCAAAGGAATCCTGGGGCCGCGGCCCGCTCAGCATGGGCTTCGCTTTCATCACCACTTACTTAATCCAGGGGGCCATCGGCCTGCTGGTCGCCCTGCTGTTGATCAACACCTTGATGCCCGATCTGTTCGCCGGTATCGGCTTGCTGGTGCCGCTGGGTTTCGGTATGGGCCCCGGACTGGCCTACAGCATCGGCCACAGCTGGGAAAAGTTCGGCTTTGAGGGTGGCGGTGTGGTGGGACTGACTCTGGCGGCCATCGGCTTTCTGATCGCCTATTTCGTGGGGATACCATTGATCCAGCGGGGCATCCGCAACCGGGAAACTACTCTGGTAAAGGGTATGGAGGACATCGACGAGGCGGTGCGCCGGGGTGTGCTCAAAGAGCCGCCACCCTACCGCTCTGCCGGCCGCCTAACCATTGCCTCCGAGGCCATGGAACCGATGGCTTTCCAGATGGGGCTGATCGGCGCCCTGTACCTGGCCACCTACGCCTTTACCTACGGAATTACCTGGCTGATGCGGGGCAGCGTCCTGGAGCGCATCGACTTCCCCCACATTATCTGGTCGTTTCATTTCGTGTGGGCGGCCCTGATCACCCTGCTGGCCCGTAAACTGATCGACAAATCCGGCTGGGGCTACCTCATTGATCCCGGCCTCATGACCCGCAGTGCCGGCCTGTTCATGGACTACCTGGTGGCCGCCTCCATCGCCGCCATCAGCTTCACTATCGTCTGGGCCTACCGCTGGCCGCTTTTGCTCATGTCGCTCCTGGCCGGCCTGGCGACCTATGCTTTTCACCGCTGGCTCATGTGGCGGGCCTTCGATGATTACCACTTCGAGCGCTTCATCGGCATCTTCGGCGATCTCACCGGGACCATCAACTCGGGGCTGGTGCTGGTGCGGGTCACCGATCCCCATTTCGAGACCCCGGTGGCCGAGGACCTGGTCTACGGCAGCGGGGTGGCCCTGCTGATCGGCGCGCCGTTGCTTTTCGTCCTCACTTTGCCCATGACGGTATTCAAAAACATGTTCGAGAGCCAGCTCACCGGCTACTGGATCACGCTGGGCATTCTGCTGGGCTATTTTGTGGTGATGATGGCAATCTGGCGACTGACGGGGGCGCTGCGCTTTAGGGCGGGACAGAAGTAGCAGTGAAAGCCGTAGTAGGCCGGCCTCGGCATTACCGCGTCGGGCAGGCCCTAACTACAGGCCTCGACGGAGAGCCACTACGGAAGTATCTTGGAATAAAAACCGATTGGTGGTGAAAAAGCCATAGGCGCCGGTTACATTGGAAATTTCAAGTAGGTTCTCTATCGGCCAGACGTCATCCCACTGGGCGAAATGCAGGTTAAAGTCACCTTCATGGCGAACAGACGTTCGGATAACCAACTCCACGGGCATAAAACTCGCCATATATGTGGAAGGGGATTCCGCCGCCGTAAAAATTTGAATAGCGCTGTCATCGATCGCGAAGTCAAACCACAGCTCGTTACCGTTAATCGCTTGATCGTATCCGCTTGTGGCAGCATCAAAAATGAATTCGCTTCCAAGTGAGGGGTTGTATAAGATTTGATGGCTATAACCGGGGCCGCTGAACTCCAGTGGATAATTGGTCCAGGGCTCCGTGTTCCAGGTGGTAATGCTATCAGGTTCCACCCAAATTGTATCAGCACCATCCCAACGGGTTAAACCCGGCGCGACAATCTCGGAATATATTGAGTGGCCGTCGGGTAAGACAATATCCAGACGATAGCTCTCCCCCGGTAATACTACCTGACGGTCACCGGTCCAATAATAGCGGCCCAAACCCATATCCTGGAATATCATAACCGTGCTATCACCCGACACACGCACGTTTGCCCCGCTGATACCCTCCAAATTGTAACCGTCCGGGTCGAAAGCCACTCCCACCAATGGACGCAGGCGGTGTAGAATCAAGTTCTGTTCGGGGACACTTTCGCCGGTATCCTCATGATAATGGGGCTGCAGCCACAGCTGGCATTGCACCAAAACATATTGATCCAGTTTATCCCATTGGACTGTGGGATCGGTGCTGCACCCAACGGCCAACGTAAGATAAGTCAGGAGTAACAAGCCCCTAGTATTCATAAGATAAACCTACCAGGGGCAGGAAAGGGAAACCGTTGAAACCGGTGGCTTTCCACACGTCCCGTGTCCCTTCGCCATCCTCGGATTTTTTACGTTCCCTGACAATATCATCGTAATAGATCACGTTTTTGCGGGCGTATAGATTGACCACCTGCAGATAGAACGTCCGCCGTCCTTTTGAGGTTTGCTTGCTGCGGCTGAGCATCAGATCCAGGCGGTGGTAGGCCGGATACCGGAGGAAATTCTTAGGCATCGGCAGCATAAACGGCCACGGAAGTATAGAAGCGGTGGAACTTTCGTAGCTGGGATCGTAGTTGTCGATCTGCCCGGCCAAGTATACCGACTCCTCCAGGTTGGCCGGACGGCCGGTGTTGAACGACCAGGACAGGGTGGGCTCCCACCGCCGCAGCTGGGGCAGGCGCACTATGGCGTTGATTTTGTGTCGTTGATCGTAATTGGGGTAGAAGGTTTCATCGGCTTGCCGCTTGCGGGCCACGGCATAGGTATAGGCGGTCTGCACCGTAAGATCGTCGCGGGGTGAATATACTAGGCTCAGCTCCCAGCCTGAGCCCCAGGCCGGTCCAAAGGCGGTGGAGTGATCTCGGTCTATATATAGCAGGTGGGAATAATCCTTGCGGTAGAACATCATTTCCACCGCCAGGCCGGTTTTATTGTCATAGCTCAAGCCGGCCAGATAGTGCGTCGCCATGGAGATCGTGTCTCCACCAGGGGGAAATAGCAGGCTGGCAACACTATAGAAGCCATATTCCGCTGACGTTGACAGTAGTTGACTGAATTGCCCCCAGGCCGCTTTGAACTGCCAATGGGGGCGAAAACGCCAGTTGGCGTTCAGGCGCGGTGTCACGATCCACTCTGGTATCCGGGAATGCTTAGAGACCCGTAGTCCCCCGCGCAACACAATTCGGGGAACACGCCGGAACGTGACTTCCAGGAATCCCGCCGCCGAGCGGGGCGCCGCCTGAAAATCAAGGGTGTCGGGGGGGAAGTCCATGAAGATATTGATATAGGGTGAGATCACCTCCAGCTCGGTTGAGTTCCAATTATAGTCCAACCGACGGCGCTGCATACTGATGCCGGAGGCGATTTCTCCCCAGGCAGGTAGTTCCGCCCGGCCATTCAGATTGATACCCACATCGGTCAAACCGGAGGAGGCCAGCACGGAGCGGGAAGTGGCTATGTAGCGATGTTCATTGTTCATGCCCTCAACATAATCGAGGGTGGATTGGGACGCCGAATCATGGGCGAAGTAGGCATTTACGTTATCGACCCTTTGCCGCAGCTGGGAGGCGTACACTGTCAGTTCGGAGGTTATCCGCTCGGAATGCCGCGCCACCCACTTCAGGCTGGCCAGTTGATTCCCCCAATCGATCTGGTTTTGATCAATTCTCCGGACCGTATTGGAATCGGCTTTGGCTACAGCCGGATCCGGGTGATATTCATAGATGGGATTATAGACCGTGGTGTTTGAAGCACGGCCATAATTGTCCTGCGACCGGAACAAATTGAATGTCACCAGGTGCCGGGGATTGGGCAGCCAGGAGAGTTTACCCTCCAGATCGTAATACCCGTAGCCCAAGTCCAAATCGGCCAGCCGGGTGATAACGTCCAACCAGGCACGACGGCCGGTAAGGCGCCAGCGCCACTTGGGGCTCAATGCGCCCGAGAGGGTGCCCCCCACATTAAAGGGGTTCCAATCGAGCCTGGTCTCCAGGCTGTCACCGCCCGGTTTGGTGACGATATCCAATACTCCCGACAAGCGGTCGCCGTATTGAGCCGAAAAGCCCCCCGAATAGTATTTGATATAGTCGACCCCCAGGGCGTCCACCGATGAAGCCAGGCCGAACAGGTGGAAGGGCTGGTAGAGTGGTACGCCATTGTACAGCACCAGGTTCTGGTCCGGTGTCCCGCCCCGGATATATAGCTGGTTGGACAATTCGCTGGTGGAATGTACCCCCGGCAGCGCCTGGAGGGCCCGGAATACATCCGGACCGGCAATGGACGGCACCGAGGTGATATCCGATTGGTGAATGATGCGCAGGGAGGGCTCGGCCGACTTCAGTTTTTCAAAGGACGACTCTCCCAGGATAACCACCGGACTGAACCACAGTGTGGTAGGGTTTAGAGTAATAACCAGCAGGGAGTCCTGCCACAGGGCCGGGCGGACGAACACCTGCTGCGATTCGTAGCCCATGTAGCTGATTTCCAACCTCAGGCTGTCCCTGGGCGGCACAAGAAAACGGAAATAGCCATCAATGTCGCACACGGCGCCGGTCTCCAGATCAAGGGCCGCTACCTGGGCGCCTGGAAGGGGAGCCAATGAAGAGGATCGCACACGGCCGGTTATCAGGCGTTGCTCGATGGTTTGGCCGTTGATGTAAGGTGCCGTGAAAAGTAAACCCAAAAACAGCACACACAGCCTGGTGAGTTGCATTGAGGGACCCATGGAGAGTCTCGTCATAATTGTGAGCGGGGCCGACGTTATAAGCGTTGTTTTTGAATAATAAATTACCAGTCGATTAGTAATTTATTAGCATTACAAGCGATGATAAAAACGAATTATTAAATTACAACCGGCTTGACTGCAAAGTAGCCCCGGAGGAGCAGTCCGCCAGCTGGCGGATCAGCTGGTTGGATTCTCAATCCTAATATCCAACCCCGCCGTTGGCGGGATCCCATCCTACATCTAATATCGAGTATCCAGTATCTAGCATCCAGCCCCGCCGCTGGCGGGGTCCCATCGAGTATCGAGCCTATTTCAAAAGCAGCATCTTGATGGACTTGCTATATTCCCGGGCCATCCCCGCCTTTAGCGGGACGAGCAACCGGGCGATGTAGATGCCGGAGGGCACTGGCCTGGCGGCGGCATTCCTCCCATCCCAGACAAAAGATCCGTACCCCGGCTGTTGCCAGCCTGTAACAAGTGTGCGCACCTCGCGGCCCAAGAGATCATAGACGATCAGGCTCGCCGCACCGGCCTGGGGCAGATCAAATTTCAAAGTAGTCGTTGGATTAAAGGGGTTAGGATAGTTCTGGTGCAGAGCATAGACTGCCGGCAGTTGGGCCCCGGTGGGAGCGTCAACCCCGGTAACCGCTTCAAAGCCGAAATATTGAACCACCGCCCGCACCAGATCCGTCCGCTCCGTGGCGTTGTAGATAGTCTCAAAGGGAAACCCCATAATCATTACTTGGGCCGGGGCCGTACCTGCCGGCGCGGTGCCGCTAAAGGCCAGGGCAGCGATCTGACCGGTACCATACAACAGCGCCTCGTCCGCACCCCTGGAGGCAAAGGCGTCGGGATAATCTTCGGCATAGACGCCGTGGCTGCCATTATCAAAACTGAGGGTCAGGTTCCTGAAAACAGTCCCCGGTGCCCCTGTCACCTGGTAGCTTTCCGAATCATCCACCAAGTAACCAGCCTTCAGGTAGTTGTGGATAAAGCTCCTGTCCGCCACCGATCCCTTA
>CBDVAP010000033.1:0-23797 GCA_965372015.1 uncultured bacterium | reverse complement strand
AATCGCTGCCCCCGGCGTTATTGTCAATTCTCAGAACCTGGTCCACTGAATACGAAACAGCCAGGGTAGCGGTGAACTCGGTGGCGCCCAGCGCTATTACCGGCGGATCGATGGCCGTGCCCAGCAAAATCACCGGCATCGTGGGATCGTTGGGGTCGTTGCTGGTGATGATCAGCTCCCCGGCGAAACCCCCGGCCGCGCTGGGCATGAAGGTTACCATCACGGAACGCTTCTCGCGCGGCGGGATGCTAAATGCCGTGCTGTCCACCGTGAAGGCCCCGTTGTCGCTGGTGATATTGCTAACCGTCAACAGATCGGTCCCCACATTGAAAATATCCAGGACCAGGGCAGCGCCCCAGCCAACGAAGGTATTACGGAATTCCAGGCTGTCGGCCACTACAATGCTGGGCGCACCGGTCACTGCCAGTGACACCGGCACTCGCACCTCCGGCGCCAGAGGATCGTTACTGTGAACCACGATCTGGGCCTCGTATTGGCCGCCTAGCAGGTCAGCGGCATCAAAGGCCACCTCCAGTGCAATGGTGGAATCGGGCGGCAGCACTCCGCCGGCGGGCGACACCGAAAGCCATAGGGCGTCGGGATGGGTGAACTGCACCGCCAGCCCGCTGTCCAAAACCGCCTCGTAGGCCGAGTACTGCAAGCCTGTACTATCGTTGGCCTGGATGCCAATCACGGCATATTCACCGTAATCGAAGGTCCGCTCGTCCCCCGAACCCAGCGACGATCCCCCATCCGGACGGCTTACATCCTCATAGACGCCAAATTCCACGTCCTGGTATTGGAAAACGATGTTCCCGTTGCTATAGAGAATAACCTGCCAGGTTCCTGCGTCCGCGATATCCCCCGAGCAGCAAAAGGTGTTCTGATAGAACTCGATGATCACCCGGTCCGGGTCGATCCGGTAATAGATGGCCCCCGGCGGCACGTACAGGTCGGTCCAGTAGTGAGCGATAAAGGCCTCGACACTGGCGTAATCCGTCGGGATTTCGTCGTTGGAATAGCTTATATACGTATCCTCGAAGCTGATGGTGCCATTAGTTTGTATGGCAATTTCTGTGTGATCAACTCCGTAGAAATTGAAGTTGAAGGGTAGTACCAGCGGCCAGTAATAGGCGTCGTCGGCGCCGGTCAGGTCTGTTATCTCCACTCCGTTGCCGCCAGCCGGGGTGGCGATTTCGATCCAGTCGTAAAACGGGCCGCCGGCTTCATTAGAATCGCTGAACTTGTAGCCGAAGGGATCGGGGCCGCCGGTGCGGTCGATGGCCGGCGGGTCGTTCGCCTGTGCGCGGCTGGGGGCTGTACGCTCCCCCTTTGGCTCTTCCACCCGCGTGACCCGGCCGTGCTGGGGTGGCATTGCGCCGTCGCCCGTGGAATCGATGACATCGATGGAAAAGACCAGGTCGGACTGGCCGGTATTGCTGATGCTCAAGGTCTGGGTACTGCTATCGCCCGTGAACAAAGCCTCCGCCAGCAAGTCCGGGCTCACCGCCATCACCGGCGGGTCCAGGCCGGTTCCCGTCACAATTAGCGTGATCGTGGGTTCATCGGTGGCATCGCTGGAGATGGTGATCGTACCGCTGTCCAGTCCCGCTGCGGTCGGTGTGTACTCTACCGGCACCATTATAGATTCGCCCGGCGGTACTACAAACGGCGTGAACAGGTACATGGATGAGAAGTTGTCGTTGGATGAAGTATAGCCGGAAACCGAGAGCAGATCGGTGCCGTCATTGAGCAGCTCGAACTCCAGTGTCTTGTCACCCCCCACAAACACCGCACCGAATGCCAGGCTGTCCGGCAGGATGGCGATTCCAGGGGTTCCGGTGAAACTAAGGTGAGCAGCCACCAGCCGTTCCGGTGTTACCGGATCATTACTGGCGACCACAATGTGCGCATCGTATTCGCCGGTGTATAGACCGGCAGGATCGATTGTCACATCCAATGTGGCGGATCCACCGGGCGCTACGGAACCTGACAGCGGATTTACTGCCAGCCAACTAACACCTTGAGAAACGACGGTGTTGGAAACCAGGGTGGCCAGATCGTCCGATCCCCAACCGCTATGATCGTCACCCAGGCCCACATTAAGGTAAGCCACCGGCTTATCATCCTTCACTCCCACAAATAGCTCGCTGTCCTGCCAGTCCGCCACCAATGTGGCGCCGGCGTTCAGGCTCAGATAATCCCGGAAATAACCGGTTACCTGGGTCACCCCTTCCATTATGGGATGATTCGGATCATACCAGCCCAGACTGCTGGTGCTATAGTGGTTATCGCCCGTGCCGGTAAAGGGATTGTAATCGGTGGTCATAATCCGGCCGCCCAGAGAATTCCCGTATGTGTACCAGCACCAGGTCCCCATAATCACCCTACCGCCCCCATCCACATAGTCGGCCAGGTTGTCGCCTACTTGCACAGCGTCGTAGTAGGCCCAGTTCGGCCAGGTGATCACCACGTCATAGGTCTGCATAGTAGCCACGGACGGGGTTGCATTCCCGGCATCGATATAATCGACTGTCGCGATGTCCGGATGCAGGGTGAGATAGTATACAAGTTGGGTGGCGTCATCGGCGGCGGCGATCAGTACGTTCAACCCGGCGCCACCGGCAGTTTTGTTGATCGACCGCACGGTCGTGATTGGATTCGGCTCTCCGGACGCGTTTGGTGAGCCGCCGCTTGAGGCAGCCATGAACCTGGCGGGATCGAACAGGACTGTGTAGCTACCATCGCGGGTCCCTGAGCCTGCCGGCGCAGCACCAATGGGATCTCGGCGAATAGCAGTTATCTCGAAATATAGATCACTGCTGCCTGTGTTGTCGATGGTGAAAGTCCGCATAGCCGTATCGACGGTGGTCAAGGTTGCCCAGAGCGAATCGGGACTCACCGCAATCACCGGCGGCAGCACAGCCACCCCGGTCAAGGCGATCACCACACTGCCTTCATCGCTATCGTTGGTGGTAATACTGAGATCCCCGGCGAAGGCGCCAGTGGTAGTAGGTGCGAAGGTCACGCCAAATTGCACCGAATCGCCCGGGGCGATCAGAAAGGCCGACGTGTCGGGGATGAACTCAGGCAGATCAGCGTTGATATTGCTCAACAGCAGGTCATCGTTGCCCAGATTATAGAAAGTGATAGTCTCCTTTACCGTCTGGTTCACAAAGAGTGTGTCAAAGCCCAGAGCCGTATCGGAGGCGGCGAACTCCGGGAACCCGGTTAGGCTCATATGCACCGGCACCCGTACTTGGGGCGTAGCCGGATCGTTGCTGGCCACCAGGATAGCCCCATCATACTCTCCACCGTATATCCCGTCTGTTAAAAAGGTCACCGTAACATTCTGGCTGGCGCCGGCAGCTACAGTGCCCGAGCCGGCCGATACCTTCAGCCAAGCCGGGCGCAAGTCGGTCCTGGTATAAGAAAAGCCGCCACCAGCGCCGCCGCTGGTCCAACTATGGAAGGTGATGTCAAAATAGAGGTCATCCGAGATCAGGTGCAGAGACATCGGTTGGTTCACCATTCCAGGCGGGTCAGTATCGACGGCCCAGGCCCATGGCTCGTAGTCCGCCAATACTAAATCCGCGGTATTGCCGTAGGACCACTCGGTCCCTGCAGGAGAAGTATCCCACCCTTGATATCCGGGTTCAGTTGCAGCGTTGAATATCCCAGAATTGTTCGCCCGGGTAATCCAAACATTATCGGAAATCCGATCCTGATTTGCCTCCAGGGTCCAATCAGCGTAATTCTCCTTTGTGAAAGTCACCGCGGGGCCACCAATAGCCTCAAAATTGATGGACCAGATAAGATCACCCGTACCATCAGTATTATCTATGGTCAAAGTTTGTTCCAACGAATCCCCGGTCACCAGATCGGCCCACAACGAATCGGGCGTCACCACTATAGCCGGCGGATCGCCCATGGTCACCGCCAGGTCCGCCGTGACAAAAAAGCCGCCGTCACTGATGTTGGTCACCGCCACCAGCGTGCCGCTGCCGTCATAGGCGTCACTATTGGGCGTACTACCGGCATTGAAAGAAGTATTATTCGTGGAACCGGGATAAGGATCGCCGCTGTCACCACTATCGATATACTTCTCCAGTTCCCACAGCCCGTCGGCCTGCTCCAGGGCTACCTGGTAATGACCGTATGCTGTATAGCCCGGATACCACTGATCGTCGTTGCCATAGACGTTATCGTCAACATGGTATATCACCAGCCCGCTGCTTGGCAGGGCCCCGTCGTAGCTCAATTGCTGGCGGTTCTCCACCAGGAAATACTCGTTGCCCACGGTACCGTCCGTCCACAGACGGTGCACTTCGGCCATGGAGGTCACCGGCGCCATCGTATAACCGGCGGTGTCGGCCATATGAACTATGGGAGTGATGTACCCCATCTGGATGTGGCTCCAGGCGTCCGGTAGGGCCGGCGATTCACCTCCCGGCCCGACGTATCCGTTCCAGCTGCCGCCGGCCATCAGGCTCCAGCGGCCCAAGCCCCGGGAATCATAGTCGTAGTCATAAAGGTCAGGCAACCCGAAAGCGGCATGCCCCATCTCGTGGGCGTAGACGCCGATGGTCATATCCCCAGGGGCCACCCAGAACTCGGGCTCGATGGAATAGCGCCATACATATACGCTATCCAGCAGGATCGCGGAAGGAGTCGCCCAAGCATGTGACCAGATATCAGCATCGCTGCCGGTATACTCGGCCCCGGGGCCGGAGTGCACCACAAACAGGGCATCCACGTAGTTGTCACCATCGTTATCGTACAGTGAAAAGTCCACCGAGGCATTCACCAGATTGACCACAGCCTCCACCAGCCCCTGCGAATTAGTGGGGTAGGAACCCATCCCGTTCTGGCCGGCGGCCCCGACATAATAGCTGTAGGCCTGGGGCGCCCGTGCCCAGCCGATGGCGCTGGGGAGGTTGACAGTCACCACATCCAGATCGCCGTAGCTCACCACCGAGAAATAATCCCGCATGGTGCCGCTTCCGGCGCCGAAGATCAGGGTATCGAAAGCTGTAGCCTGCACCTGTTGAATATTGTCCGAGAAGTCCACCAGGATCACTAAGGCGTTGTAGCTGCCTGTGGGCGTGGCCGCCGGACCGAAACGCCGTTGCGCCCCATCAATACCGTCGAGAGGCATGTTCTTAAGCGCCGGGGCCGACCAGGGCGCATTGATCCCCTTGGCACGCAACTCGGCCATGTGCCGCAGGTAATACGGTGCTGCGATCTCACCCGAGCGGATTTTCTCCAGCAGACGCGGGTGGGGCGGGACGGAGGCCCAGGCGCTGCCGGTGATAATCAATAGTGCCAACAGGGAATTCTTAACGATCGGTCTCATGGTGTTACCTTAACTATTGGGTTCCCGAATTTCATAGCTGTCCGCTAGGTGGAAACAACCGCTTGGCGCCGGTGAGCTGCCCAACGGCGCCCCGGATTATTATTACTATGTCCCCGCAGGTGGTCATACTAGGGAATTTCAATCTGTATATTAAGTTAACCTCCCCACCTGTTGCAAAGGCCATCCGGTTAACGGTGATTAACCTGCGGACAATGGCATTTGCCGGCAGCAAGTTAAATGCGCGGGAGAGAATTGCCTGTGACGATAGTCACACCGGGGCCCGCCAAACCTCCACCAGCCCATACGCTGTAGATGATCACCCACCGGTTTAATTGGATTCTAAAAAGCAGGAAGCCCCCCCGGAGATGGGAGGGCTTCCTCGTTAGTGCTGTTGTTTTCAGGTAAGCCTAGAAAGTCACCGACAGGCCCACGTTAAAGTTCCGTGGCATCCCCAGGTAGACTTCGGCATCATCAGCTTTGTGATTCCTACCGTCGCCGCTATAGGCATTATACTGGCTGTTATCTACGGCATCCTGCACAAAGATCCCGTCCGTCACATTGAATATGTGGAAGAAAACCTGCATGCGGGTGCCGGCCATAGCGATCGGGAGGTTATAGGTAGTATGTAGATCCACCCGTGAGTAGGCCGGAATCTGCCAGTTCTCATCCCGATCAGCTGTACCATCTGCGCCAATTTCCCGGTCGGCGGGGTTCCAATTAGCCCAGAAACGGTCATAATAATTGACCGTCGCCCGGACAGTCAGGCCGTCAATCGGGAAGACCGATCCAGAGATGGAAACGAGAGTCTGAGGCATATCTCCAACCATCAGGTCTTTCACAGCATAGGTGTAGTCAGCGGTGGTATCAGCCTCGATATCCTTAAAGGTACCCTCGGCATCATCCGTATATACCCAACTGCCGAATGACAGGGCGGCATCCAGGCGGAACATACTTATGGGTTGATAGGCCAGTTCCACCTCCAGACCCATGTGATGCTGGTTCAGGCCGGTGAGAAAGATCAGATCGGTGTCACCACTGGACCCCTGGCCGGTAGTAACAGCCCTCACCAGATTACGATCCAGCCACCTCGTATCGTAGAGGTTCACCTTGCTGGACAGTTTGTCGGCCAGAGCACTGAAGTTCAAGCCCACCTCCGTGCTGATGAATAGTTCATTCGCCGGGTCGGGAGCCAAGGCAATTTCGGTATCGTCGATTATGTTATCGAAGATGGGGACCTTCTCGACATAGCCGAAGTTGGCGAACACATCCAGATCGTCGGCCAGCTTGTATAATCCACCGACCTTGAACTGAATTGCACTGATCCAATCGGATGTTATGGTCAACTCACCCTTACTGGTGGCGCCAAATCCCGACTCCTGCGAATAATTAACCGCTTTCTTGAAGTGATCAACCAGGCTGTATTGCACCATGGAGTAACCACCCATCCCGTAGAATGACAGGAGACCAGCTCGGTATTCGGCTTGGGCGAAAAAGCCGATCCAGTCCACGGTATTATCATTGTTGTAATCGATAAAGTCGCCCAAACCGACCTTGGCACCTTCAATCGTCGTATCAAACTCATTATAGAGCTTGGAATAACGAGCGTCGCCCACTTCCGTATTCTCGTAATCACCGTTAACGGCATAGGTCCCGCCCAGCAGATCGCGGACTTCCCGCTTGTGTTGGATTGCCGCCGTTCGCCAGTCCAAACCCAATTGTACTGTCAACTTGTCACTCAGGTCATAATACAGTTTGGAGATGGCCCCGAGAGTGTACTGGCGGTTGATGCTGTTACGCAGGAAGCCGACCGATTCGCCGGCTGGTTTGGTAGCACTCTTACGGCTCAGTGTATCCTGGTTCGTAGCGATGGTTTTGTCCCAGTTGACGCTCCTGGATGGTCCGCTATAATCCCATTGCATATCGCCAAAAGTACCCGTCCCACCTCCGGAACCGCCGGAATAGTAGAACACCGATGATAGTCGCATTTGCTCATTCAGCGTCAGGAACCAGTTCAGGTTGACTTGCGGTTTATGGTAGTAGTTCTCGCTTTCATTGAGATAGTCCGGATCGTGGCGGTCCACTTCCCTGTCTCCGTACATATAGAAATACTGCTTGCCCTTATAACTTGAGCTGACAGTATTCCAGTTCTCGTTGTAGAAACGGCCGGCAGAAGCTTCCGAAAACGTCGCAACAGCATCGTCTTCAATGGCATCATCGAAGAGTTCTCTGGCAAAAGTGCTGTCGTAAGCCGCGATATTCTGGGCATACCGCATCTGACCGTGGCGCTGGGGTGCGCCCAGAGCATAGAACTCGAACCGGTTGTTGTCGCTGGCGGCAAAGCTGGCGCCAAAGTAGTAAGCCCAGGCATCGGTCCAGGTCTGGTCTATAACCCCATCGCCCGTTTTTCGCACGATGGCTCCGCTCATTGCCAATTTATCACCGATCATCCCTGTATGATAGCTAGCAGTTGTTTTCAAGAACGTTCCTGATCCATATTCCTGCTTGACTAACCCACCCCGATCGCGAGCCGTGGGATCGGTCAGAATGTTCATGGTGCCGCCGATGGAAGGCGCTGCCAGGTTCACAGCACTGAGTCCCCGCTGCATCTGAATCGAAGAAGTAGCATCGGCGATACCGTCCCAGTTTGACCAGTAAACCCAACCGTTTTCCATATCATTCACCGGCACACCGTTGATCATTATGGCCACATTGCGCTGGTTGAAACCGCGGATGCTCACCCGGGCATCACCAGCACCGCCACCCTGCTGGGTGGCATAGACGCTGGGCGTGCTGTTCAGCATCATGGGGATATCCTGGGAACCTAAACGCAGGTTTATGTCGGACTTCTCAACGTTCGTATAGGCTACCGGCGTTTCGCGGGTTGCCCGGCTGGCCAGGATTTCCAATCCCGACAACATGATGGCCGAGGGTTCCAGGGCGAAATTGGCCGTCGCCGTCCCGCCGTCGGTAACACTGGCCGATTGACTGCCCGATTCATAGCCGATGACCGAAGCCGTGACGGTATAAGTACCGGCTGAAACGTTACCAATGGAGAAATAGCCGCCGGCATCCGCCGCAGCGCCCAGGGGCGTACCCTCCAACACCACGTTAGCGCCAACCAACGGATCACCGGTATCCACATCGGTCACCCGCCCGGCAATCGTACCGGTTTGGGCAACAAGCAGATACGGTACGGCTAATATGGCAAGTATTGTTAATAAACCACGATGTTTCATAATCAGACTCCTGAGCGTTTAGGTTTGAGTAAGTGGAATAATCGAACCGCTTGCATAGGTTGAATGGTTCGCTACTCCCATTTCCTCATAGTGAAGTGACGTAACCCAATCGATTTATCGACGGTTAATAAGCATAAATTTCTAACCAAAGGACAATCCAAATTTATTCGACGGACAGGTAGTTCGCAAGTGAATATGTACAGCTAACTGGAGATAATTATTTTTCCGCAAAATCGGGGTTAGTGCCGGGGGGAATTCCCCCGTACTCGCTCGGACCGAGTGCAGGTTTCCCCCCGGTCGGATGGGTCTCATATTCATGGGGATCACCCTCATTCAAGTAGAGCGACCCCGGCAGGAAAAAAGTGCAAAAAGTTGTAGCCTCGGCTGGCTTGCAAGCTTAATATTATTGAGACTCATTCGCATTAATAACATGAACAACCCGGGTTTAAAACTCAGTACCTATCCAGATACTTCCATATTAAGGAGCTTAAAATGAATTCACCGCGTCTGGTCCTGGCCGGCATAGGCCTGGCATTTTGCACAGTGGCATACGCCGATAATCGGGCCTATGTGTGGACCTACGAGTATAAGACCATGCCGGCTGGGGAGGCTGAAGTGGAATATTATACCACCTTCCACTCCCCGTTTCCCGATTCTCTAAGTGGCACCGTCACCGCCGAGCACAACATCGAGCTCGAGGTGGGGATGAACGATCACTTTGATATGGGCTTTTACCAGGTATTTGAGCAACCGCCGGAAGCTGCCCTGACGTATAAGGGCTTCAAGGTCCGGGCTCGCTACCGTTTCGGGGAGCCGGGGCAATACCCTATTGATCCCCTGCTGTATGTTGAATACAAGGGCCGCCCGGATTTCTCCAAGCACGAATGGGAAGTGAAGTTGATCCTGGCTAAGGATTTCGACCGCGTCAATATTGCGCTGAACCCAGTGCTCGAGTTCGAGCCGGAGGACGATGGCTGGGAGCAGGAGTTCAAATACAATCTGGGGGTTAGTTATCGCCTGCACTACCTGCTGGGGCTGGGGCTGGAAGCTCGTGGCAGCGAACATGGGCACTACCTGGGTCCGGTGATCTCCCACGGCAAAGACGATCTCTGGATGGCATTGGGCTCCGGCTTTGCCATCACCTCTGTTTCCGACGGCAAACCCAAATTCATGGTGCGCTTGATCGTCGGTGTTGGACTAAAGCGCCCTTAGCACCGCGTACGCCTGCTGTGCAGGAATTGACAGCCTAACTGACACCACTCCCACAACGAACAAGGCCACCAGGCCGCAGCTATAACGGGCCTGGCCGGGCCATCAGCCTTACCGCTACGGCTTCCTTAATTGACGGGATTACGAAAAACAGTTGGCAAACCGGGGAAATGTGCTTAACGTCAGTCATTATATGACCGGCGGTCATCATGCGAAAGAGAGACAATGGGCATAGCAGAGCGTAAAGAAAAAGAAAAACAGCAGCGGCGGGCAACAATCCTGAGCGCCGCCAAGGAAGTATTCCACCTGAAAGGGTTAATGTCCGCCACGATGGATGAGATCGCGGAAAAGGCCGAGCTCAGCAAGGGCACACTCTATCTTTATTTCCAGAGCAAAGAAGAACTTTATCTATCCTTACTGGACGAAGGGGATCAGATCTTTCAGAGAATGATGCAGAAGGAACTGCTACCTTCACTGCCGGCCGAAGAGCTTCTCAGGAAAATTGCTGATGTTTATTACAAGTTCTATCAGAAATACCCCGATTACTTCAATATCATGTTCTTCTTGCATCATGGAGACTTGCAAGACAAGGTATCCCCCGAGTTGTATGAGGAATGCTTTTGCCGGGCTGAGAAAATGCTGGGCATTATCGAAGGGATATTTCAAAAAGGAATTGGCGAGGGGACTTTTCGGGAAGTTGATACCTGGCTGATGACCTTGAACCTTTGGGCCACTGCCAACGGTATCTTTCTCCTCGCCAAAGACAAGGGCCATCACGAGTTTATGAAAGGCAAGGATGAGAAAATGCTCCTGGATCACGCCCTGGAAATCTACCTGCTGGGGCTTAAAAAGAGATAGCCGAGGTTTTTTTGATCGCAAACTGACTGATGGTCATTAATTAATTAGTAGTCGCATAATTCCTGGAGGTATCGGTGCTTGATAAATACACCCAGCTGATCGTCAATTATCCTAAAGCCGTGCTCGCGATGGTCCTGTTGTTGACCGCCCTGGCCGGCTTTGGAATCACAAAAATTGAAACCCGCAATAACTACGATTCCGACCTGCCCAAGGACGACCCCATCATTGCCACCAATGACCGCTTGGAAGAGGTCTTCGGTGAAAAAGATGTGGTCATGATCGGAATCAGAACTGATGATATATTTAACGAAATAACGCTTAATAAAATAGCACTTATCTCGGAAGAATTGAAACAGGTCGACGGGGTGGTTGAAGACCAGATCATCAGCCTGGCTACCTTGAACAATATCAAAGGCCGTGACTGGGGGCTGGAAGTTGGGGCCTTCATGCAGACCGTTCCCGAAACCGGCGCTGAGATAGAGCAGCTGCGCCATGATGTTCAATCCAACCACCTGATCTACGGCAAATTGGTCTCCGAGGACTTCGGCAGCACGGTCATCACGGCCAACATTGAAAGGGGCTACGATCAATCCACCGTCTACTATCAGGTTAGGGCCATTGCCCGCAAATATGCCGGCCCTGAAAAGATCTTCCCCAACGGTGAGCCGATCATGCAGCAGGAAATTGACCTGGGGATTCAACGGGATGTCTCCACTTTGTTGCCGTTCGCTCTGATAATGGTCCTGATCGGGTTCTATCTGTCATTTAGAAGCCTGCGGGGCGTTTTCATTCCTTTTTCCGTGGTTGTGCTGAGTATAATCTGGACCATGGGGATCATGGGGCACGTGGGGTTGGAGATAACCGTGGTGTCCTCAGCCTTGCCCATGGTTTTGGTGGCCATCGCCAGCTCCTATGGAATCCATGTTTTGCACCGCTATTATGAAGAGGTTCGCCACCGGTCGGTGGCCGAGGCGGTGACGGAGACAATGCGGGCCATGGCCCCTCCCGTCTTGATGACCGGCATCACCTCCGCGGCCGGATCGGCGACCCTGGCGGTGTTCAAGATCACGTCCATCCGGGAATTCGGGATTATTACCGCCATTGGAATCCTGGCCGCTCTGTTCCTGACCCTGACGGTACCACCGGCCCTGTTGATGTTGCTCAAAAAACCGGCCGAGAAACCGCAGCGCACCGGCCGGCCTGTCGGGGACCGGATTTTAAGATATCTCGCCTACTTATCGTTAAACAGGTCCGGGTATATCGCCGCCGCTACCCTGATAATTATCGGTTTCTCCATAGTTGGCATCACGCGAATTGGGGTAGGCAGTGACTTTACGGACATGTTTCCCGACGGCCACCGGATAAAACACTCCTTCACCATGTTCAACGATTACTTAGGTGGGGCCCGGTTTTTCAATATCATGATCACCGGGGAAGAACCCGATACCGTCACCGATCCTAGTTTGCTCCGGCAGATCGATGCTTTTCAGGAATATGCCGCCGGGCTGGAAGGTGTGGGCTATACCAGTTCCTTCGCCGACATTATCAAAAGAATCAACCGTGTGATGAACAACGACGATCCGGCCTACGAGGTGATCCCCGATTCCCGCGAACTGATTGCCCAATACCTGCTGCTCTATTCAATGTCGGGGGACCCGGGCGATTTTGAGGACATAGTGGACTACGATTATCAGCGGGCCAAGATCAGGGTCGCGATCCAGACCTCAAACCAGGATGATCATAAACGGCTCTACCGGGACCTGCGACTTTATGCCCAGGCCAATTTTGATCAGCAGGTGGAAATTGAATTCGGCGGTTCGGTCATGGGCTGGTTAGCGCAAGTCAGATACATTGCCAGCGGGGAAATCGTAAATATCATCTCCGCCATCGGCATTATCTTTGTTTTCTGCGCAGTGGCTTTCCGCGCGTTTTCAGGCGGACTTTTCACTGTCATTCCGCTGGTTATCGCCTCCATGATTACATTCGGCCTGATGGGCTTCCTGGGGATCCGGTTGGAGATGGGAACCGCCATCATTACCGCCATCGCCGTTGGTGTGGGAGTGGATTTCGCCATCCATTTCGTGAGCCGCTTCAAGGAAGAGTTTCAAGCCACCGGGGACCTGGAGCAAGCGACTGTCACCACCTTGACCACGGCCGGGAAAGCCATCATTTTCGACATGTTCTCAAACGTATTGGGATTTTCAGTGCTCATTTTTTCGGGCTTTACCCCGGTGCAGAACTTCGGCTGGCTGGTCTCGCTCACCATGTTGACCAGCGGCTTCGGTTCCCTGATTATCTTGCCACCGCTATTCGCCGTATTTAAACCGGGCTTTATCGGTGGAATGCAGGGCGCCCATACCAAACAAACGGCAGTACTCCAACATGGCACGGCACCGGCCTTGGCTGAAGTTGATGGTCTCCAGCAGTTGGCAACCCAGGATCAGGATTAAGCGGGCTTGGCCCGGTAATGAAAACAGGAGAACGACCCATGAAAGAATCCGCCCTATTGGTAATGGCAATCATCCTACTGGCAGGCACTCCCGGTTTTGGCCAGGACCTAACCGCTCGGGAAATCATGGAAAAAAATGACCGCCAGATGAACTCCCGGGACGAGGAATCCCGGTTTACCATGAAGCTGATAAATAAGCAGGGTAAGGAGCGCAAGCGTACGGTCCGGATGTATTTGAAAACGGATATTAAAAACAATGACAAAACCCTGATCCGGTTCTTATCGCCGGCCGATGTGAAAGGGGTGGGGTTATTAGCGATAGAGGATGGTGACCGGGAAGATCAATGGTTGTACCTGCCGGCCCTGAAACGGATACGGAGAATCTCATCCAGTGAAAAATCGGACAGCTTCATGGGTTCGGATTTCTCCTATGAGGACGTGGAGCAGAATGACCTGGACAATTATGCCTACCAGCTGCTACGTGAAGAAGCCCTCGACGGCCAAAACTGCAATGTCATTCGATCGATCCCGGTAAACGAACAAACCATTAAAGAAACCGCCTACAGCCGGACCGAAGTGTGGATTCGCCAGGATAATTTCGTTGCCGCGCGGGTGGATTACTTCAATCATAAAGGGGATCACTTCAAAACCATGCGATCGAATAATATCCGCCCGATCGACGGGACCGATAAGTGGCGGGCCCACCTGATCGACATGCGGAATGAGAGCACCGGCCATCATACCGAGCTGCATTATGATAGCATTCAGATCAACCGGGGCTTGGATGACAATCTATTTACCCAGCGATATCTTGAGCGGGGCCGGTAGCGATGCAAATTGCCGGCCTGCGCCCACTCATGGTGTTCTCAGCCCTGGTGCTGTTCATCAGGCCGGGGCCGGCGCAAACGGAACTGGGCGGTTTCGTGGAATATGATAACATCACTTACTTCGAAAGCGAGACGGGTAAAGTCAATGGCCGCAACCAGGGAATCCTGCAACTGAATTTGCAGCATGAGGCGGGTTCCAACGCAGTCCTCTTCGGTTCGATCGAGATCAGGAACGATCAGGCCGACCCCACCCGTGGCCGGGTTTATCTCGACGAGGCCTATATCGATCTCTATTTCAAGGCCCTGGACCTGCGCGTCGGCAAGCAGCAATACGCCTGGGGCCAGGCCGACGGCTTCAACCCCACCGATAACCTGACAGCCTGGGACTATTCGGATTTGCTCGATACCGAGGACGAACAGATCGGGGTCCTTTCGGCACAGGCCAAGTTCTACCTGGGTGGCTGGACCCTGGTGGGGGTGGTAGCGCCCTCCCTGGGCCGTTCCGTCCTGCCTGATTCGAACTCACGCTGGTGGCCGGACCTGGACTTGCCCGCCACGGCGCCCAACCCCGCCTATCCCCTATTCGGTAACCCTACGCTCAATGTCACCTATGTTGACGGGGGCACCCTGCTTCCCAATCAGGGCCTGACCGGCACCGGGTACGCCCTTAAACTAGGCGCCAGCAGTGGTGGTTGGGACTACTCGGTCAGCTGGTTCGATGGTTTTGACGACCTGCCGGTTATCCATCAGACCACCGTAATCGACTCCGGCTTTACTGCAGCGGTAGTCACCTGGCAGCGCAGATATCATCGCCGGCCGGCTATCGGGGCCGACTTTGCCACCACCCTCAATAAGCTGGGGCTGCGCGGTGAAGCGGCGTACTACCTCACCGACGATCCGGACGGCAGCGACCCGGAAATCGATGATCCTTTCGGCCAGTTCGTGTTGGGTATCGATTACACTTTTCGGGATATTGCCCCCGAAAAAGACCTCTTCGTCCTGGTCCAATGGATCAGGGAGTTCCGGATCGACGGACAGGACCAAACCTATGAGAGCACCGATTTGAACCACATTTTCCAGCATTCACTATTCGGTAAAATTGATTTAAGCCTGGGCACTTTCGCCAAAGTCACCGCCCAGGGGGTTTACAACCTGGAATCGGAGGACTGGTTGGTTCAGCCCGGTCTGGAGTGGGATATCGCCGACGGTGTCCAACTGCGCCTGGCGACCGATATGCTGGGCGGCGCCAGGGACACGTTCTTCGGCGGTTTCGAGGATAACCGGCGTCTACAGGTGCGGCTGAAGTATGCCTTCTAAGCCCGCTCCTGGCCAATACTGACCAGTCCTGCCGAGTGGCAAATATATATTTATCCCCGCCGCTTGACTTCACCGCCATAATTGCTTAGGTTTACTCAAGTTATCCTATCACTTTGTGCCGGTTCTGTCCATCGATCGACCGGTCTGACTGCCAACGGGCTTTTCAGACTGGACTGGCCGGCTAAAACAAGGAGCCTGAGCCATGAACCTGAAAAATCTGTTTACAATCGCGGCCGTGTTATCCCTGTTATTCGGGCTGGCCTTCCTGCTGATGCCGGTCACTGCCCTGAGTTGGTACGGCCCTGAGTCAATGCCCGCTGCCGGGATCCTCATGACGCGCCTTTTCGCCGCCTCACTGCTCGGCGTGGCTGTGCTGGCCTGGCTGGTCCGGTCGCAGGGAGCTTCCGAAGCCCGCTCGGCCATTGTCCTGGGCTTGGTTGTGATGAATACCTTGGGATTTGTTGTCAGCCTGCAAGCCCAGCTGGCGGTGGGTGGGCCCAATCAACTGGGCTGGTCCACAGTGGCCATATACCTGCTGATGGGCCTGGGATTCGCCTATTTTAAGTTCATGAAACCCAGCGACTAGCATAAGCCATACAGCAGCTACTATTCCCCAGCCTCCTGCCGGCCCGGAGGCATGGGAAAGGTTTCTGGTTTCGGGTTTCTAGTTTCTGCATCCAGCCCCGCCTCTTGCGGTCAGCCCGTAGGGGCGTAATGCATTACGCCCATCCCGCTCTAACGCTTTCTTCGGCAGCCCCGCCGTTGGCGGGGTCCCATCCAATATTGAGTATCCGGCATCGAGCAACGAGTTTCGAGTTCAAGAGCCGGGCAAATCTTCTCCTGACTGCTAGGCTCGCCGTAGGCGTTACCTCCGCCTACGGCCTCCCCGTGGTCGGGACGGCCAGGGCCGAGGCCTGCTACTGCCACTTCTTCACCAGCCCCTCTTCCCCCACCTTTCGTAGCCTTTACATAACTTCTCCGTTAACTTTCCGTCGGTATTTGTCACATTAGGTAGGTTATGTGGTGAATATTGGCTTTCCCCTGCTTCAGTACCATCATGAGGGTGGGGTGATCCAATCTGTATTCTCTCTGGCAATAAAATCGAGTTTACCAGTGGGCCAAAAGAATGGGGGTGGGTCAGATGATGTTGACTTGAACAGGAAACTGAGAGCAGTTCTATAACTTAAACCGGTCTCATACAGCACTTGATAGTGAAATACCTCATGAGGTGTTGAGGTCTCTTTTAAAATTAATTTCCGATTAGTCGGGCAGGGTATTGAGGACTACAATTGAATTATTCGGAATAAGGAATTGGATTCTATCACGGGCACAGACACAATATCAGGATTCAAAGACCTGGAATGTTTCGTTATTAATAGTAGTTGGCCGTAAGACAAGACGCAGGTACCAATGAAATACAAACTGACAATCGCAACGGCTTTGCTGCTCTCGTTGCCGGCCCTCAAGCCTGAGGACGGCCCGTGATCAGCCAATGGTCTGTACGGGCTACGAGGTTTCTTGTAACTTATGGTATAGGAGGCGCCAAGATGCCAAAGAGAAACAAAATTCTTGCAACCTTAATCATTTCTATTATCCTTGGAAATGTCCTGCCGGCCTCAGACCAGCCGCTGCTGGTGATCAACACCCAGGGGCACTCAGCTAAAATCAATGATGTTGTCTTCACCCAGGACGGCACCCAGCTGGTCTCGGCATCAGACGACAAGACCGTGCGGGTGTGGGACCTGGCCACCGGCCGCACGGTGCGCACTTTCCGGGGACAGATCGGTGCAGGCCAAGAAGGCAAGATCTATGCTATGGCCCTCTCGCCCGACAACCGCTACCTGGCGGTGGGGGGCTGGATGGCACCTTCGCAGAATTATGTACTGGAGGATGTAGGAAGAATCCGCCTGTATGACTTCCAGACCGGCCAGCTGCTGGCGTTGCTCAAGTCCCATACCAATGTTGTTAATTCCCTGGCTTTCAGCGCCGACTCCCGCTACCTGGCCTCCGGGTCTACCGACAAGACCGTGAAGCTGTGGGAGGTAGCAGGGCGGACCCTGGCGCGGACCCTCACGGGACATACCAAAAGTATCTACGGCCTGGCCTTCTCCCCCGACGGCCGCCAGGTGGTTTCGGCCTCATACGACCAGACCCTCAAGTTGTGGCAGACCAGCTCCGGCACTCAGCAGGCCACCCTGGAAGGGCATACGGACCGGGTCTGGGCCGTGGCCTGGTCACCCAACGGAAAGTACATCGCTTCGGGCAGTTGGGACCAGAAGGTTATCATCTGGGAAGGAGGCACCGGCCGCCATATCCGTACTCTAGATAACGCCGGCACACATCCGAGTTCCCTGTCATTCTCCCCCGATTCCCGGTACCTGGTGACCAGCATTGGCAGTACCGGACCTAGAATTTGTTATGTCTACGACACGTCCACCTGGCAACGGGTAACATCCTACCGGGGCCATGACAATATTGTGCTGGCGGTGGCCTTTTCCCCTGATGGCCGCACCGTGGCCACTGGCGGAGGCGACAACAAGGAAATCCATCTCTGGGACCCTATGACCGGCGAAGTTCAGGCCGAGTTTAAGGGCGCCGGCAGCAGCATCTGGGCGGTAGGCCAAGCCGACGGGGGCGGTCGGCTCGCATGGACGACCAGTTTCACAGCCGAAAGAGGCTTCAGCACCCTCAGGCAGGCCTTCGACCTGCAGAGCTTCAGCCTGGTGGAAGAGGTCGCCCACGACGATTTCACTCACCCGGTGACCGAACTCAACGCCTGGAGCCTGGCTCACGCCAAAGGCGGCGATTACGGTCGCTCGGGCGCCGTGTTGGAGATCAGCCGCTACGATAAGGTGCTGCATAAGATCACCCGAGGCAGCACCGATGGATACCGGCACCGGGCCTACACTTTCACTCCCGACGGCCGGTTTATTGTGTCCGGGGGTAACAACGGGCATCTTACCGTTTACAACCTGGAAGGCAAACGGGTGGCCAAACTGGTGGGCCACACCGGCGAAGTCTGGGGCGTGGCGGTGTCGCCGGACGGCAGCCGGCTGGTGACAGGTTCAGCTGATCAGACCATCCGAATCTGGAACCTGGAGGAGCTCAGCGAGAACGGCGACCAGACCCTGGAGCCGTTGGCCAGCCTGTTCGTGGGCAGCGACCGCGAGTGGGTGCTGTGGACGCCCCAAGGGTACTATGCCGCCTCGGCAGGGGGCGAGCAGTACATCGGCTGGCAGGTGAACCGGGGGCCGGAGCAGGCGGCGGACTACTATCCCGTGTCGGTTTTCCGGAAGAAGTATCACAATCCCGAGCTGCTGCGCCTGGCTCTGGAGCTGGGTTCCCTGGAGTTGGCCCTGGCCGAGCAAAAGCGGCAGGGCCGGCGGGTGGCCGTAGCGCCGGCCTCCATCGTCCAGGCCCTCCCGCCCCGCATCGAGTGGCTCACCCCCAGTGGCTACCGCAGCGAGTCGGACCGGGCCCAGGTGAGCATCAAGGCCCGGGTGATATCCGATACTAAGCTTACCGGCGTGACGGTGCTGGTCAATGGCCGGCCGGTACCGGAGCTGCGGGGCATGAAGCGCATCGCCGACGGGGGCAAGACCCGGATGGTGGAGGCCACCCTGACCCTGGCCGAAGGGGACAACGAGATTGCCATCGTGGCCGAGAACGAAAATGCCACCTCGGCCCCGGCGGTGCGGGTAGTCCGGGTGGCGGCGGCCCGGCCGGACTGGCAAAAGCCCAACCTGTACATGCTGTCCATCGGGGTGTCCACGTATAAGGATCAGGACCTGTCGCTGGACTACGCCGACGACGATGCCCGGGCCATGAGCCGTATCTTCCGGGGGCAGGAGGGGCGGCTCTACCAGCGGGTGGCGGTTAACGAGCTGGTGGACACCGACGCCACCCGGGTGGGCATCCTTGACGGGCTGGATTGGTTGTCATCACAGGTCACCCAGCAGGACGTGGCGGTGGTGTTCATCGCCTGCCATGGCCTGAACGACCCCAACGGCAATTTCTACATCCTGCCCTCAGACGGCGACCCCCAGCGGTTGCGGCGCAGCGGGGTGAGCTGGTTCGACTTGCAGGACGTGCTAGGCAACCTGCCGTCCCAGGTGCTGCTGCTGTTGGATACCTGCCACAGCGGCCAGTTCGGCCGGAAGGCGGTCGGTTACCGGGGCATCACGGACAACACGGAGGCCATCCGGGAGTTGAGTTCCGACGCGTACGGAGTGGTCATCGTGGCCGCCGCCACGGGCAAGGAGTCCTCCCAGGAGCGGGCCGAATGGGGACACGGGGCTTTCACCAAGGCCCTGGTGGAGGGCCTGGAGGACGGCCGGGCTGATTATACCAAGGATGGGCTGATATACCTGTCGGAGCTGGAGACCTACACCCTCAAGCGGGTGAAGGAGCTCACCGGCGGCGCCCAGCATGCCAATGTGCAAAAGCCCAGCACTATCGGGCGGTTTCCGGTGTTGCAGGTGAAATAGGGGAAACGCCGGGGAATGACTATCCCGGTACGCGGGCAATCACTTTTAAGGAGGATGAAATAATGGGCATCAATTCTGCGAGTGGAAGACATGGCGAGCTATTGGTCGTTATCAGCCTGGTCCTGTTGGTGACCGCGGTTCAGCCGCAAGATGATTACCAGGAGTGGCTGAAAAAGCAGAACCGGGATTTCCAGACATACGTGACGGAACAGGACCGGATATTCACTGATTTTCTCAAAGCGGACTGGCAGAAATTGAACGCCTTCATGGGTGTTGTTCCCGATACGATCCCCAAGCCGGTGAAAATCCCGGTCTATACACCGCCCAAGGAGAAACCTAAACCCAAGCCGCCGCCGGTAACCAAACCGGTAATAATCCCGGACATCCCCAAGCCCAAACCGACCCCCAAGCCGGCGCCGGAGAAAAGGCCCAAGCCTCCCAAGGTAAAGACGACAAAGACCGTGACCGTGGATTTCCTGGGTATGCGCCTCAAGATCGATGTGGACAAGAAAATGATGACCAAATTGGGGGGCAAGATCGGTAAGGAGTATGTGAGCAATTACTGGCAGCAGACCGCCCAGGTCCCCTATGCTCCCACCCTGCAGCAAGCCATGTATTATAAGAACCAGTTGGGTCTGAACGACTGGGGCTATGGTATTCTCCTGGGGGGGATCGGTAAAGGGATCTATGGTGATGACCTTAACCTGACCAACCTGTTCACCTGGTTCATGCTGCTCAAATCCGGCTACGATGCTAAACTGGGGTATACCACGGACCGGATCATCCTGTTGGTCCCTTCGAGTGATATGGTCTATGGCATTCCCTATTACCGGTTCGAGGGTAGTGAGCAGAAATACTATACGATCGCCTTCGGTAAAATGCCGGATAAAAGCAAAGAGTCGCTGTACGTTTACCAGGGTGACCACCCCGATGCACAGACACTGATGGATTTCAGTGTGCGAAAGGTGCCCTCGTTTGAGCACAACCTCAACGACCGGACACGGCGGTTCAGTTACAATGGCCGCCAATATGAGGTACCGATCAAGATCAACCGGGGCATTGTCGATTTGTACCGCTATTCCCCCCTGACCCACATGTCGGTGTTTTTCAACGCCGCCACTTCGCCCTCGGTGGACCACGCCCTGCTCACCTCGCTGGGCAAGATTATCGACGGCCAGCCGGAGGCGGAAGCGGTCAACATCCTGCTGCGGTTTGTGCAGACGGCCTTCGACTACCAGACCGACGATGAGCAGTTCGGCCGGGAGAAGTACCTGATCCCCGATGAGACCCTGTTCTATAGCTACTGCGACTGCGAGGACCGCTCCATCCTCTTCTCGCACCTGGTCCGCAAGCTGGTCGGGCTCCCGGTTATCGGCCTGGACTACCCCGGCCATATCGCCACCGCCGTCAGTTTCAATGGCAATGTCACCGGGGATGCCGTCCAATACCGTGGCCGGCGGTACGTGATCTGCGACCCGACGTACATCAATGCCGACATCGGGATGGCCATGCCCCAGTTCAAGGACACGCCGCCGGAGCTGATTGGGCTGCCATGAGAGATACTAACTGAAGGAACATCATGTCCAGAATATCAATTGCAGTAACCATCATCGTATTCAGCCTCTCAAGTGTAATTCAGGGGCAGGATTCCAAACCGGAAGTCTTTGTGCAGCTGGGGCATTCTGATAGGGTTAGGTCGGTGGCCTTTTCCCCCGATGGCCGTTATGCCCTGTCGGGGAGTAATGATAAAACCATCAAGCTGTGGGAAATATCCAGCGGCAAGGAAATTCGCTCCTTTGGTGGGCATGCTTACAGCGTTACTTCCGTGACCATTTCCCCCGATGGCCGCACCGCCCTGTCGGGGAGTAATGATAAAACCATCAAGCTGTGGGAAATATCCAATGGCCGGGAAATCCGCTCTTTTACTGGACATACTGGTGGTGTTAATTCCGTGGCCATTTCTCCAGATGGCATTTATGCGCTATCTGGGAGTGACGATCATACACTCAAGTTGTGGGAAATATCCAATGGCCGGGAAATCCGCTCTTTTACTGGAGATACTGGTGGTGTTATTTCCGTGGCCATTTCCCCGGACGGCCGCACAGCCCTGTCGGGGAGTGAGGATGGGAACCTCAAACTGTGGGACATCTCCAGCGGCCGGGAAATCCACACATTCAAGGGGCATTCTGATCGGATAATGTCAGTAGCCTTCTCCCCTGATAGTCGACATATCCTGTCGGGAGGTTGGGATGAGAGCCTCAAACTGTGGGACGTAGCCACCGGCCTGGAAACACGCACTTTTGAGGGGCATTCTGGACCGATCGAGTCCGTGGTCTTTTCCCCCGATGGCCGCACTGCCCTGTCGGGGAGTAGGGACGACACAGCGAGACTGTGGGATATCTCAAGCGGCCAGGAAATCCGCACCTTGGAAGGGCACTCTAATGTAGTCAGTTCAGTGGCCTTTTCTCGAGACGGACGCACTATCCTCTCGGGTAGTTGGGATAACACACTTAAGCTGTGGGATATTTCCAACGGTCTGGAAATCCGCACCTTTGAAGGACACTCTAATGAGGTTACTTCCGTAACTTTTTCCCAAGACGGCCGATCCTCCCTATGGGCAAGTGGTTATCCTGAAAAAACGTTCAAACTCTGGGACGTCTCCAACGGTCTGGAAATCCGAACCTTTGAAGGGCATCCTGGATTGGTTAATTGTGTGGCCTTTTCTCCGGATGGCCGCTATGCCCTGTCGGGGGGCGGTGACCGATATGGATCCAATAACACCCTCAAACTGTGGGACATATCAAGCGGTCGGGAAATCCGTACCTTCGAGGGGCATTTCAGTGGTATTAGTTCCGTAGCCTTTTCCCCCGATGGCCGCTATGCCCTGTCAGGGAGCGCAGATAATACCCTCAAGCTCTGGGATATCTCCAGCAGCCGAACAGTCCGCACTTTTGAGGGACATTCTGGATCGGTTACTTCCGTAGACTTTTCCCCAGATGGCAACTATGCCTTGTCGGGAAGTGCCCATCCTGAAATGGTCGTCAAACTGTGGGAGATATCTAGCGGCCGGGAAATCCGGACCTTCAAGGGGCATTCTTCTTGGGTTTATTCCGTGGCCTTTTCCCCAGATGGTCGTACCGCCCTGTCGGGAGCCTGGAAAGATCTCAAACTGTGGGAGATATCCAGCGGCCGGGAAATCCGCAGCTTTAAGGGACATTCCGGTGATGTTAATTCTGTGGCCTTCTCCCCCGATGGCCGCTATGTTCTCTCTGGAGGTTGGGATAGGGCACTCAAGTTGTGGGATATCTCCAGCGGTCGGGAAATCCGCTCTTTTAAAGGGCATGAAAACTACGTTTCATCCGTGGCTTTTTCTCCGGATGGCCGCTATGCCCAATCAGGCAGCGGTGACGGTACAAGCAGAATCTGGGATGTCGAAACCGGAGAAGAGATTGTCAAAATGGTTTCATTTGATGATGGCGAATGGGTCTCTATAACGCCTGAGGGTTACTACAATGCTTCCCCCAACGGTGCAAAGCACCTAAATGTGCGGCTAGTCAATGAAGTGTACAGTATGGACAACTATGCTGAGACTTTCTTCCGGCCCGACCTGGTGCAGCTGGCCCTGGCGGGAGAGAGCCTGGAGGGCTTCGCCACCCTGGACGACATCAAACCGGCGCCGGAGGTGGCCTTTGTCAACACCCCAGCCAAGACCGACCAGGATGAGCTGGAGGTAACATTGGAGATCACCGACGCAGGCGGGGGAAGCGGCAAGGTGCGGCTGTACCTCAACGGCGTGGCCGTCCTGACCGATGGCGGGCGGGGCATGAAAAGGCAGCAGACCGGCGAGCGGCGCAGCTATCGCCTGAAACTCACAGACGGTGAGAACCGGCTCCGGGCCGTTGTGTTCAACGGCGACAACACCATGGAGAGCAACCCGGCCCGGCACACGGTCGTGGCCGACCTGGGGAAAGAGACCCACGACCTGTATGCCCTGGTCATCGGTATCAACGAGTACGAAAATCCCGACATATCACTGAAGTATGCTGTCCCTGATGCGC
>CBDVAP010000032.1:0-23937 GCA_965372015.1 uncultured bacterium | reverse complement strand
AAGTGCTTGATAGCAGGTGTTGAAAGCTGGTTATATCGCTCCGGATCCGTCAGGGCCAGATTATAATCGGGGTAGTCGGAATTATTGGAGCTGGTCCAGACCCACTGAGTGAAATAGGACTTCAAGTACGGCTGGGGGACGGTGCCGCCCAAGGTCTTGAGTGTTATGTAGGACTCCGCCCAACCGTCGTCACCGTCTTCGTCGTATTGGTAACTCAAATAGCGGGAGAAGCCCTGGGCATCAACAGTTTCGTCGAAGCCATCCAGATTATCGTACCAGGTGAACCCGCCGCCCGGCTCGTACTCGCTGGTATAATTCATATTGGCAATGGAGGCATCCATCCAGATACCGGCATAGATATTGCCGATGGTATCCGCGAGGTTCACATTCACGATGGTGTATTCGAAGATCACGAAAGCATCGGCGAAGGAAAAGTCCCAGGCGTAGGTGCGCTGGGTGACTTCAATGCCCAGGGGCGTGTGCTCCGGGATAGGGGCCTCAGGCGGGAAGACGTCAGTATAGCGGGTAGTGAAGTCCTGATGCGAAACGGCTGTAGGATTATAGTAACGGTCAGAGGTTAAGGATGATTTAATAGTTAAAGGGGCCAGCGGCCGGTACTCGAAGCCCGCCTCCTCGGACTCGAATGAGCCATCGATGATGGAGGTAGAGACCCGGGGCTGTCCACTCACAATGCCCCCGACCCACAGTCCGGCGTAGGAAAAATGCTCCACCTGTTCCCGCAGCACCTGGGAATGCTGCTTGTACTGGCCGGAGGGTTGCTCCTGGCCATCAATGAGTTCATAACCGTTGCCCAGCACACCGAAGTTGGTCAGTCCAATCCCCATCTGGTTAATTGAGGTGTACTGCTTGTAATCATCCGGCACCTGGGCCGCGGCCGGCTGTAATAGTGCCAGCCCCAGGGCCCACAGGCCGCTCCAGCGGATGCCAGGGGTGCAGGTGCTACTCATCAGTTCTGGGGAACCTGGTCTTCATCGAAAGAAGTTGATAATTTGTAGCGCAGGACACTGGACTGGTCAGGGTCGCAGATGTAGATCACTCCCTGGTCGTCCACGTCCACTGAAATCGGGTTCTTCAACTCCCCGTGGATTTCCCGAAATACGAAGGTGTCCACCAGGGCCGAATCGGTCCCGATGACGACGTATAGGATAGTATCCACCTGGGTGGAATCATTGATCCATAGTGTGGTGTCCAGCGGTACGATAATGGGGTCAGTGGGTACCCACAGGGTGGTATCCACGATGATCTTCTGTATGCCGGCCTTGCGGAAAAATTGGCCGGCGCCGTTAAATACCAGCACTTCCCGCGCCCCGGTATTCGCTACGTAGATCATCTGGTTCATATCCACCGCCACATCAAAGGGCCCGGAATACTGCCCGGGGTCCATGATGTCGTGAATATTCAGTTCGAAGCGGGAAGGGTTACTAGGATCGAAAACGGGCCATACAGAGTGAACGTACATTTGTTCACCCAGCTGCGAATAGTAGATGTTGCCGAAGGCGTCTACATCCAGGCCGGTGGGTTGGTTGAGATAGCCGGCGCCGGTACCTTCCTGATATGGGCTGCCGGCATAGAGCCCGATATGGGTGAAATAGGTTTCGCCGTTGCCCAGCTTGACCGCCCCGTTACGCATCAGAAAACCAATTATCAGACGGTCGCGATAGGAATCGGCGGCATAGAAAAACATATCACCCAACCTACCGGCGCTGATGGCGGAGAAGGTGGTCCGCTGCGATTGGCGAAAAATGTCCAGATCCTCATTTATCGACGAGGCCATATCCAGAAATACATGTGGATAAAGCAGCGAATCAATAATGGCTTGATCGAAGATATAATGGCTGCTGTCCAGTCGGGCGTACCACTCCGGGGACGACATCAACGTGTAGATAAAGGGTGAATCGGTGTCCACCCACTGGAAATCCCCCGTCTCCCGGTGCTGAAACAGTATTTCGGTGGCCACAGAATCTATTCCCTTTATATTCCAGAACTGATTCCAGCGGTAGACCTTGTTTGACCCGTCGATGATCAGCAAGTTCAGCCGGCCGTCGATGTCCAGGTCCATGGGCCGGAAATTGGGGCTGATACTACCAATGTCCAAGGTCGTGAAGATGGTATCGCTCAGGCTCAGGTCCAGCCGTTCACCGTACTGGCTGAATACGGCGATATCGGGAACGCCCGTATCTGCCACGAAAATCTGCTGGGCATGGGAGATGGACACTTCCACCGGCGCCACCAGGCCCAGTTCCGATCCCCAGACCGGCGACACCGGTAGGTAGGTAGTATCTCCCGCGCCGAAACTCCCGGCCCCCAGGTCGGCGGTATCGGGCAGCTGCATACGCTCGAGGCAGCCGGCCAGTAGCATGGATGCTCCCAGGACGATCAGCGCTTTCATAGTCCGAACCCGATGCTGAAATGCTGGGGCACTGTGAGGTATTCGCGCTGGGAGTAGGCGTAATCCAGCCGCAGCTCGCTCCCGCCGGGTAATGGCAGTCTAAGCCCGGCCCCCAGCGAAAGGCCGAAGCCGCCGGTGTTGCTCACATACCCAGCCCGCAAGGAGACCATGCGCTTATAGACGTAGTTAAAGCCCAGAGCATAGATCTCCGCGTTATCGGCCGGGTTAGTCAACTGAAAGGCCAGGCTCAACTGGTGGCCGGACTGCTCCAGCAGTTCGTAGCCGGCTCCCAACCGGAAAGTGGTGGGAGGCGAGAAGGCCCTGAACTCCATGGAGTCCACCAGCACTTCCGTACCCTCCTGGTCTAGAATGAGTTTCGAATAGGTCCCCTCAGGCCGGGCCTGCCTACCGAAGTTGGAGAACGATGAGGTGACCCGCAGTGATCGGAAGCCGGTATGATAGTAAGTGCCGAAGTCGAACAGCCAGGCGCCCATGGTCACATTTTCCAGGTTATCCAGGGTTTCCTTAACGTACTTGAAGGTGCTACCGAACGCAAACCGGTCAGCCAGTTGGATGCTGTGGGTCAGGGCCACAAATTCGTCGCGAAAGATAAATTCCCGGCCGGTGCCGAATGGCAGGTACTCGGTGGTTTCCAGCATCGGTTCCATATGCAACACGCCATAACTGATGGCGGTAGTGTGATGTTGCTTTATGGGAACGGAGAAGGCAAAGTAATCATAGACGATGTCGGCTGCCCATTCCAGGCGGGACAGTACCAGGTCCCTGCGCTTCAGGAAGGTGATGTTGGCCGGGTTGTAGAACATGCTGGAGGCATCCAAAGGCATGGCTACCCCCGCGCCCGCCATCCCGGCCCCGGAAGCACTGGTCTCTATGTGCAGGAATGGAAACACCGCCGTACCGGCCCGTTGTCCCCCCAGGTTCTGGAATAGGGCCTGGCCCACGGAAAGGGCCGGCAAAAGCACCAGCAGCGGCAGTATCCGGCCTGTTCGGGCCATTAGAAGTACACCTGCAGGCCGAGCTCTACCATGCGGGGCTTTTCAAACCGCGAGGGGTCCTCATTCGGGTTGGGGTTATCAATTAGATCGTAGGAGAAATACTCTCCTTCATCGAAGCCTTCACCGGTGAAAGGATTAATTCGCCGGGGGATTCTGGCATTAAACAGATTTTCCACTTCGAAGAGCAGGCGCAGACGAGTGCCGCCCAGATTCCAATTCTTGTACAACCGGCAGTCCACAATAAACCGGGGCTGTTTTCCCACGCGGTCATAAGGTGTGTCTGAGTTGCGAGTGCCCCAGTAGTATATCGTGCCGTTTTTCTCGCGCTGGCCCAGAGGCAAACCGGTCGTGTCAGGCGACTCCAACAGGGTCATGGAGGTGTAGCGCCGGCCAGACTCGTAGTCCAGCCGGAAAGCAGCGCCCCAATCGTGCAGCCAGGGCCAACCGGACTGTCCGGGAGGACGATAGTAGGAAAAATTCAGGAATATCCGCAACGGCCGGTCCCAGGCCAGAAAATTCTCCCCCAACGGCTTCTCCGATAGCGCCCCGGCCTGCACCAATTGGTTGTCATCGGGATTGGAACTCTTGCCGGTGGCGATAGAGTAGCTGAAGCTCCCATCGGTGGAGAAGTTGCGCCAGAGCCGCATCCGCAGGACCGCTTCGACACCCCGCGAACGGGCGTAGTCGGCATTGAAGTACATGTTATAGCGCTGCTTCGAGAGCCGGGGGTTTTCGGAGATGACGGTCTGGGAGGTCTCGTAGTTGTACATGTTCTTCCAGTAGGCCTTCAGCTCCAGGATCTGGTCTTCGTTGAACCGGTGCTTAACCCCTATCTCGTATTGCACCGTAGTCTTGGGATTCAGGGTGGGATTACCCATAATCTGGTAGGTGCCCTGGGAGTTGCTCTTGATCTTGGCAAAAACATATTGGTAGGTGGGCTGCTGTGAGAAATGCCCAAAGTAGAAATAAAGCACATCGTTATCGGTCACCGGGTGCGAGATACCCAGCCGGGGGCTCAAGTAGCTTTTTACCCGATGGCCCAGGAAATTAAAGGACTCCCGCTCGAATTTCTGGCGGGCTTCAGCCAAGTCAATCCCCACTGCGCGAGTAGTGTCGTTGATGGCTGTTTCCAGGTCGGCCCCCGGGATCCAATAGTCGTACCGCAGCCCCAGATTGACGATCATCCCTTCAAAAGTGAGATTGTCCTGGATGTAGAATGAGCCGTTGTGGGTGCGTACCCGGTAGATGTCGAAGTTGACCCCCAGGCCGGTGGTGCCGGTCCAGGGCTCATCGATATCCACCACCTGAATTGTAGTCCAATTGCCCTCGAAGCCGCTTTTGAGTCGCTGGCGATCCGAAAATGAGTAGGTCCAATCGCCCTTGATCAAATTGTTATCGCTTTGAGTATCGTACCACTCCGGGGACATGCCCGCATCGTATTTGCCGTCCCTATAGTCAATCTTGATATCGCCGTCTTGACTGGAAGGGTTGAAATACTTGGGTTCCAGGTCCAGGCGCTCCCGGTACTCGCTCCAGTGTAGATCCTGAACCGCGCTGTGCTCCGCGGTGGAGAAGCGGGCCACTTTCACCTCGTAAAAGCTGCGGGGACTGAGGGTGTGGATGAAAATGGAGTTGACCATTAGAGCTGTGCGGGTGATAGTATTGTAATTGTCCAGAATCTCGATGAAGCGGTAAGGGAAGTAGGTTTTGGAAAAGGCCCGGGGCATGAAATAGGCCTGGTTGATGTTCATCGAAAAGTCGAAGGTCTGCGACCATTGGATCCGGGGGTTAATGCGCCAGGTGGACTTGAACATGGTATGCCAGTCGTTCTCTTCCCCGGGCGCCAGCTGCTCGATGAGCCGCTGGAGGCTCTGCTGGGAGACCAGTCCGCCGGGCGCCCTGAAATTGAGGTGCGGATACAGCCGGTCGGCGGCAGGCAGGTTGGTTTTGGAGACCTTACCATAGCCGTTGAGGAAGAAGAAAAATCGGCCCGGGATGCTCAAGCCCAGTTTCTCGATACCCCGTTCAAGCAAAGATTGTCCCCCCAGGTTGAATTCAAGACGGCGCGTACTGTAGTTCTCAGCCAGCCCGATATCATCACTGGTGTATTTGAAACTGCCTTCCAGCTCTTCCCGCCCTTCCTTGAGCTTCACATTCACCACCCCCGACATGGCCTGGCCGTACTCGGCGTTGAATCCGCCGGTGAGAATTTCCATCTCCTCGATGGCGTCGGCGTTGATGTACAGGTTGGCGCTGTAGCCGGTGAGCGGGTCCCTGGTAGCCACACCATCGATAATAAAAAGGGTTTCGTCCAGGCGGCCACCGCGGACATGCACTTCATTGTCGGTGGTGGATACACCGCCGGAGTTACTCAAGATGTCCACTATATCATCCACGATCATAGCTTCTAAGTCGGAGCGGGATATTTTTGTGGATGAGGCGGTGATACTCACGTCGAATAACGGTTTTTTACCAATGATAACAATATCGCGGCCGAAGGATAAAGCGGTCACCTCCAGGGCAAAATCTTCCACCAGTTCAGTGCCGACCACTAACGCTATGCCGTTTTTTTGGATAAGCTTATAGCCGATATACGACACCTGGAGATCGTAATCGCCCGTGGTGATGCCGGATATTGAGTAATATCCGTCGATGTCGGTGGATGAGCCGTGGTAGGTACCTTTCACCATCACGTTCACCCCCACCAGCGGTCCTCCAGTGCGGCTGTCCACCACCCGGCCCCTGAGAGAGACCGTCTCCTGGCCCGGGAGCAGACCGACGAAGAACAAAAGCAGACTCAGGACGTAAGGTCTCATTTCATAAACCTTTCTCTCAAGGCCCAGGAGATAAACTTGCCGGCGGTGCCTTCGCCCTCGAGCAGGGCGCCGTTGTCAGTGCCACCATGCAGTGGAATCGTGCTCAGGATCACCTTGCCGGCATTGGGAGTCTGCAGGCTACGGTGGTCGTATTCAGCCGCCAGGATCGGTTGACCCACCCAGAGATCGGCGTCTCCCGGTTCCTGTAGACGGTAGATCACCTGGTAATGGGGGCCGTTTAACGAGTCGAGAGCGCTGGTGTCATTTAGAGCGAACGAATTAAAGCGGTAGAAAATACCCAATGAAGTTACCAGATCCAGCGTGGAATCCCATTCATGTTCAATTCTTTTACCTGGGACTGCGAAGCGGCGGCCAACAGGATTCACCCCAGTTTTTGAATCGAAGGGAAACCAGATCAGGGTGGTATCACTAAGCTCGGTCACATTGATCCACAGGTGGCCGCCGCTCTGCAGAAAGCGGTAAATGGAATTACTGGCTTCATCATAAGTCTCCGTCCCGGAGATAGCCGCGAACCAGACTATGTATTTGAAATAGGACAAGGTTGCCAGCACATCCGTTCCGGAATAAGGTAGATCCTCACCGATTTTCCAAACCGAATAATTCCCAGCCCCTACGCCCGGAATAGTATCAAGAATACTCTGGTACCAGTTTAGAGCATAATTGTTTAGCTGGTCATCGACGAAATCATCGACCAGCAGCACTTCGCCCACCACCGGGATCACCCGCCAAGTATCAGGCGTGCTCTCGTCCAGGGTATCGGGGAACTGGATGACGGGACTTTCAGCCCCGGCAATGTCTTTGGCCTTGAGATAGAAGATGTGGGTAGTATCGGATAGATCGGTCAGGAAGACACTTCCGATTCCGTCCAGTGCAAATGGGGTGGCGCTGTCCGCCAGAGTAATGCTGCTATAGGCCATCGCATCCAGGGCGTTCCAACTGGTGGTATCATCCAGGGCCCAATAGATGCTGTCCACCGTCTCCCGGCCATCGGCGTCGGATACGTCCCAGATGAAGGTCCGGGTGGGGTACGTCCGGTGCACTACCTGCGGGTTGGCGACGATGGGATTACTCCGGTAGCGGAAGGCCACCACCGGTGGTGTATTTTTGATCGGCAACACCAGGGTGGCCGGAGTGAGGTCCACCAGGCTGTCGTTGTCAATGGCCTTGACCGCGAAAGAAAACAGGTTGGAATCCTGGCGGATGGGCACGATAAAAGTGCTGTCCTCAGCGGTTGTGGTGGCCCAGCCGCTTTGGGTATTCCAGCGGATGTAATAGCCGATCACATCCCCATCAGGGTCCTCCCCCCACCAATGCAACGTTTGCCTGCTGGTCAGGGTAGTTTGTAGAGCGTGTTGGAGGGTGTCCAACCCATCGGCGGGGAGATTGGTATCCCCTTCGAAATAGTAGGTCCAGACTGTGTCGCAACCGCCGGTGGAACAGTCCACATAGTCGATAGTGGCATAGATGACCGCATCGGTTGTAACGCTCAGGTAAGTCTCGGGCGGCGTATTGGACAGCGGCGGTTGGTCCGGTAGCTCCTCCAGCCAGTCGCAACCCAGCATAGAAAGCAGGACCATCCCCATCAGGGGCCGGGCCAGGGACGGCCAGCGCGTAATCGAGGCCGGAAAGTGATAAATCATCGGTAATTATTTATTTTCAAACTTGCTGCGAATAATCCTATCAGAGAGAGACGCGTTGATTTTATCACTACGCCCCCGGTACAGGCCACCAAACTCCCACGTCGGGAGTCTCCCAACGGCAGCCTCAGATTCTGTGCGAACATTATCGGGGTACTAGTTTAACATGGCAACGGCGGCGATTCCAATAATGGCGGACCTTGCAGGCGCCAAAAGGTTTTCCGCCAGAGGTAGAAGCTAGACTTTGGTGAGGCATTTGAGGGGCTATCGTGGGGGGCTTTAGGTGCAATCGTGAACCCAAAGCTGTACTGGTTTGGCGTGTTGCTGCGGCCACTACCACCGCCACTGCCACTAAAGCCACCGGTTGCCCCCGCCCGCCGCTACGGCTAAACTCAGCCCCATGCAAACCCACCTGGCCCTGGACTTCGACGGCGTGATCTGCGATAGCGTGGACGAGTGCCACCTGACCGCCCTGAACGCCTGGCGCCTGCTCAACGGCCAGCAGCAACCGCTCACCGATTTCAAGGCCCTTGACCGGTCGGCGGTGGAGCGTTTCCGGCGGTTGCGCCACCTGGCCCATAGCGCTCCTGAATTCTGGGCGCTGATCCATTTCACCTACCACCAGCCCGGAGCAGTTGATCGAGCCCGGTTTGGACTAAAACTGCAGGCGGAGGCGGCTAGCCTGGCTGCTTTCGAGCCGTTGTTTTTCAAGGCCCGCGGGCAACTGCGCTCCGCCGACCCCGGCCGCTGGCTCGCACTGAACCGCAGGTACCCTCAGTTTATTGACGGTTGGGAGCAGATCAAGGGCCGGTTGCCGCTGTTCATCATCACCTCCAAGGACCGCGAGTCGATCCGCTATTTCAACCGGGTCTGGGACTTGGGTATCCCCCCTTCTCACCTGTGGACCAAGGAGCGCGGCATGGACAAGGCCCAGGCCCTGCTGTCTCTGGCCCGGCAGGCTGATTGCCCGCCCCAAAACTTTATCTTCGTGGATGATAATCCGCACCATGTCCAGCAGGTAGCCGCCACCGGCGCCCGCAGTTTCTTGGCCCGTTGGGGGTATACCGACCCAGAGGCGTTGCCGGGCCCGACAGATAATCGCATCGGCGCCCTGGACCAACTGTCCGACCTGTTACCGTTTATCACTTAGCACTTAAAGGGCGGCCCTGTATGCCTCTCAGCGGCCCCGTGGCCCTGTTCAGTGCGTAGTCCCCGAATCAAAGCGCAATAACTAATTCTTGATCAGTGCGGCACAGCCCTGTACTTTACACCTGGTCAGTGAAGATCGAGGAGCGTTAGTATGGCCCATCGAACTACCAAGTCGGCATATTCCAGGTTAACGGAGCGGCTGAACCGGCATCCCCAGGGGGCGCCGCCGTCGCAGCTGTTATTCAAGATACTCAAGATGCTGTTCAGTGAGCGGGAAGCGGAATTGGTCTCCCTGCTGCCCATTAAGCCCTTTTCGGTGCACACCGCCGGCCGAATCTGGAAAATGGACCTGGCGGGCACCCGGAAAGTGCTGGACGAGCTGGCGGGCCGGGCAATCCTGGTGGATATTGAGCAGAATGGCGAGTCGGTCTATGCGCTGCCGCCGCCCATGGCCGGTTTCTTCGAGTTTTCCATGATGCGCATCAGGACGGATATCGATCAGAAACTGCTGAGCGAACTTTTCTTTGAGTATCTGAATGTGGAGGAAGATTTTATCCGCGACCTTTTCACCCGAGGCGAGACGCAACTGGGCCGGACTTATGTGCACGAACCCTCGTTATCCGACGAAAACGCCCTTTACGTTCTCGATTACGAGCGGGCTACCCAAATCATCAAAACCGCCGCTCACATGGCTGTCGGCATGTGCTACTGCCGGCACAAGATGATGCATGTCAACCGGGCATGTGATGCTCCCATGGATATCTGTATGACCTTCAACAACTCAGCCGCCTCCTTGATCAAATACGGTCATGCGCGCCGGGTTGATACGGCCGAGGGGCTCGACCTGTTGCAGCAGGCCTACGAAAATCAGCTGGTTCAGTTTGGCGAAAATGTCCGGGAAAGCGTCAATTTTATCTGTAACTGTTGTGGATGTTGCTGCGAAGCCATGCTTGCCGCCCGGCGTTTTGCGGTCCTGAATCCGGTACACACCACTAATTTCCTGCCTGAGATTGATACGGATGACTGCAACGGTTGCGGGAAGTGCGTGAATGTCTGTCCCGTGGAGGCCATGACCCTGGTGACCGCGAATAATCCGGCCCGGCCTAGAATGAAATTGGCCCGGCTGAATGCTGATATCTGCCTGGGCTGCGGTCTTTGTGTCCCGGCCTGTACTAAGGGGGACATTCGCCTGGTGGCCCGGGGAAAACGTGTGATCACGCCCCTCAACGGGGTCCACCGAACCGTCGTCATGGCCATCGAGCGCGGGCAGCTGCACCATCTGATTTTCGATAACCGGGTTTTGTGGTCTCATCGCGCCCTGGCGGCTGTGCTGGGAGTGATCCTGAAGCTGCCCCCTATCAAACAAGCCCTCGCCAGCAAACAGGTCAAATCCAGATATCTGGAGGCCCTGATTGCCCGCGCCGGGATATAAGCCCACCGGCTGGGGCGGGTCTGCCTGTGGGCCACCTGCCCGGCGGCGCTGAGTTCCATGCTGGTTGACTTACCGGACCCATGCCCCGCTGATGGAGGGGTAGGTGGACTTGCCCTCTCTAGATAGTCAGCCTGCCGATTAATCTTCCTATCGTCGTCTTTGGCGGTTAGATTACAACCTCAACGAGCTGCCGAAGAAAACGACCCTATTCAGGAGGGTCTAGGCTGAAATCAGTATAAACCCTTAAACGCAAGGGCAATGCCATGAGTGCTATCGGAACGGCACTATCTCTGTGTGCTCTCAATGAAAAGAAATTCATCGAGCAATTCGATTTCGTAATCGAATATTTCGATAAAATCTATAAACTGATGTCCCGCATGGGCCTGGAACAGGAGCGCCTGGCGGCCCTGCCGCAGCCGGAACAGGTCCAGATCAGGGCGTACCTTTATCTGCTTGAGTCGGCCGTTACCACCTCGGTGGCGGCCTTGAGGCTACTCAGCGCCAATCTGTGTGCCGACCTCTATGGGCTGATTGGAGTTCTCTACGAGATCGGCAGTTTGATGCACTATGGCAACGCCTCCGGACGCAGAAAAGAAAAGCTCTCGAATCTGCTCTATAACTCGGAATTGCCTGATGAAGAACAACAGACAGCTGCGGCGCAACTCAATGAGCAGGCGCTGCAACTACTGGAGAAAAATAATCCGGGCCTGAAAAAAATACGCCTGGAACTGACCGCTTTCAGTAACCATATCGTGCGGAAAAAGATCGTCATGGGTAAGGTAACGGCCACCGGATTTGATTCCGTTTCCACGGTAATCCGGTCAAGTGTTCACAGCCGGTACTATTTCGCCGGCATCGACCTGCTGTTCAACAGCCTGCGAATGATCCTGGATGAATACACCATACACAACCAGGCCTACAAGGCTGTCTCCATTGAGGTGTTAACGGAAGTCCATAGCCTGGGTAGTGGCTGGGTCACCAGGGTGCGGCCGAAACTGCAGCAGATGATCAGCGACCGCGTCCGGCCATAGGGCTGGTACGGCCTTGCCCGCTTGTCCCGACGGCGGGGCGCAGTCGGCGAACGACAGCACACACCACCTTGTCATTCCGAATGTAGTGAGGAATCTCTCTTGTTGAATGCTAATGGCTGAAGGCTGAATGCTCTTCTTCACGCACCAGGCGAACAACAGGGGGAATTGTAGATTCTCGATTGATGATTGAAGAGAAGATTCGAGTTACGAGTTCCGAGTTTCCTCTTCCTTGGCGTACTTGGCGTACTTGGCGGTTACTCTTAATCCCTCCCCGCTCCAGTGCACCCGTTTCAGCTTAGCAGCAGCCGCAGGTAGAACAGGGGATTGGTCAGTTTGGCCTTGGGGATTTCGTTGGCGATCATCCCGGCGATGGCGTTGCGTACCGCCGGATTATGGGCTGCCTTGCGGATGACAAAATTCAGTAGTGGCCGCCACTGGCCGATCTTCTGCAGCTTGGTGCTGATGCTCAGCTCCGGGCCGATAGCGCCCCACAGCTGCTGGTCGTAGCGTTCCAGGGCTCGAGCGCTTACGTCGCCGTCCCCCAGGGCTTGAGCCGCCGTCGCCACGGCGTAGCGGGCCGAGTAGAGGGCATTGCCGATCCCCTCGCCGGTGAAGGGGTCGATCAGACCGGCGGCGTCCCCCAGCAGCAGGTAGCCGTGGCCGTGAGCGCGGCGGTGGGTGCTGCCCACTGGCAGGTTCCATCCGACGGCTGGTTCCTGGGGTTCGGCGTGGGCAAATCGCTCCCGAAACTGGGGCCCTTCGATCAGGGCCTGCAAGTCCTGCCTTAAGTTTCGGCCCTGCTTTTTGATGGCCGAGTGCGGCATCCCCAGGCCGATGTTGGCCGAGCCGTTTTCCAGGGGGAAAATCCAGAAATAGCCGGGGATGATCTCATCGACGAAATGAAGTTCGATCTGGTCCGTCAGGCCGGCCACACCCTGGTAATACTGGCGCAGGGCGGCAATACAATGCCTGGGCTGGTGCCGGTAGTTGCCGGTCTTGCGGGCCACAATCGACTTATAGCCGTCGGCCCCCAACACCACCCCTCCGCGAAACTGTTCCTCGCCCCCATCGCCGCTACGACCACGCACGCCGCACACCCGGCCGTCCTTCTGCAACAGGTCGGTAACGGTGAAGCCCTCCACGGTTTTGGTGGCCGCCTGCCGGGCCTGGTCGAACATGAACCGGTCGAATATGCGCCGGCGGATGACGAAGCCCTCCGGGACGTTTTCCAGCTCGCTGTTCCCCAACTGGATGACCAGCTCGGTCCGGTCAGGGCTGGAAAATATGATCCGGCTGATGGCCGCGCCCGGAAGCTGACGCACCTGGTCCAGCAGGTCCAGCTCCCTCAGCACGTCCACCGATTTGCCCGACAACGCGTCACCACAGACTTTTTCCCGTGGGAATGATTCCTTATCCAACAGCAGTGTGCTGAGTCCCTCACGGGCCGCATACAGCGCCGCCGCCGCTCCGGCCGGTCCGGCCCCCACAATAATCAGATCGTAATAGTGATCGGTCTCGGTCATAATGTAAGCACCCGGGTGGCTATTTTCGTCCCCGATCCACCCCAGCGACCGGTAAATTTATCGGTGCCCGGCGGCAAATGAAACCCCGGTGAGACGGATATGGGCCAACCGGCGTGGGGCCAGCACTACTTGCGCCCGCCCCCATAGATGCGTATTTTCAGTACCCGGCTCCCGATGACCGGCCGGCAAAATTGCGCTATTTAACCCACTGAGGATGAGATGGACGGCAAGCTGCAAAAGGACCTGCAAAAAATCGCCGGGCATGACCTGGAAACGATCATGGCCGGCCTGGATGGGATTAGAGCGGGGATCGGTGAGTTCGGGCGCGATGACCTGCTACAGGTAGTCGATACGGTGGGCAGCCTATTCTTCATCGACCACTACGAGCGGCCCGATCTGCAACCCGCCGTGGACCTGGCTGTCGAGCTATTGGTTGAAGCCGGGGCCGATATTATACCGTATATCATGGACGCCTTCGATAATTCGGACATGAAGGCCAATCTGTCGTTTGCCAAAGTGCTGGGCGGGATCGGCGTGGCGGCCATCCCGCACTTGATCGAACTCTACCGGCATTCGGACGATCCTTATAAACAATCATATGCGCTCTACGCCCTGGGGAAAATCAAGGACCGGGCCATCCTGGCGGTGCTGCCCGACGTGATTCAGGCCGTGGATTCCCACCACCTGGAAGTGCGCGACTCGGCCATCAGGGCCTTGGGTAAAACCATGGAGCTGATCGACGATAAGCATATCGCCACCGATAGGCGGGATGCCATCTGGGAAAAACTGTTCCACTGCCTCTCCGACCCGCATGCCACTATTCGGGCCAAGACCATTCGCACCCTCAGTAAAATGGAGGCTGGAGGGTTACTCAGTTCAGAGCAGGGTCAACAGTTCGAGCTGGTGTGCCAGCGAGTGGCCGGGCTGGACCACCGCAACCGCTGGGACCGGGCCTTTATTGTGCGCAAGGAGGCCCAGGAGGCCTTGGAAGGGCTGGCCGATTAGAGCGGGGACCACCAGTGTTTCCGCTCGGGCCGGCCGAAACCCTTTCCACCCTGTTAAAAGCGGCCCACTAGCGCCGGAACCATCCCTTTGGGTGCCGCTCTACCTTAAATTGGGCCGGCATTTTCGCTACCTGCTGAACCCTGGACAGGCCCGGTATAGTTATTGCCGGCTGCCCGGCAGAATTGACCACTATTGGGATAATGAATAAGAAAGTAGACACCAAGGACCTTAAAGTCGGCATGTTCATCAACCTGGGTGGTTCCTGGTTGAAGCATTCTTTCCTGCGGCCCGCTTTCAAACTCCAGTCCCCCAAGCAGATCGCCAGGGTTATCAAATCCGGGTTCCGCTCGGTGATGGTGGACCTGGACCGCAGCGACCCGGCTGTGGTGCAGGAGCTGGAGGGGAAGCAAGCCGCCTATGAACGCGAATATGCCGCTCACCTTAGCAAGCCGGCTGAAGTGCCGGTCGATTTCAAGCCCCTGGAGCAAATCTCCGATGAACTGCGGGCGGCGATCGAGGATCAGAAATTGCCACCTCGGAAAAAAGCCGAGGCGGTGTACACCCATTCCATCCGGATGATGGATACCATCCTGGAGGAGCCCAGTGCGGAGAACATCCTCAGTGGCAAGAAAATGATCTACACCACGGTGGACCACATCCTGGCCGATGACGATACCGCCGATGCCCTCAGTCAGATCACTTCCCACGACTATTACACCTACACCCACTCGGTCAATGTGGGCCTGTTCTCGGTGTTGCTGGCCAAGGCAGTCTTCAAGGGCACCCATGAGCACGACATGCAGGAATTGGGCGCCGGTTTCTTCCTCCATGACCTGGGCAAGTGCGACGTCCCGGCCCAACTGATCAACAAACCCGACCGTCTAACCCCTGACGAATGGCAGTTGATGCGTGACCACCCGTCGAGAGGCAACAAACTCCTGGCAGATGCCAACCAGCTCACCAGGGAATGCGGTGTGATTGTCATGCAGCACCACGAAAGGGAAGACGGTTCAGGCTACCCCCTGCGCCTTAGCAAAGATGAAATCCATCTATATGGACGCATCTGCAGCATTGCCGATGTTTACGACGCCCTTACCTCCACCCGGGCCTACAAGAAAAAGCTGCCGCCCTTCGAGGCCCTGGAAGTCATGAGGAATGAAATGCTGCACCACTTCAACCGCGAGCTGTTCGCCAGCTTTGTGACTCTGTTCGCTTAACGACCAGGCTGCATCCACCAGTAATATCAGCGTTTTACGCAACCAAATGTTCCCAACTATTCAAAATTATTTCCGCTCCCCTATCGGTAAGGATCGTGGCAAGCACCGTTGGCTATCGGTCGTAATATTGGCTTTCCTCTGGACGGCAGTCCCGCTATCCGCCCAGGGAACCGCCGCGGTCCCCCTGCCACGACTCACCGGCGCCGTAACGCTGGATGGCCTCAGCGACGAGGCCGCCTGGGAGGATATTACGCCACTGCCACTGGTAATGTCATCACCCACTTACCTCGACACTCCCACCGAAAGAACTGAAATTCGGATCGCCTACGATGACGATTTCATTTACGCCGCCGGCCGCTTCTACGATTCCGACCCCTCCGGCATTCACGGGAACGCCCTGGAACGGGATGGCATGACCCCTGCCGAAGACGGTTTCGGTGTCATCCTGGACACCTTCAACGACAACGAGAACGCCCTGGGGTTCGTTACCAATCCGGCAGGTATGCGGGTGGATTGGGCTATTTACAATGATGCCGAATCCGACGAAGGGTTCCCTATCAACAGCAGTTGGAATACTTTCTGGGATGTGGCGGTGGTCCGCACGGAGGAGGGCTGGTTTGCTGAGATGCGCATTCCCTTTTCCAGCCTCCGCTTTCAGGACAACGACGGCCAGGTGGTGATGGGATTACTTACCTGGCGCTATATAGCCCGCAAGAACGAAACCATCAGCTATCCGCCCATCGATCCAAAGTGGAACTGGGGTTTCCTCAAGCCTTCTATTTCCCAAGACATCGTCCTTGAGGGGATTTTCAGCCGCAGTCCGGTGTACGTCACCCCCTATGTTCTGGGCGGCCTGGGGCGGGAGCAGGTACTCAATAATAGCGGCTCCGACTATCAATTGAATAACCAAAACAAGCAAAGCGGGGGCCTGGATGTCAAATACGGCCTCACTAGCAACCTGACCCTGGACCTGACGCTGAATACCGATTTCGCCCAGGTGGAGACCGACGAAGTGCAGATCAACCTGACCCGTTTCTCCCTGTTTTTCCCGGAAAAACGGCTGTTCTTCCAGGAGCGGTCCAGCGTCTTCGATTTTCGCACCGGTGGACCCAATCGCCTGTTCTACAGCCGCAACATCGGCCTCTACGATATTGGCGATGATGACTTCCGGTCCGTGCCCATTATCGGTGGCATCCGGCTGGTGGGCCGCATCGGCAATTGGGATCTGGGTGCCCTGGATATGCAGACCGCCCAGGCCACTTTCCACCCCGGCGAAGGTGATACCGTTAGGGTACCTTCTGAAAATTTCGGCGTATTAAGGCTCCGGCGACAAGTATTTAATGAAAACTCCTATCTAGGGGGCATGCTTACCAGCCGCATCGATAGGAACGGCGGTTACAACTACGGTCTGGGCCTGGACGGTACTGTGCGGGTCGTGGGTGACGATTACCTGATCTTCAACTGGGCCCAGACCATCGATAGCGACTACCAAAGCACCGTCTCTACGCTGGATGCCGGCCGTATCCGCCTGGATTGGGATAACCGGGGTAACGCCGGGTTTGGCTATAACTTCGGCTTTAGCCGCAGTGGTCCCGATTACCTGCCCCGCATGGGGTTTGAAACCCGTCACGACTATTTCCGCCTGGGGAACAACATTTCCTATTCCTGGATGCCCGGCAAAGATTCTCCCACCTACCGCCATACCCTGTTGCTGGAGTTCTCCACCTTCTATCGCAACAGCGATAGGGCCCTGGAATCGCTGGAAGCCGGGCCAGCCTGGGACTACACGAGCAAGGCTGGGGCTTTCGGCAAGGCCTGGGCCAAAGGGCTATACGAAGACCTCCCCGATATTCTGGAGCTCCCTGAAGCGACTCATGTGCCACCCGGCCAATACCGGTTTTACGATATCGGCGGCTACTACCAGACCCCCATGGGCCGGCTGCTGCGAACCGGCATCTTCGCCACCACCGGCCCATTTTACGATGGCTGGCAGCTGGCTATGGGCGCCAACCCTGAATGGACAGTCTCTCCCCATCTGAGTCTAAGCGGGAGCTACAACTTTAGCAGCGGCTGGTTCCCCGATCGCGACCAGACCTTTACGGTGCACCTGTTAGGTTTGCGCGCCAAGGTGGCCTTTAGCACCCGGTTGTCGATCAGTGCATTCGTTCAATCCAACAGCGCCGACCACGAGGTGGGCGTCAATCTGCGGCTGCGCTATAACCCTCGGGAAGGCACCGACCTGTACCTGGTCTACAATGACCTGCTCAATACCGACCGTGAACGGGGGCAGCCGGCCCTGCCCCTCTTCAGCGAGCGCACCCTGCTGCTGAAATATTCCACCACCTTCCTGCGCTAGCAGCGCCGGCGCTCATAAAAAAACCACTACAGCATGGCACAACCTTTGCTGTTAATTTTAGACGGCAATAGCCGATGTTTTATAGCATTCCGGCCTCCGGTGGGGCCGGCTAGATGGGCCGTAGCATAATTGGCAATGCATCCGGCTGTTAACCGGACGATTGGTGGTTCGAATCCACCCGGCCCAGCACTATCCGCTTCCTGTCATCGCGAACTCCGTCCCGAGACATCGGGACGGGGTGTGGCGATCTCGACGAGACCTTTGGGGGCTTTAACTGGAAATGTCCGCCCACTGGTGGATTCGCCCCGCTTCCACTGAGATTAACTCGGACCCCGCAGCAAGCGGAGGAATCCCGCCTGGCTCCAGCCATTCTCATCCACCAGCCGCTAAACGCGAGCTGTGCTCTATCGGGCCTCCATAGTCCCGGTCTAGTTGCCCTGCCAGATAACCGAGCTTATCTTGGTTGGCGTAGCAAACCCCTTTAGCAAAATCTCGTCCGGCTTGCCAAATCTAAATCCTTTACCAGCGCTCAGTTCCTGAACGGTGTGCGCCACCAGAATTTCTTCTGCAGCGGCATGATCGCAGATGCGCGCCGCCAATTGTACTGACGTACCGAACAGGTCCTGATTCTTTTCCACCGGCTCGCCTGCGCAAAGCCCGATTCGCACCTGGAGATCATGTTTGGCATCGGTCTGGTTATTATCGCTTATGCCCCGCTGTATATCGATGGCACAGTTTATCGACCCGGCCACCGAGACGAATGAGGCCATGATACCATCGCCGGTATGCTTGACTTCGCGCCCCCCCTGCTGCTCGAGCGCACCTCGAACAATGGTGTCGTGGACCTGCAGAACCTCCATAGCCGCCGCGTCACCTAATTCCTGGGTCATTCGGGTGGAGCCGACCATATCGGTGAATAAGATAATACGGAGCGTGGAGCCGGTTTGGGTGGTTGCGGGGTCCATAGCCGCCGCGGTCTGGTCAATGCGACCGAGAAAGGCTTCGACCACCACCTCGTTGACCTCAATCAATTTTTTAGCCTCCATACCATGTGCAGCCCGATGCAATGCATTGGCCTGTTCAGTGCTGGGCGCTTCAATAAGGCAATTGAGGGTGTCGGTCTCCTTATTCAACCAATAAGTATGAACGGTGGCCCCGTACTGATCCTGAAGGGCAATATCCGCCAGGTGGCCCTTGGCCAAATTTTCTTCTGTAGCACCTGGGACCTCGTGTATATCCATGTAAAGCGGCATAAATCGTTCATCCTCCAACAGTGGCTATCCGGTCGGCTGTCCCCAAATAATAAGTGGACAATCCATAAACGTACAGGTATCACCTCTCATCAGCTGGCTTCACTGCCATAGAAGGGCAAAATTAGCACCCTCGTCACCCAAGCTCTACTAAAAGCTAAGCCTCTGCGTAGTCCTGGGCCATCCATTCTCATCCATCAAGCGCTGAAAGCGAGCTACCCACCCCGAATCGGGCGCTCCTAATTAACCTAATCATCGCGATGGACTATCTCGGGAGCGAAGGCCGGGATACAGACCGCAATATATTCCGCCCCCCCTTCGAACGGAGTGCTGTAACCTATCCGCTCTCCCTGGGGAGCGATCACCGCCTGGCCCGCCGCCACATCGAATGTTTCGTTGTCGGTTTCCACCCGCAGCGTACCGTTGAGCACCACCGTATACTCGGTAAATTCCGGCGTTTGGCGGGGCTCCACCCAGCCGGCCGGGCTGCGCATCCAGGCAATGCTGACTCCCTCCGTTCCCGAGTTTACCCGGCCAATGAACTCTTCGATCACCTTCGGCTTATTATCGGCAGCTTTGACTTGAGTGGGATTGCGGATCAATCTAGCCATTTCTAACTCCCCGTTTGTTTACCTGTTTCCAGCAGCACACTAATTTCCATCCGGTTGCGGCAAAATTCAATCCCTTTGCCGCAGTGACAAATTCTTCATCCGGGCTGGTGTGATCCCCAATAGGTATCCCACCTTGCAATCCCGCCTAATCCTCGCCAAATTGGCCGATTCACAAAAGGAACACTAATGGCTGATTCTTCCTCCTCGTTCACTACCCTGGCACGCCAGATCCGCCACCGGGCCTTGCGGGCAGCAACTGTTTATGCTGCAGTATTATTTGCTGTTATGCTGGTTGGCGGTCAATCCTGCGGCCGGACTACCCATACCGACGCTACTACCTTCGACGATCCCCACTCCTTCTCCCGGCCCTGGGAAGCCCGGGTGACCGAACTGGCCCTCGACCTGACTGTCGATTTCGACCGACACGTGGTCCATGGATCGGCAGCCTGGGACCTGGAGATTGCCTCAGGGGCCACGCAGCTGGTCCTGGATATAAATAATCTGGATATCGAGCGGGTGGTACTGCAACCGGGGAATTCGGAAGCCACCTATTCTATCGGCAGTGTCGAACCCTATTTAGGGCAACCGTTGGCCATTGACTTGCAACTGCGCACGAAAACTGTGGTGATTCACTACTCCACCCGGTCGGGATACTCCGCCCTGGATTGGCTGGAGCCGGCCCAGACCGCCGGCCGCAAAACACCCTTCCTATATACCCAGTCGGAGCCGGTACTGGCGCGCTCCTTTTTCCCCTGCCAGGACACGCCGGGGGTCCGTTTCCCCTACCGGGCCACAATCACCGTCCCGGCCGGACTGCTGGCGCTCATGAGCGCCGAAAACCCGCAGGCTAAATCGGATGATGGTGTCTACCATTTCAACATGCCCCAGCCGATACCGTCCTACCTGGTGGCCCTGGCGGTGGGCGATCTGGAGTTCCAATCGTTGGGCCCCCGCACCGGTGTTTATGCTGAACCGCAGGTAATCGAAAAGGCGGCCTACGAATTCGCCGAAACCGAGACCATGCTGGCGGCCGCCGAGGCCTTGTATGGCGATTATCAGTGGGGCCGCTACGATCTGCTGGTCCTGCCGCCCAGTTTCCCCATTGGGGGCATGGAGAATCCCCGGCTGACTTTCGCCACCCCCACCGTGCTGGCCGGTGACCGCTCGCTGACAGCCCTGATCGCCCACGAGCTGGCCCATTCCTGGTCCGGGAACCTGGTGACCAATGCCAGCTGGGAGGACCTGTGGCTGAACGAAGGGTTTACGGTCTATTTCGAGCACCGCATCATGGAGGTGGTCTATGGCCATGAATATGAACAGATGCTCACCACCCTGGGGATGGGAGAACTGCGCGAGGAGCTAGACCGTTATGGCTGGGACCATCCCGACAGCAGATTGAAGGTGGACATGGCGGGCCGCGACCCCGATTCCAGTTTCACCAGCATGGCCTATGACAAGGGTCGATTTTTCCTGCTCAACCTTGAGCAGCAGTTGGGCCGGGAACGCTGGGATAAATTCCTGGCCGGCTATTTCGATACCTTCGCCTTTGAAAGTATGTCCACCGAGGGTTTTCTGGAATATCTCGATGCCCACCTGATCCAGGGGGACCCGGCGCTGGCGGAGAGTTTGAACGTGGCGGGCTGGGTGTACTCACCTGGCTTGCCGGCCCCCTTTCCCCGCTTTGACTCGCCCGTGCTGGCAGCTATCGGGCGCCAGGCGGCGGAGTTCACCACCGGGATGCCGGCCGCCCAGCTGGACACCACCGATTGGACCACCCATCATTGGCTGCAGTTCCTTCGGCAGCTGCCGGGCCATATCGGCGCGGACCGCCTGGGTCAGCTGGACTCCAGGTTTCACCTTACCCATACTGGCAATGCCGAAATCAAGTTCGATTGGCTCCGGCTTTCGATCCTCAATCAATATACACCAGCCTATCCCACGCTGGATGAATTCCTCACAACCGTGGGACGGCTCAAGTTCCTGGTTCCGCTTTATCGCGCGCTACAGGCCACTCCCGCCGGACAGACCCGGGCAGCCCGGATTTATGCCACCGCCCGGCCCGGGTACCACTCAACCGCCTGGAAAATCCTGGATCCCCTGGTGGGTTATAAGCAGGCCGGGGATCGGTGAGACCGGCTGGGTCAGCCCCCCCTTAACCTCCCGCCCCACCGCGCGTCTACCTTAGTAGCGTCAACAGCCACAAAGGAGACCGCCCCATGCCACTAAGTGCCCCGATTATTCGCGCCCTGGCCCTGCTCACCGCCCTGGCAATCATCACCGGCTGCCGTACAAAGCAGGTTGATAGCGTCTGGCGTACCGCAGCTATGGTCATTGACGGTGAGCTCACCGACTGGCCCGCCGGCCTGACCCCGATGCAGCCCGCCCCCCTGGCGGTAGGCATCACCAACGACGACCACCACCTGTACCTGGCCCTGTCCGTCAATGACCCCGGCTTATCCCGCCGGATCATGATGGGCGGCTTTACCGTCTGGCTCGATCCCCAGGGTAGGCGCAAGCAACGGGTGGGGATCAGGTTCCCCATCGGTCCCTGGCAGGGTGTTTCCGCCCGGCCCCAGTGGGATCCCGCCGATGAACCCGGCCGCTTGTGGGAACCAATGGCCCTGGCCCTGGACCAGGTGGAGATCGTCGGTCCCGGCAAGAGTGACACCCGGGTGTTTCCCGCAGGTGGCAATGGTGATCTGGCGGTGATGATCACCGCTGATCCCTATGGTTTGAGCTACGAGTTGAAAATCCCGCTGATGGCCGGCCCGAATTGGCCCCTGGACCTGCTGGTCGACGATGGCCGCCTGGGCATCGGTCTGGAGACCCCCGCTTTCGCTCGCGGCGGCCGGCCGGGTGGTAGGCACACCGGTGGCATGCGGCCACCCGGAATGGGTGGCGCCGGGCAAGGTGGTCGCGGTAGCCGGTCGGGTGGTGGGCGTGGTCCTGGCGGACACCGGCCTGAGCCGCTGGACTTGTGGCTCACGGTGACCCTGGCCCAGCCGCCTGGCTAGCGCCCGCTAAAACCAACAGGGCCTTTGCGGTCAACGGGAACAGCCTTAGATTGGGACTACCGTTCTTAGCCGCACCATTTTCTGCCCACCAGGCCGGGGGCAAACTACTGGCCGCAGTCCGGCCCAGCCGGTTAATTTCCTTGCCCAACAACACATTATTACGACCAGCAAAAAAAACTTGACAACCATTTCGCTAGCCGACCGGTCTAAATTCTCAAACAACCTTATTCCCTCTCACCGGGACGGCGATATTAAAATGCTATTAATCAATCCAAAGATCACAAAACGCAATCTGAGACGGCTTCCCCAGCACCTGTTTACCCTCGGCCTGATGCTGGCGGTCCTGGCCGGGCCGGGCCCGGTTGCCGCTCAAGATTTGGGGCGGGTCTCCGGCTACCTGCGTGATGCCGGGTCGGGAGAACCGCTCCGGTATGCCAACGTAGTCCTGGAGGGCACCGGCCTGGGCGCGGCTTCCGATGTACACGGCCGATACCTCATCATGGACATCCCACCCGGGTACTATCGTTTAAAAGTGATGATGCTCGGTTACAAGACCAACATGCAGGAGCTGGATCTGACCCCCGGCGCCGACCTGCGACTGGACCTGGAGCTGGCCGTGGAAGCCATCAGTACCGAGGGCATAACAGTCACCGCCGATCGCGTCCGCTTTGAGCAGGTAGTGGAAGCCAGCCGGGTGAACCTCTCATTGCGGGAGATCAAGGCCACCCCGGCCCTGGTAGAGGCCGACCTGTTCCGCACCTTGCAGCTGATGCCCGGGGTGCGCGCCACCAACGACTTTTCCTCGGCCCTGGTAGTGCGCGGTGGTAGCCCCGACGAGAACCTGATCCTGTTGGACGGTATTGAGGTTTACAATCCTTTCCACCTGGGGGGCATCTTCTCCACCTTCAACGCCGATGCCTTGGCTGAGGCCGAGTTCATGGCCGGTGGCTTCCCCGGCCAGTACGGCAACCGTAATTCCTCCGTCCTGGAGATCACATCCAAGGAGGGCAATTCAAAGGGGGGACGCTTTTTCGAGAATTCCCAGCTGGGCCGTTATTGGAACCTGAGCCAGGCCCAGGGGGAAATCAGTCTGTTAAGCAGTAAGCTGCTGCTGGAAGGCCCCATTCTCAACGGCTCCTGGATGCTGGCCTGGCGTCGCACATACTACGACCAACTGGCCAACCTGTATTATTGGTACAAGGACCAGGATCCCCTGGGCTCCTACTACTTCCGGGACCTGCACGGTAAAGTCATCTATAACTTCTCCCCTACCGACCGCCTGATACTGGCCACTTATCAGGGCCGGGACTTTGCTTTCATAGAGATTGAGGAAGACGATGGCGGTCTGGGGATGGATCTGAATTGGGGCAACACCACCCACAGCGCCCAGTGGCGCCACGTACCCAATTCCCGCTTTGTCTCGGTTTTATCGCTGGCCAACACCCGCTA